>JBBTCX010000379.1:0-27295 GCA_038043045.1 Planctomycetota bacterium | reverse complement strand
ACTGTTCGGTCATATGAGCTTGGTAGGTCCCAGACCCTCGCCCTTTCGCGAAAACCAGATATGTGTTCCCTGGCGACGCGCAAGATTATCGGTGCGGCCCGGAATCACAGGGTTGTGGCAAATCTGTCGAGCGAACCGATCCGCAGGCGATTTCAATCAATGGATTTTCTATGACCTGGCATATGTTCGGCACTTTTCGCTTTGGCTTGATATGAAAATTCTTTTGGCCACATTGCTCACCGCGGGCGGAAAATGGCGGATCTCGAAGTCATGGCTGATTCCCGAGAAACGCGCCGGTAGAGCCTCTCTTCTTCAGTCCATTCACCCACAGACGGCGACTCAACCGTGATGCAAACTCTCGCAGAATCGACATCTACTTTATCCGGCGACCTCCGGACCTTCGTTCAGGAATTGCTTGTCCAATCCTCTCGCGCTCTTGCACGGATGTATCGTCCGGAAAGAAAGCTGTACGCCTTCCGCGTTCGACTTAACGGAGAGAACGTCATTCTGGAAGGCATCAGTAGAAGATACACCAGTATCGTACTGATCGGGTTGGCCGAGCAATCTGAACTCGTGGTTCAGGAATCGCTACCGGACAGCTCGCCAAGGGGACTCCTGGATCACATGGGTGCCGAAGTGCATCGATGGGACAATCTGGGTGACACGGCCTTGCTTCTTTGGGCCGCCAAACGATGGAGGCATCTGGCGGCTGAGAAAGCGATGCGACGCCTCGTTCAGCTGGATCCGACGCACGGACGACATCCCACCGTCGAATTGGCGTGGGCATTGATGGCACTTTCCCTCTCCGAGGGTAAACCGGACCTCACGTTGGCTACCCCGCTGGCCGAGCGGTTGATGCACAACTTCAACGATACGTCAAGGCTTTTTCCTCATTATCCGGACGGCATGCAACGATCACTCTTTCGTTCGCACGTGACGTGTTTTGCGGATTGGGTTTATCCGGTTTTGGCACTCTCGCAATACCAAGGGCAAATCCGCCGGAAGGACATCCTTGAACAATTGAACGAGTGCGCCGCGCGCGTTTGTGCCTTGCAGGGTCCGGAGGGGCAATGGTGGTGGCATTACGACGTGAGGACCGGTCAAGTGCTCGACGGCTATCCCGTGTACGCCGTTCATCAGAACTCGATGGGTCCCATGGCGCTGTTTGCCCTACACGAATCCGGCGGAGACGATCATCGGGACGCGATTCGAAATAGTCTTCGCTGGCTGCAATATTCTCCGGAAATTGGAGACTCGTTGGTGGACCATCGGCGAGGGTTCATTTGGCGAAAAGTGGCCCGCAAGGAGCCGGGTAAATTGGCTCGAGGACTACAGGCCCTTGCCAGCACCGTGCACCGTTCGTTGCGGTTTCCAGGAATAGAGACGCTATTTCCTCCAACTTGGGTCGATTACGAATGCCGACCCTATCACTTAGGTTGGATTCTCTATACTTGGTCCTCCACCCGACTGGCTGCGATGGATGACAAAGCCTCACGGTAGCTCGATCATCAACGTCGCAACTATATGTAACTGTTCTGGTCATAGCGGGCCGTTTCCAATGAAGTAAACTGTTGGAACCAAGGACCCTTCGACGCGATCCATTAGATGCTAGACGGTCACTTATTCGCAGGAATATTGTAACCGAATACCCGAGGCCATTTCGCGGTGCGACATTCCAGCGTTGGAGGGATTAACTCACTCTCGACCTCACGAACATCATGGCTCATGCGACATTAACAAACGAATCCATCGTACCGCGCGCGGGTGCAAGTCCTCGCGCCGCGCCGACCCTCGGCTTGCCCACCGTCGACTTTCAAGGCGTTCGAATTCAGGCTGCGACGTTGACCGATGCCATGTCCGTCGTCGATCAAACCGTACTCAAACGCGAGCGACTTCTTATCGGGGTTGTGAATGCCGCCAAACTCGTGACCATGCGGGAGGATCAAGCCTTGCGAGAGGCGGTGACCAAGGCCAACCTCATTCTTGCCGATGGCATGGCCGTCGTCTGGGCGTGTCGACTTTTGGGCCGCCGACTGCCGGAGCGCGTGACGGGCATCGACTTGATGGATCAGATGTTGTTGTGGGGTCAACGTCGCCACTATCGCATCTTCTTCCTTGGAGCTTCGGATGATGTTCTATTGGCAACGCTTACTCGAATTCGTAGACAATTTCCGGGGGTCATTATTGCGGGAGGACGCAACGGCTTCTTCACTTCGGACCAAGAGCCGGCGGTCGTCGCCGCTATTCGCGCCGCAAGACCCGACATTCTCTTGGCCGCCATGAGTTCACCGAAAAAGGAACTCTTTCTGGCACGTTGGTTTGACAAGCTGGAGGTGCCGGTCTGCCATGGAGTCGGCGGGGCCTTCGACGTATTCGCGGGTAAAGTCCGACGCGCGCCCAAACTGTGGCAAAAGCTCGGCCTGGAGTGGCTATACAGAGTCCTCCAAGAACCCCGGAGACTGTGGAAGCGATACTTGGTCACCAATACAGTCTTTGCCGGTCTGGTTCTTCGTGAAATGTTTCGCGGCGTTCCTGCGATCGATTCGCACGCCGATGCATCATCGGAATCGACTCGTGAGCAGTCCACCAGTCCGCACCCGGCTCGTAACAGTGTAGATGTAAGGAACTCGGATCCACGCCGCTCCCAATCGGAACAACGGGAACTCATTCGCAAATGACAACGAACGTTGCTACTTTCATGGAGACCGGCTCGCTCGATGCGCAGCAAGCGATCGCCTCCTCGGATCAAGGGAGGATTAATGTCCTACTCTTGATTAGCAGCCTAGAACATGGCGGAGCGGAGCGGCAGGTGGTCGAACTTGCCAATCACATGGATGAAAATCGCTTCGACGTAACCATTTGCTCCCTTTCCAAGCACGTTCCTCTTGCCGCGGGGTTGCGGCGTCGAGACCAGCGTTTGGTCATAATCCCTCGCCATCGTCGCTTTGAGTGGAAACCCATCCTCGGAGTGGCGTCGCTCATGCGAGAACGCAAGATCCACCTTGTTCACTGCTTTCTGTTCGATGCCGAAATGATCGGTCGCATCGCCGCGCGGCTCGCCCGTTTGGCCGCTGTCGTCGCTTCGGAGCGAAACACGGATTACCAGCGGCCTCGGCTCCACGCGTGGAGCTTACGACTCACTCGTTCTTGGTTCGATGTGATGATTGCCAACTCGGAATCCGGCAAACGATTTAACATTCGAACTCTTGGGCTAAGCAGTTCCCGAATCCACGTGATTCGCAATGGCGTCGATGTGGCAAAGTTTCGCCCGCTGAACGTTTCAGTTCTCCGTCGACACATGAGAATCCCGTCCACCGCGCCGGTCGTCGGCATGGTGGCCGCATTCAAAAAGCAAAAGCGCCACGAGGATTTTTTTATTCTCGCGGGTCGCGTGCTCCAGCGATTCCCGGCATGCAAATTTCTATGCGTTGGCGAGCCGCTTCGTGAAAACCTTCAGGGTTCCGAAGATTACCACGAAGAAGTAAAGTCGATGGTACGCGCCAATGGGCTCGTGAAACACGTTCTGTTCCTCGGCCATCGTCAGGACATGCCGGAAATCTACAATCTTTGTGATGTCACGGTCTTAACTTCGTCGCGGGAAGGAACTCCCAACGTCTTACTGGAATCCATGGCCTGTGGAGTGCCCGTGGTGGCCACGGATGTGTCAGATAATGTGCACCTGGTGCCCGGCGGAGACGTCGGCTATATCGTTGGCGTCGGACAGGTCGACGAAATGGGCGATCGAGTGTGTCACCTTCTGGCAGATGCTCGCAAGCGCCAGGAACGCGGGAGAGTCGCCCGAGAATGGATCGTCCGCGAATTCTCCGCCCACGCCTTGGCTCGAAAGACCGAGGCTGTCTACGTCGACATTTTGAAGAAGAAGGGTCAAGCGTCGAAACGACAGACATGAAACGATCAGAAAAACAGATTGTCTCCGCCAGTTTCGCCAGAATCGCACTTTTTATACTGTATGGTTCATGTCTGATTCTTGCACAGATTCTTTCGCCAATTGGACGCCTCGTGGCCCATTTCTCATCCCGCCGCGCCACACGCACACCCGGACGCTACCGAACTCTGGTATTAGCTACTTTCTACACACGCAACTGGTGTGTCTCGCACTTGACACCGATTGCGCAAGCGAAAAACGTTGAATCTGTCACCGCTGTTGTAGATGGCCCGACTCAGCCCATAGACAACGTCCGCTACCGTCAACCTCCAAGATGGGCGAACCGGGTGTTGACTCGTCCATTTGCCAAATCTCTGTGGGCTTTTGCTGCCGTTTTTCGAGATGCTCCTGATATCATCATTGGCTACCACCTTATGCCCAACGCCTTGGTGGCCCTCATCCTCGCTCGACTGGTAGGTGCAAAAGCCGCCTATCAAATGACCGGCGGACCGATGCAATTGATCGGTGGCGGGTTTGGTTCAGAGAACATCCTTCTCCGCAAACTCGTTTTCGGCTCGCAATGCATTGAGCGACTCGCTTTCGCCATCGCCAGACAATTCGACTTGATCGTCGTTCGTGGTCAAAAAGCCGTTGACTTTCTGGCCAAGAACAGCATCAGCCCTAACGTGGAGATCATTCCGGGAAGCATCGATTCCTCGCGATTCAGTTCCGATCCATTGGACCGTCCCACGGATCTCATCACAGTCTCTAGACTGGTGGAAGTCAAACAGACCGATCAATTCCTTCGGATCGTGGCTCTCGTGAAAAATGCGATTCCGAACATTCAAGCCACGATCGTGGGCGACGGCCCCTTGTTTGATAACCTCAGAGTTCTAGCTCATCAACTCAATATTAGTGAAAACGTTACCTTCACTGGCCACGTCAATGATGTCGAGCGGCTGCTTTCTCAATCTAAACTGTTTGTTCTGACCTCCCGTTGGGAGGGACTCTCCATTGCCATGATCGAGGCAATGTCCGCTGGAGTGGTTCCCATCGTCGCCGACGTCGGCGACCTAGGCGACCTCGCTCAAAATGCAAAGACGGGATGGACGATCACGCCGGGCAGTATCGAAGAATATGCACATCGCATTGTGCAGGTGCTCTCCAACCGCGAGCGGATGCGGAGATTTTCACATCGAGCCAGACAAGCCGCGGTCGAACTTGCCGATGTCAAACACGTGGCCCGGCGTTGGTCGAATGCCCTCTCCACTGTTTGCGGCTGGCACGATTATCCTCCGGCAAAGCTGCGAAGCGGCGTCGCATCTCTTCCCCGCTTTCGACGACCGTCCGCGTGGAAACTCTGGGAGTCCATGCCAACCTCGGCGAGGAAGATCGTATCTCCGATCGTTCAACTCTTACCGCCCGACCGAATTCTGGGGGGTCGCTTTCAAGCCATCCACAGATTCCTTCAACAAATGGATCGCGCCTCATCGAATCAACTTGCGGAATTCAGCTTGACCCAGGTGCGTCGCATCTGCAAGATCGCCGCACAACGATCACCCTATTATCGCGCCGCATTCGACCAACTCGCTTTAGACCCGCGAGATATCCGTTCAATCGAAGATTTTCGCGGCCTTCCCACGATCAACAAAGACACGATCCACGAATACGCCGAAACAATGTACACTATTCCGAAGGATTCGAACGGCGTGGACTTTGTCACCACGGGCGGCACGGGCGGAACGCCGCTTCGATTTCACATCGGCGCCGATCGGTCGGCCTATGAATACGCACACCTCGTCCACGCTTGGCGAAGAGCCGGTTACGACCTTCGAATTCCCCAAGCCGTTTTTCGCGGCAGAGTCGTGAAGCCCGACGCTACCGGCCTGCGGCACGAATATGACCCCATTCTCCGTCGGCATTTTTTTTCCAACTTTCACATGACTGATGAGAACATGGCACGATATCTCGAGCATTTTACAGCCATTGGGCCCTGCTTTCTCCACGTTTATCCGTCCTCGGTTGACGCTCTCGTGCGTTTCATCGAGCGAAGCAAAACTCAGCCGCCGAGCAACATCCTGGGCATCCTCGCCGGCTCCGAAAACATTTGCGCCGAAGGGCGACAACGTGCGGAACGAGTACTCGGTGCTCGCTACTTTACATGGTACGGGCATTCCGAAAAATGTGTGTTCGCCGCGGAATGTGAACATTCCAGCGACTATCATATAGCGCAAACCTATGGATTTTTTGAACTGCTGGATGACAACGGAGACGCGATCACCGCTCCTGGCCAGCGCGGCGAGATTGTGGGCACGAGTTTTCTCAACACTGTTGTACCCTTTATTCGATATCGCACGGGCGATTACGCGACCTTCGTCGGTGAATCTTGCCGGGCCTGTGGGCGAAATGTCCCCATCGTGCGCGATATTCGGGGTCACCGAGATCAGGAGACCCTTATTACACGAGATGGTCGCCGCATTTCTCTCACCGCATTAAACATGCACGATGATACGTTTGACCGCGTTGCCCGCTTTCAGTTTTCACAGTCCGAGCCCGGTGAAACTCTGCTTCGACTGGTTCCCGCACGTGGTTTCAATCGCGAGGATCGCGAGCGCATTTTGAAGAATCTTCATGGCAAGTTCGAGGGGGCCATGACGATCACGATCGAGCTTTGCGACGAAATTCCTTTGACCCGAATGGGAAAGGCCAACTATGTAGATCAGCGGATTCCAATTCAGCAAGAGCTGGAAGAAGTCGGAGCATCATTACCATGAAGCAAGTCGTTCAAAACTACCGAAGCGGCGAATTACGACTGGAGGACGTTCCCGTGCCCATCTGCCGACAGGGCGGCGTACTGGTCCGATCGGCCTTTTCTCTCGTCAGTGCCGGCACCGAGCGAATGAAGGTCAACCAGGCTCGCATGAGTCTTCTCCAAATGGCCAAAGCACGCCCGGACAAAGTCAAGCAAGTCCTCACTAATGTCAAACAGGTCGGCATTCTGGAAACCGTTGCCAAGGTGCGCGAGCGCCTCGACACCCTCACGCCTCTTGGTTACAGCCTGGCCGGTATGGTGGAACAAGTCGGCAGCGGTCTCGACGAATTTCGAGTTGGAGATCGCGTCGCGTGCGCCGGTGAGGGAATCGCCTGCCACGCCGAATTTGTGTTTGTACCCAAAAATCTCTGTGTGCCCGTCTTAAAGGGCGTCGAACTGTGCGACGCCGCGTTCGCAACCGTCGGCGCGGTTGCCCTCAACGGTGTCCGCCAAGCCGGGGTCACCATCGGCGATTCCGTCGTCGTCATCGGTTTGGGCTTGGTCGGCCTGCTCGGGGTTCAGATTCTGAAAGCCGCAGGATGCCAAGTCGTTGGCATCGACCTAGACCCTCACAAGGTCGATCTCGCCAAGAAATGCGGGGCGGACCACGCCTTTGAACGACAACAAGCCAACCTCGAAGAAGCCATCCTTCACGCCACGGCGGGTCGCGGTGCGGACGTGGTCTATATCGCCGCGAGCACGCAAAGCACAGACCCCATGGAACTCGCAGGACGCATCGCCCGCGATCGAGGGCGGGTCGTCATCGTCGGCATGATCAAAGTCGAGGCAGACTGGCAGACGTATTACCAAAAAGAGCTTTCGGTGATTCTCTCTCGCTCCTACGGTCCAGGACGTTACGACCGAAACTACGAGTCGCGCGGAATAGACTACCCGATCGGTCACGTTCGCTGGACTCTGCGCCGCAACCTCGAAGAATTTATCCACCTTCTCCAAACGAAAAGCGTTCGCCCAAAGCTCTTGGCTCCTGCGGTTTTTCCCTTGGAACAAGCCCCCGAAGCCTACGACCAACTCCACAAGAACCCCGGAAAGCACGCCGTCGGAATCTTGTTCGAGTATCCGAAGGATGCTCAATCTGTGCGACAAGTGCCACTATCAGGCACTCAAAGGATCGCCAAAAGTACTTCCAGCATCGGGTTTGGAGTGATCGGCGCCGGAAACTTTGCCACCGGGACTTTGATCCCAGCACTGAAGCGACTTTCCAACGCTCGCCTCGTGGCCATCTGCTCCGCCGGAGGACTCTCGGCCCGCAGTGCCGGTGACCGACACGGTTTTTCGTATTGCACGTCGGACGTCCACGATCTTTTCCAGGACAAAGCAATCGACGCCGTCATCATTGCCACGCGCCACGACACCCACGCCCGCTTCGCGGCGGAGGCTCTCCTTGCCGGCAAACACGTATTCGTCGAGAAACCTCTCGCGCTAAATAGCGAACAAGTTGAGCAACTCTCGCAGGCACACGCGAACTCACCCGGAATCCTCATGCTCGGTTTCAATCGACGCTTCAGCCCTTTAAGTGAATTCGTTCGAGCTCACTTCGCCAAACGCACCAGCCCCATGGAAGTCGTCTGCCGTATCAACGCAGGCTCACTCGGTCAAGATTCCTGGTATAGCGATGCAAACGAAGGAGGCTGGCGAATCATAAGCGAGGGCTGCCATTTCGTTGACCTGATCCAATTCCTGGTGGGCCATCCCATCATCGCCGTGCACGCCCAAATGATCGGCGGCCACGTCGGCGGGCGACAACACGACAATTGCATCGCCACTCTCCGACTTCGCGACGGCTCCATCGCCTCGCTCATCTACGTCGCCAACGGCGATCCTTGCTTTGAAAAAGAACGAATCGAAGTTTTTGGCCAAGGATCCGCCGCAGTCATTGAAAACTGGCAGGTCGCTCGAATTTCCACAAACGGAAAAATCAAAAAGCTCCGTGGTTCAGCCGATCGCAAAGGACACGCCGCTGAACTCGCCGCTTTTGCCCACGCCATTCAGAATGGCGACCCTTCGCCCATTCCATTCGATGACGCCGTTTGCACAACACTAACGACTTTCGAGATCGCCGCAGGATTGACCAGCGGCCTGGTCCGCCCGGTTTCGCCACGCTCGAAGTCCTTGACCTCTCAACTCGAGCGCCACGAACCGATCATTACCGCCTAAAGTCAGAACAGGGGATGAACCCATCATGAGCGTAACACTGCCCGAACCAGTCCAAAAGAAACGAGACCAAACACAACCATCTGCGCCTTCTCAACAACGAGTCGTTGAGCGCCATTTCCAAACTGTTAGTACGGAATGGGGAACGCGTTATGAGCGCAGACCCAGAAAAATGTCCGACCTCGATCTGCTCCTTCGCCGTCAAAGCGTCCACCATTTCTTGAAGCCGATTCTCATTAACGCAACGGAACCTTTGCGCGTCCTCGACCTCGGTTGTGGTTCAGGCCACGTCTGGGACGGCATCCGGCGCGATCGAGTTGAGCTCCTTGGTGCGGACATCGTTCCCGAAATGGTGAGAGCCGCCGCGAACCACAATCCACAAGACTATTTCCTGGTGGCCGACGCCGCGACGCTTCCGATTGCGAACGGTTCACTTGATATAATTACTTGCCTCGGGGTGCTTGAATATTTACGAGACCCTTCGAAAGCACTTGGGTCCATGGTTCGCGCCCTTCGACCCACCGGCCATCTGCTTATTTCCTTTCCCAACAAAACAGGACTCTTTCGTCGGCTGACCCGCTGCGAAGTTGCCGTCGAAAGATGGCTGGAATCAAAATTCAGACGCTTGGTTGGAAAACACGGAAACCAGACGGACTCCCCGACCTACAAACACAACCAATGGTCGCTTGTCCAAGCCCGTAAACTTCTGGAATCCGCTGGTTTTGAAATCCACACAGTTCGCTTCAACACCTTTGGACTTTGGGGACGACTGGGACGTCTCAGAGCTTCGTTATTCATTTCCGAGTGGCTCACTCATCAATTCGGTCATTGTCAACTCTTTAGTTCAATGCTCGCCTGCACGATGGTCGTTCACGCCCGTCTAGCCGCGATCGCCCAACAACCGTCACTCGATGGTAGGTCGGCTCCAATAAACAGATTACACAACCAAAACGTCTCCAGTCCATAATAATGTTATGATCCGACTCACCCTCCTGTCTCTTTTCGTCATCAGCTTATTGGTCGTCGCGCTACGATTCTGGTATGTCGCGCTATGCGGCCTCCTATTCCTCACGGTCTTCACTCAACACCCCAGCATGCCCACCAACATGCTCGGCATTCAAGGTCTGAACCCTTGGAACGCCGTCTTTCTGGTCGTGCTCGTATCTTGGCTCCTCCAGAGAAATCAAGATCCTCCACGCCATCCCACTTCCCCAAAAGCCCTCGCTTTGTTGACAGCCTTCACGCTCATGACCGTGATCTCCGGCTTCATCGCCGCCGCCGATTACGAATCCATCCAAGGCCCTTCCGCCGGAAAACTCGACGCACCGACCCTCATCGTGAACACCATCATCAACCCCCTCAAATACGTTCTCGTCGGCGTTATGTTTTTCGATGGCGCAAGATCCGCCCAGCGACTTCGACTGGCGATCTTCTCTGCCGTCGGCAGCTCTTTGACCTACGCACTTCTTCTTTTTAAGTCGATGGGATTGCGAGTTTTCACGATTGACTTTGAAGATGCCCGCCGCATGACCGATAAACTCGTCGGCCTCTTCGCCAACGACCTCGCCGAACTCTTCGCCTTTACAATTTGGGCCGGAATCATGACCACATTTCTTTGTGCCAAGAAATGGCATCGCCTATCTTGGCTGCTCCTCGTTTTGGCCGTGATACCCCCCTTCCTCGCGCTCAAATCCCGCGCCGGATTTGTCGCCGTCTGCACCGTTGGCGTTGTGCTAGGGTTCGTCCGCTGGCGACGAATCTTGATCCTACTGCCAGTGACGGCCCTTGTCATCGCCCTTGCCGTGCCGACCGTAACGGACCGAATCCTCATGGGAGTGGCCACCGACAACGAGGAAAATTCCTGGGACGAAATCTCTGCGGGCCGGGTCACCAACATCTGGCCTGCAACCCTGGAGCAAATCGCCGAATCACCCATCATCGGGCACGGCCAATACGCCATCTTGAGAAACAACTGCTACGAGGAAATCCTGGCCAATGAGCGCTACGTTCCATCCCACCCGCATTGCTCCTACCTCGAAATCCTTTTGGATTGCGGCATCGTTGGGCTGGCAATTGTCCTTGCCTGTGCTTTCGGCCTGGCCCGCGTCGGACTGCTTCTGACTCGAATGTCCGGTGATCCCCTTGCAACCACAATCGGCGCCGCCGCCTTAGCCGCTCTCGTCGCCGAACTCACCGCCGGGATCACCGGCTCTAGCTTTTTCCCCTCCCAAAGCTCCGTCCCCTACCTCTGTGTTTGGGGCACCGCCTTGCGCGCTTGTGTGGATCGCTGTAATCAGTCGACTACCCGCCGCGCCAACTCCGTTGTACGAAGCCCCTTCGACTCAACCTTTTTCGTTTGTTCTCTGGGGAAATAGCGATGCAACGACTCTTAACAACTCCCCCAACTATTGATGCGGACCACTCGCATCCTCGCGCCTCAACAACCCCATCACATCCTCTCCCCATCAAGCTCGTTTATATCGCCTCTCCAAGCTTTTCAGGCTCAACCCTTTTGACCTTTCTCTTGAATGCTCATCCGGCCATAGCGACGGTCGGCGAACTCAAATGGGGAAACATCGATCTCGAAAAGTACGCTTGCTCCTGTGGCAAACTACTCAGTGAGTGCTTTTTTTGGAATGCAATTCGCGCGGCAGTTGTACAGCGTGGACTTCCATTTGATCTCCTTCGCCCCCCCACCGATTTTCGTTTTCCTCACTGGCCCACCATCGACCGATTCGCCCGCGCCAAACTCCGCGGCCCAATATTTGAAATCCTCCGTTCCCTCCTTCTCAATTGCTCGCCCTCGGTGCACGCCGCTTGGACCACCGTTCAAGACGTTAACAGAGCCGTAATCGAAACCGCCCTACGAATCCAAGATGGCACCATCTTTCTTGATGCATCCAAGGATCCCGTCCGTATCAAGCATCTCATGGATTCAAATCACTACACAGTACGGCTCATACAGTTGATACGCGACGGCCGTGCCGTCACGCACTCTGCTTGCAAGAACAAGGCCCAGACCGCCATTCACGCCGCCACCGATTGGCGTAGTACGCATGAGCAAATCGAACGGCTCGCCAAAAAGGTCCCATCTGCCGACTTCTTGAGGGTCCGATACGAGGACCTCTGCAAGAACGCCAACTCCGCGCTAGGGAACATCTTTACTTTCCTTCAACTAGACCCCGACGAGGCCGCGAAAAACCCCAACGCAATTTTTCACCACATCTTGGGCAACAAAATGCGGCTAAAACCGATTGCATCCATTCAGCTCGATGAGTCCTGGCGACGAGCCCTGGCACACGAGGATTGCTGCGACTTCGAACGCATCGCCGGAAAAATGAATCGCTCATATGGCTACGATTGAACTCGCGCCACAGACGAAACCGAGCCGAACATCGGCGAACGCACCCGCTCCATTCGGACAGCTCGCCCAACAATCCCATCCCAACTCTATCACCAAGGGCGTCATCGCCAATTGGCTTTGCTATGTTGTCGTCCTCGTCTCTGGATTCCTGATTCCCCGGTGGATTGGCGACAGCCATGGCAAAGAGATACTCGGCATCTGGGACCTCGGTTGGTCCCTGATCTTTTACGTCGGCCTCCTAAAATTCGGCGCTACCGCCACGGTCAACCGTTACGTCAGTCGCTACCGAACTCTACAAGATTGGAATTCTCTAAACGCCAGTTTTAACTGTTGTCTCACGCTACTCATTTGCAGTGCCTTTGTTGGCATATTGTCAGCTCTGACCGTGGCATATTTCGCGTCGTCATTTCTCCCCGGGATCTCGGCAACTTCTCTTGTAACGGCGCAATGGCTCATCATTGTACTCGGCGTCGCCGCATCCATTGAAATGCCTTTTGCCGCATTCAACTCCGTCATCACCGGCTACGAACGCTTCGACCTTCTCAATATCATCCGCGGAGGAAAAGAACTGAGCGTATTAGCCGCCATGATCGGCTTTTTAGCCGCGGGCTCGAACATGGTTGTCATCAGCCTGATCGTACTTACCGCCGAAATCGGCTGC
This sequence comes from Planctomycetota bacterium, assembly GCA_038043045.1. Classification (GTDB taxonomy): domain Bacteria; phylum Planctomycetota; class Phycisphaerae; order UBA1845; family UBA1845; genus JBBTCX01. The sequence continues at coordinate 14,400 of JBBTCX010000379.1, read as the reverse complement.
GGAATCGCTGAAATCTGCGCGGCCAAACGACTTTGCCCGCACCTCTCCCTCTCTCCGCGCCATTGCAACCGAAAAATGACCCGGAAAGTATTTGCTTTCGGCGGCAAGTCCCTTACTCGCAGTGCCGCCAGAGCCGCCTTGTATCAGGTCAACGGCATTCTGGTTTCCGCATTTCTAGGCCCCGCCGCCCTCGCTGTATATTCCCGCCAGAGAGCACTCGTCACCCATGTCATGAAACTGGTGAAACAGTTCGCTCAGGTCTACATCCCCGTGTGCAGTGCACTCGATGCTAAAGGCGACGCGAAATCTTTGCGAGTCCTACTGATCCAATCCGCCAAAGCAGGCTGGTGCATCACGCTACCCATGATGATCGTACTAATCCTTTTCGGCGGCCCGATCGTTCACCTCTGGATGGGTGATGGATATGAAGCGCCGCTTGCTCTCGCCATCCTTGCATTGGGGCATCTTCCCTCCGTCGCCCAACTTGGCCCATACTCTGTACTGGAAGGCCTCGGTCGTCACGGGTTCGCAGCGGTGATCGAGCTTGTCGCCGCCACATTGGGTATCGTCGCTACGGCGATGGGCTTGGCTTGGTTCGAATGGTCCATCTTGGGCGCCGCCAGCGCCATCGCCTTGTGTATTGCTTTATCTACCGGCTTACTCGTACCCTGGTACGCCTGCCGAATTGTGGGTGTGTCCGCACGGCAATACTGTAAGGAATCAATGCCTCACGCACTACTGGCCAATCTTCCACTCATAATCTGCATGCTTACCGCTCGCTGGATATTTGCGGACAGCCCACCATACGCACTTACGATCGGCCTATCTATCGGGGGCCTGTTTACGGCCTGGACCTACTGGCGATGGGTCCTCCCAATGCCCTGGAAATCAAAACTTACAGCAAGACTATACAGTAGAGCAAAGTCCATACTCTAACTCATGGTTTATTTGATGCATTCTGTAAAACCACACATTTGTTTTGTCGCGCCCAATGCGTACGCCGCCATAAGCGGCCGGCACGACCTCTCTCATATCGGCGGCGCCGAGGTCCAGCAGGCCATGTTAGCCAAAGGCTTGGTTCAATGCGGGCATGAGGTGGACATCATCACCCTTGACCACGGACAACCCCACGTGGAATGCTACGACGGCGTCCGCACTCTTCGCATGTGCAAACCCAACGCGGGCTATCCGGGTCTCAAATTCCTCCACCCTCGTTTGACATCTCTCTGGAGCGCTCTTTCTCGCTCCAACGCCGAGGTTTACTATCAACGCACTACCGGTGTCGAAACCGGTCAAGTTGCCATCTGGTGTCACTTTCACAAACGCCCATTCCTCTTCGCCGTAGCCAACGACACAAATTGCGATCCCAGACTCCCCGACCTTAAGCGCGTCCACGAACGCTGGTTATATCGCTGGGGTCTCCGACATACCGCGCGCGTCATTTGCCAGACCCAGTCGCAAGCCGCCGCGATGAGAGACCATTTTGACAGGGATTCAATCGTCATCCCCAACGGCGCACGCGATCCGTTGAACGGAACGCCGCCCACAAAGTTGCTCTCAAGCGGCCCAACAAGAAGAATCCTCTGGGTAGGTCGCTTTGGCTCCAAGAAAAGGCTCGAATGGTTGTTGACACTGGCCGAGCACTGCCAAGACTTGGCATTCGATGTCGCGGGCGATGGAAACCACGACGACCCTTACGTCACAGGCTTGAAAACCCGCGCTCAACACATCCCGAATGTTTTCCTTCACGGTCGAGTTCCGCACGGACAAATGGGCGAATTCTACGATCGCGCCGACCTGCTGGTCTCCACTTCGCACGTCGAAGGGTTTCCCAATACCTTCCTCGAAGCCTGGTCCAGGGGATTGCCCACCGTGTCCACGTTTGACCCGGACAACGTCATCCAAAACAACACATTAGGATTAGTCGCACATTCGCTTAAACAACTCAAAGAAGAGGTTGAATTCTTGTTTCGCACACCGAACCAATGGCTAACGTGCTCGCGCCGCGCCCGGGCTTACTTTCTAAACAATCACTCCATCACGACCACAGTACAATCACTCAGTTCCTTGCTTTGTTCGCTGGCCCCAGGCCAGGTGAATCACGGAGACGATGTCCCCGTTTCCACGAACGCTCCGGCCGTCCACGCCCCCACCGCCGGTCGCGGACGCCCTTCATAATCCACCAGCAACTCCGCCATTCCCAATCCACCCAGATTTTCCCCTAAGCCAACTGCGGCCGAATTCGCCCCCACTCGCACATCGCAATGGTTTTGTGAATCCAAGAGGGCCGCGCTCCACTGTCGTCGCAGCGGCACCATCAAGGGCGACACGCCCAAAAACTCCGGTGAAGCAAAAACGCTGTTCGAATCGGCCTGCGTCGCTCGAGGCCCGCGCAGGGCGTCATCTCCATTGGCCTCACCCAAGCTCCAATACGCCTGCCAATTCGAGAGAGACCTCCAGTTCTGCGACTGATATCGAAACTTCGTCGACGCATCCGAGAAAAACAGATTATGCCCCGCTTCGTAGCGCGTATTCGTCAAATACGCCACGCCGTTGTTCATCGAAAATCGAAGCGCCGGAGAATCGGTGTAACCCACAACAATACTATTTCGCAACACGCCCAAGACCGGAAAGGCATGCGGATGCCCCAATTCAAAGGAATACCCTCCCGCTTGACCATAGCCCTCGTTACGCAAGCCGACCACCGTACTGTGATACACCGAAAGGTGAACGTTTTCACGCCAATTTAGCGCCCCTCCACCTCGCTGATCTGGGGGAGCAATAAATACACAGTTCGTTAAGACTAAATCATTCAACGCCGGCGGTCGAGGCAGGCCAGACCCTCCATCAAATCCACGGCAATACATCTGCGAGGAATCATTTCCCCATGCCGCACACCGATCGAGCCGATACCCGCCAGAACCCTTGCACGCAAACCCATATTTCCCGTTGTTGTAGGCCCGACATCGTCGAAGAGTGATATCATAGTTGCTGCCTTGAAAAACAATCCCATTGGATTGTTGGTGAACCGAATGGTGAAACTCGCAGTCTTCAAATACCAGATCGTGACTGGCACTTCGAGGAATCGGATAGGCCGGATGCTCTTCTTTCCATTGTCCGATATCCACGGTTCCCTCCGTTCCCACTGTGTGGTGGAAGTTGCAGCGCCGCACCGTTAGGTTGCGAATTCCTCCATACCGAGCGTAAATTCCTGACTCGACGGAACCCTGGCCATCCACCTCGCAGTCCTCAATCACCACATCATGAATCTGGCTCACGTGCAGCGAAGAGATCGGATCACCCGGCTGCCAAGTCGTGAGTGGTTCCGGCCTGAAGAGCCACCCATATCTTCCGCCGCCGACTCGAAGCTTGCGAAATACATAGTGGCCGAAACCATTTGTGTTGTGCCCCCAAGTCGTAGAGAAATCGAAGATCGGCCGGGAGTCGCCGGCGGAAAAGGACACGGCTTCCGAACCATATCCTTCAACAGTGATAGGTCGGTTCGACTCTCCAGACCGCACAAAATGGATGACGCCTTGGCGATACGCGGGGTCGCTTCGCAAGTCATAGTGTCCCGCTCGCAAATAGATCGTGTCACCCGGCCCAGTAATATTCGCGGCCTTTTGAACTGTTTTGAATGGGGCACTCATGCTGCCGGCGGTTTGCAAGTCGTTTCCTCCGGGAGCCACAAAGTAGTTGCGGAAGATCACCCAATCTCGTTCCACATGACCCTGCGCATCGAGGACTTTATTGGAAGCGGTTGAGTCCAGCCTGTATTCGGCGTCCATCGTGATCATCCCGGACCACCCCATAGGCACGGATTGGGTGTAGGAACCGTCCGCACCGGTCGTGGTCGCGAAATCCGCTCCAACGGACGAATCCGACCCAACGAATGAGAGACGTATTCCCGAATGGGGTAACCCATCGTAGGTGCGGGCGAATCCGGTGACCACTCCGGTTCCAGCCAAGACTCCCACAAAATCCTGTCCGTCGGTCAGGCCTTGAAGATTGCTAAGGAAACGGGATTGGGGCGTAAATGTATAATTGGATTGCGCGGGACTGATCGATCCCGACCATCCGTTCGGCAAGTGAACTGTGTACACCCCGCCGGCACCCGAATACACCGTAACGGTGGAATCTCCGGATTCGGCTCGAAGCTGTACTCCAGTCAACGCCGCGCCTTCCGAGTCAAGAACGCGGCCCGCTACCACACCCCCTTGCTTGACAACCGAGAAATCCTGCTTCAAGACCGTTCCCATTACGTTGGAAAAAGAAAGAAATTCCGGCGTGAAACGATATTGGGCATGCTGGGCCATGACGAATCCCGACCAGCCAAACGGCACGGACAATTCATAGGTACCATCCGGTCTCGATACCGAGGTGAAACCATCCGGCAGGGCAATCAGCGAGACTCCCCCTACGCCGCCTCCAGATTCGGTGGCCACGTGACCCGTCACGCGCGGCCACACAAACGTTCGACCTTCCAACGTACCGGTGTCGGCGCTAAAGCAAGGCACCAGCGCCGGTACACCCGTGATCGCGACCCACAATGCAACAGTATGGACTCCGCTTGCTGTAAACGTATGCGTCCGAGAAAAGTGTGTATTCATGGGTCCTGCATCCGGTTCTCCATCGATCAGCCAGGTATAATCCCCCTCCGGTAGCGGTCGACCATCCGAAGTAATGGCTTGACCTGTGATCTCCAAAGGAACCGGACCCTCAAGGGATGAGAGAACGAATTCGACGTCTGGTAACTCGTCCGGGAGGCTGCCTTCTACCCATTCCATCGCGGCCACGTCTTCCGTTGGCTCGATTCCCAGTTGGGAAAGATCAAAAGAAAGTTCGGCGAAACCGTTGGTCGGAAAACTCCACGACAACGGCGTAAATTCGAAAATATCCTCGTTGGAACCAGTCAATCCGAATGTGGCGAATTCCCCGCTGGTGGAAAGCAATAGCGTTCCCCAAGCGGTAAGTCCGACCGCGTCCACGTTTTCAGCCGCCGACTGACCTAGTTCGACGTCACGACCATCAAATAGCTTTGTGAAAAAGCCGACCGTATTCGCCCCCAATTGTTCGGCGTGAAACACCCACACATCTTCGTGCCCGCCCGTGGCACCAGGAGCGTCCACCGGCGCGAGCGTAGAAATGGCCAATTCCCCGGTATCGAGAAGTGTAATCGCATCCACATCCTCGCCATCGGCGACAAGTCCAACATCGCTTCCGTCAAAGTAAAATTGAAAAGTGCCTGTGGTTGTTGACCCGAGCGACGTCGGATGAAACAGTATGATGTCCGAGTCATCACTCAGCGTACCGCTCGGTCCACCTGTTAATCCGTTTACATTCCCGGCGGCGGTAAAACTAAGCAGAATATCGCCCGAAGAAAGCAAGGCCAGCCCGTCAATCGCGAAACTCGCCAACCCCAAATCGCTTCCATCCAGAATCCACTCCCACGTGCCGGTAAACGGATCGTAGGCCACGACATCCTCGTTGGGAATTGCACCAAGTCCGGGCACGACCGTCGAGCTGGTAAATGTGATCCACAGGCCTCCAGGTCGATCGACGCAACTTTCAGAAGTGACCTCGCAGTACGAGCGCCGGCACGGTTTCCCATGAGGACGACAAACGCCGTCCCTTTCACATCGCTCGATCCCGTTGCAGAAAAGACCGTCATCACATTCGAAATCCGAGAAGCAAGGTTGATCGCTTCTGGTCTGCGCAGCCAACAATGCCAAAACCGTGCCGGAAAAAAGCGCAACCCGCTTCAATGTGTTTATTCTCATCTTCCCCTCCTCGCTCAAGATCGGACCAATCTGATCCGTCGTGATCCATGACCCTTTGCCCCTTTGCCGGTAATAACGCGCAAGGCGCTCGGTGAAAGGTGACCGGTTGCCGACCAAAAATCAGACGATTCATTCATTAGCCGACAATTTTTCTTGGGGCCCCTTCCCCGCGCCGCCGCCAAAGCGGCCTACTATAGGACCGTAACAAGTCTGTCGCAACGAAGAATCACACCCGTTTGACTCGAAAAATCGCCGTTGGCCATACCGGTCGATACCTAGGCATGAACCGGAACGAAATTCCATCTGGAAACGTGATGCCCCAGAACTCGTCGATTCGGCGAGAAAAGCAAGGTGTTGGGTCGGGTTGTTCATCGCCGTTTTCTTGTGCGGCATGGGCAGCCACGATTTTGATGGTGCTTTGTGGAATCGGTTATCGAATGGCTTCCGGGCACCTCAATCAACTACAAAATGGCGTGGCCTTGCCGAAGGGAACTTTGGCGGAACTTCCCTTGGAAATCGCCACGTGGAGCGGACGGGACGTACCTCTTGATGAGCGCGTGGTCGAGGCCACGGATACGGATGACCACATTCATCGCGCCTACATCGATCGAAATACGAATCAACAGGTTTTGCTCTTTGTCGCCTACGGAGTTCGAATGCGCGATTTGCTGCCGCACCGCCCGGAGGTCTGTTATCCAAGCGCCGGATGGAATCTTGATCGCACAACGATGGAATCCTTCGAGGAAAACGGACAATCGTACAAGGTACAGGTTCATCGATTTGCTTACGGCGGATTGGAAGCGAAGGACATCACCGTGTTGAACTACTACATCATCAACGATGAGCATTGTCCCGATGTTTCGCTGCTTCGCACCTCTTCATTACATAACGGAGGGGATGTTCGATACGCGGCCCAGGTGCAAATCGCCGCAAGCGGGAAATCCTGGACTGAGTCTGCGGAAAAGATCGTCGTGTCTTTCGCCGAGGTGTCGGCGAAGCCCATTCGAGATTTGTTACACGGGGCCGTTCGGCGACACACCGCAACCGCCAAAATGGAAACGCCGTAACCACCATGCCTAACTCTACACTTATTCGGCCTGCCGCTCGTCGAAGGGCAGCGCCCATTTCCAGGCCTAAAAGCGATCCTCCGCGCCTTCCGTTGTCAATTCTTGGATTGACCGCCGTCGCGATTTCCTTGGTGTGGTCGTATGCATTGACCATCCAGGACCTCATCAGAAATTGGGAGCATGACCCAAATTACTCGGTCGGAATGTTGGTTCCGTTCGCGGCGGGATACATGGCCTGGACAAGGCGTGCCGACTTGCCGAACCTGGGGAAAGTTTGTTGGGGTGGATTGGCCGTTCTCGTCGTGGGTCAAGCAATTCGCGCGTACGGACTCTTTTACTTGTACGAATCGGCGGAGCGGTATTCGCTCGTTGTAACCGTTATCGGGCTGGTCTTGTTATTGGCCGGTCGTGAAACCACCACAAAGTTGCGCTGGGTCCTTGTATTCTTGTTCTTGATGGTGCCGCTCCCAGGTCGCATCCACAACATGATATCCGGGCCGCTTCAGGGACTCGCAACCGAAGGAGCCGTTTTTTTCCTGGAGCTCGTGGCCATCCACGTGATACGGGAAGGGCACGTGCTGATCTTGAATGACTCCGTGCCACTGGCTGTCGCTGAAGCTTGTAGTGGGTTGCGGATGTTGACGGCATTCATCGTGGTCGGATATGTGATGGCCTACTTATTGGACCGATCCGCATGGCAGAAAAGCGTTCTGGTTCTCTCCACGATCCCCGTGGCGATATTGTGCAACTTGGTTCGGTTAGTCATTACGGCCCTTCTGTTCGCGGTTGTAAGCGGCGATGTGGCCGAGAAATTTTTCCACGACTTCGCGGGGTGGACGATGATGCCGATGGCGATCGCCGTGTTATTGGGCGAAGCTTGGATTCTCAGACGATTGGTCATCGCGGACACCAAACCCATTGAATCAAGCGATCAGATCAGCGCGCCATAATCAACAGATTTCCCATTGATGTAAGTCCAGAAATCACGAATCCCGTGCCACGCGTTGACCTTGTGGTTGCACCGGCCTAAGCTTGAAAGAGAACACGTGTGGCACCCCATTGCGGGTTGCCGTTCCATCGCCGAATGAAACCTAAGTGGAACCGTTGCAGACAGTCTTATCCATGAGCACAGTGAGTCCCGACCAACACATGAGTTGGACCATCGAAGGAAACAAGGTCTGCCAAGAAGGCAGCAGAATACAGAGAGGGGAGAACAGTATGAAAAGAAAATTGAAAAAATGGACCGGGTCGGTGATGTTGGTCGCGGTGGCTTCCATCGCAACTGTCTCGACGACCCAAGCCGCGACGTTTACCATCACGGATCAGAACTCGCGGGCTTCGTTTGACACCACTAGCCAAAACGGCATGTATGAATGGGTCGTGGACGGCGTGAATCATCTCAGCCAGGAATGGTTCTGGTATCGGACGGGCAGCATGACCAGCGAGCTGTCGGTCGACACGTTGGATATTCTTGTCCAAGGAACAACGGACACCAACTTTGACGGCGATCATGATACGTTTTACATCAGATATGGGGACCTAAACGACAGACAGGTGCCCGCGTTCACCATCGAGTTGGCGTTTCGCATTGATGGAGCCCTCAACGGAACCGGCATCTCAGACATCGGTGAGCAGATCACCATCACCAACTTCAGCGACAATGACCTCGATATCAAGTTCTTCCAGTACAACGACGCCGATTTGAACGGTGGATCGACCGACACCAGCATCAATATCATGGGCAGCCCGGAAAACACAGCTCGGCAGGAAGATACGGGCGTTCAGGTTCACGAAACGGTGGTGACTCCGGCCCCTAATCACTATGAAGCCGGTCTGTTCAGCGCGACCCGTGACTCGTTAAACGACAATAACACGACCACGCTGAACGACGTGAATAGCGTAGCCGGTCCCGGCGATTTCACGTGGGCCTTCCAGTGGGACATCCTTTTGGATTCCGAAGAGGCGTTCCAAATCAGCAAAGACAAGAATATTGCCGCTGTTCCTGCTCCGGCCGCCGCGTTGCTTGGAGTATTGGGTTTGGCCTTGGTCCGCGTAACCAAGCGTCGCCCCAACTAAAGAAAGTTAAGCGTGGGCAACACCGCCGCACGATCGAGTCGTTATGATTTCGACCGCCCGACCGGCTTGCCACGATCTACAAATCCTTCTTTCTTTCCTCTCGCCCTTTATCGTTGATAAGCAACGGTAGAGGGCGATACTTTTTGGTGGGACGAACCACCCCAACCAAGTCATAATAACCTGCCGTCCCAAAACTCCATTTTTCCTCACATCCACTCGATCATCGCCCGCGTCGATACTCACGAATGACCGGGGAGTACGACCACTCCAAGCGATCTTTCGCGCGCTGTTTTTTAGGGGAAGTACCATGCGGACCCACCAATGTCCGGGACGGATCAACGTCAAGTTCCTTGCGACTCTGCTGATTGGAATCTTCGTGGCCGCCGGAGGATTGTTCGCCGGTCATCGATTCCGCAAACGTGCCGTCGCGGAACAGGCATTGGCCGCCGGTCAAAGCGCGCTGCAATCCCAAGACTTCATCGAAGCCGCCAAACAACTTCGGCAATACTTGTCCAAGTTCCCGGACGATGAGCCCGCGTTACTTCAGTATGCCGAAGCCAACTTGGCGATACGACCCTTGCAGCCGGATCGCATCGGCGCAGCCATTGGCGCCTATCGTCGATTGCTTCGACTTCAGCCGCTCCACCCCACGATTTGGAAAGAACTCGTCAAACTGTACTCAGGAACCAACCAGCATTATGAAGCCGCCTACATGGCACGCCAAAGATTGCAACAGCAACCCGACGATTCGGGTGCGACGCTATGGCTGGGGAAGTCACTGTACGCTCAGCGAAAAACTGCCGAGGCCGGCGAAGTCTTGCGCAAGTTAGCCACATCCGGATCGGGAAACCCATCGGAATCGCGCTGGGCCGTTCAAGCCTGTGGACTTTTGAGCGCTATCGCCCGGCAAGGGGATAAGGAATCGTCGTCCCAGCCGCTGGAATGGCTCGACCGTGCGGTGCGAGATTATCCAGAATCCGCGGAAGCGTGGATTCAACGTGCCCGATTTCATCGGATCATCCAACGCGACCCGCAAAAGTGTCGCGCCGATCTCGACGCCGCAAGCGGTCTACTCATCGAAGATCCATCCGTTCATGTGCAATACGCGGAAGAGTGGTTTCAACTGGGCGAATGGGAACGTGCCCGCCAATCGCTGGATGCCGTCACTGATGTTCCCTCGGCCACGATTGCTGATTACGACATTGACTCGGAAGCTTGGATTCACATCCGCAGCGCGATCGGATGCAAAATCGCACTGAAAGAAAAACGGTGGGATGAGGGAATAGCGATCGCTTCGAGAGCATTAGAGGGATTGAGCGGCGCGAGACGAGCGTCCATTCTTCCCTTTGCTATTGAGTTGCATCTCTACGCAGGCCGGTTCGAGGAGGCGAAAAAACTAGTTGCGGATCTCCGCGATATTGCGGAGTCGCAGACCGACGATTCGATCCGCGAGCAGTCCGGGCTTATGGCTGCCATGGTGGCCGAAAAAGACGGTCAATTCGCGGATGCCATCCGATATCTCGACGATGCCTTTACCACGTCCGAAATCCCTCCCCAAGCTTTGCGCATCTTGGGGCGAGCCTGTGAGCGAACCGGACAAACGCGCCGATCCGTCGCCGCGTTGGAAACCCTCACCGAAAGAGATCCATCGAACTTTGAAGCCGTGATGACCCTTGCAAAGCACTATCGGAACTTGGATTGGGTGAAGACTAGAAAGTATGCGATGCGGGCAGAGCGCTTGGTTCCGGAAGATCTGGAAGCAAGAACCTTGCGCTGGGAAGCTCAAATCAAGACGACGGGCTCGGACCAAACCGGCCAGGATATTCTCCGTCGAATGGAATCTGACATCGACGCTTTGCTACAACTGCACCCCGAGAATGGCCCCTTGTGCGTCCTTCGCGCTGGAATCTATTATCGCTTAGGCCTCCAAGACAAAGCCTTGACTCAATTGGAAAACTGTGTCAGCGCGTGTCATCCCGATCCAGCCGTCGATATCGCCCTGGTCAACCTCCTCGCTCAAACCGCTCAAACCGACCGCGCCCGCGAAGTCTGCCAGCAAGCCGTCTCGCGTCATCCCACCTCCGCCGACCCAGTGCTCCGACTGGTCGAACTCAACCGCAACACCCAATCTTCAACCGAAATCACAGCCATTTTGGAGAAAGCAACCGAAACGCTTTCGGGAGAAGAGCGGAACAAAGTTCGCTATCTCCTTGCCCGTCAATATGTTGCGCAAAAAAAACACCCCGCTGAAATCGACTTGTTAACCAGTTTGGCCGCCGAAAAACCAGATAATATCGGACCAAAATTATTATTATTGGACCTGCCAGACGTCCGAAAAAACCAGCGTTTAGCACAAGAATACGTCGACGACATCAAACGCATCGAAGGTCCGCGCAGGGGTATTTATTGGCGACTCAAACAGGTCGCCGTCTGGCAACAAGGGGAGGATTGGCGCCGCCAGCAAGACGAATCGGAATCCCTTCTAAAAGAGATTATGAGTCTCGATCCAACTTGGTCGACCCCGATTTTAGCCTTGGGGCGCTTGCACGAGCGCATTGGCCGTCAAGACGCGGCGGAAGCCGTCTATCGCCGATTCAACGATTCGTTCCCAGGTCACCTCGCCGTGGTCAGCCGACTGTTGGGTCTGCTGGAGCGCCAAGCTCGATTCGAAGAGGCCGTGCAAATCCTTGCCCGACAACCGGCCGGTGCTGCCGCTCTTCAGCCTCACCGTCTTGCCATCGCATTGCGCCAGGGAGATTTTTCGGTCGCGTCCGAGGAATTGGACCGCCGCATTCAGGATGATCCGCAAGACGCTAACGCATGGGTGTTCAAAGCGCGACTGCTTTTCAATAATGACAAGAACGCGGATGCGGCGTTGAACCTGCTTGATCGGGCGGATGCCATTGAACCCGACCTTCTCGAAACGCTGGCCGCCAGAGTGGAAATCCTCAAAGAGGCCGGCCGACGTGACCAGGCTTTAGATCTACTTGACGCAAAGACCCGACTATCCAACGACCCGCAGATTCAAGTCCTTCATGCGGAATTTCTCTCCGCTTCGGGGGCAAAAGACCAAGCCGAAACTATTCTCAAGAAAGCTATGGACGTGCCGGAGCCCACGGGTCATACCATCATCGCCTTGGCGCGACTCTATCGAGATCAGCAACGATGGCCGGAGGTCATTGAACTTTGCGATCAGGGAGTAAAGCGTTTTCCCGACCATCAGGAAGTCGAACGAATGTTGATGGTCAGCCTTTCTCAAAGCCCGGACTACGCTCATCGACAACGGGGTCGCCGGATTTTGGACGACCTTCTTGCACGGCGCCCTCATGATAGCTGGTTGCTCATGCACGCGGTTGACGTGCGTCTGATGGAAGGGACACCGGAGGCGTTGTCTGAATCGTCGGACTATTTGGAACGAATCCTAGCCATTGAACCGCACAACATCCAAGCACATATAGGTCTACTCGACCTCGCCCGACAACGTGAAGACCGCAGAACATTCGCCAACCATCTATCGCGGGCGCTGGGTACCCTACCGAACAATCTGGACATTCAGCTCATTAGCGCCGGGGCCGAAAGTGAATCCGGCAACGCTTCGGTCGCCTTGCAACTCACCAGGTCGATCCTGGAGCAATCACGTGAAGCTATCCAGAAACGACCTTCGGACGAACCTTCGCGGCGAAGAGTTGCGTCGGCCTCAGGTCTACTCGTGGACTTGCTCTTGCGTGATGGCAAGTCCGACCAAGCCTCGACGATTTCGCTCGACGCTCTTACCCATGCACCGGAAGCCGAAGCATCGCATATCGCTCGCGCCAAGGTCCTTGATGCGACGGGTCAATACCAAGAAGCCATCAGCATCTTGGAATCTTTCAGAAAGTCCGATGCGGGTTCGAAAAGCATTTCGGTATTGATCGCATTGGCCGAACTGTTTGGAAGGCAAAACAACCTCGCCGGAGCTGACGCCGCCCTCAAGGAAGCACGGGAACGCGCTCCGGAAAACCCCTTGGTGCTTAAAGCACACTTACGCCTCCTTGCCCTCCAGGGTGCGTATGACAGAATTACTTCTTTCATCATGAAAACCGAAATGGAAGGGCTCGGGGACCGGCCTCTTAAAATTCTCGGCGCAAACTTATTGGCCTCCTCCGGGAAAGTCCAGCACGTGTCAACCGCCCGATCCATTTTCGAGCAATGTACGTCTCGTTGGCCGGAACGAATCGACGGTCAGATCGGACTTGCCCAAACGGCCTACTTGCAAAAAGACTTCGTCGCTTCGGAGCGTGCCTATCGTGCCGTATTGCAAAAAGAACCCTATCACGCACAAGCGTTAAACGACTTGGCCTGGATGATCGGCGTGGAACTTGGCAAACCGGAAGAAGCTTTTCCGCTGGCGGATAAAGGGGCGATGCGCTACTCGGAAGATTGGCATCTTCTGGATACAAGGGGCGTGATTTTTTATCGGCTCCTGAAGTACACCGAAGCCCGCCGGGATCTCGAGCGATGTTTGAGTCTTTCGAACCAACCAACACCGGATCGAGCACGAACGTACTTTCATCTGGCGCGTGTTGACTTTAAGGAAAACCGTGTGGAAGAGATGCGAAAACACCTTCGACAGGCTTTGACTTTGGAAACCGCCCAAGCCGTCTTCACCACCGAGGAGCGTCAAGAAATCCAAGCCGGACTGGAGTGATTCTTCCCAATTTACCTCGGCATTGTCAATTTAAGGCGGTTGAAACCACTTAACAAAACGGCCAAAAGGACCAATAACCCGAGACCCAGCATCAAAGGTACAAACCTAAAAAAACTGAGGCGTTTCCGGGGCGTAACGACGGTTGGGCTTTGGGTACAGAGTGTTCCAAAATGGTTGCAAATAAGGGAATCTGTGAGTAGATTCCCCAGGCGAAGCGATAGGGTTATCGAAGGGGGCGCGCGGACATCTCAAACTTCGGCGCTTAGGTGGGCGTTTGGTTTCGCCGAAAGGGAGGGGTAGATCGATCAAAAGCCTCTACCCACGGATTTCCTAGCGAGGATAGAAAAGAGAGTGATATGTTGGATTTAGGCTCGATGAGAACATTAAATTTCGGACGTACCGTTCTGATTTTGAGCGGCTTAGTTTTCGTGATTTCCTTGGCGGGTTGCGATAATACGGTTGCACCGCCGACGGCTTCCAAGCCGGTCATCACGACCGTTGCGGGTCGAGGGGTGGCTGGGTTGTCCGCCGATGGGGAGCCGGTGTTGGAGTCCCCGCTGTATCTGCCGCAAGACATAGCGATTGCTCCGGACGGTCGACTTTATGTCGCGGATTGGAACAACCACCGAATTCGACGTATCAACTCGGACAATACGTTTGAGACGGTCGTAGGGACGGGCGAGTTGGGCGATGGCGGCGATGGAGTTGCCAAGGAGATTCAACTGAATCACCCGACGAACGTCACGTTTGATCAACAAGGCCGACTCATCATTGCGGCGTGGCACAACAG
>JBBTCX010000378.1:0-5223 GCA_038043045.1 Planctomycetota bacterium | reverse complement strand
GCGCGCATCAGCCCCACGCCGACACTCCGAACGCCGGGTGAGAAATGCGGGTTAGAAAAGCGGTGGGCTTGGTTTTTTCAGACAGCCAGCCGATAATGAAAAGGGCTTTGCCCGAAAAAGGCATGATGAGTGTGTCCTAAAACCCAGTCTGAGCCGCGGACTTTCAGCCCGCGCGATCCGACTAAGTGAAGTTTTAGGTGCACGCTAGAGGGCAACCGAACAAGAACATCGGGATGGAGCAATAACAATGTGCGGAATCATCGGTTACGTTGGAAACAGACCAGCCGTGCCCATTTTGATCGAAGGGTTGCGGCGGCTGGAGTATCGCGGCTACGACTCAGCCGGAATCGCTCTCGTTAAGAAAGGCGACATCGAGATTCGTAAATCCGCCGGGCGCCTCTTCGTCCTCGAACAACAGATCAACTTCGACGCAACCCAGACCGTCGGAATTGGTCACACCCGATGGGCGACGCACGGAGCCCCAAATGACATCAATGCTCACCCTCACAAGGATTCGGCCAGTCGAATCGCTCTCATTCACAACGGCATCATCGAAAACTACCTGGCCCTGAGAACCTATCTCGAACGTGAAGGGGTCAAATTCCGCAGCGAAACCGATACCGAAGTTCTGACCCAACTCATCGGAAAACTGTACGAAGGCAACCTCGAACGCGCCGTTCGACAAGCCCTGGCCGAGGTCTCCGGAACCTACGGCATCGCCGTCGTTTGCAGCGACGAACCCGACGTGATCGTCGCCGCCCGGCGTGGCAGCCCGCTCATCGTCGGCGTCGGCCAAGGAGAACACATTCTCGCCTCCGATGCGGCTGCGATTCTCGCGCACACCTCCCAAGTGGTTTATTTGGGCGATGGTGAGATCGCTCGGATTACAGCGGATAGCCTCCGATTAACAACGCTCGATGCCATTCCCGTGGCGAAGAAATTGCATGAAATCGAGTGGTCCTTGGACGAAATCGAACTCGCCGGTTACGAGCACTACATGCTCAAGGAGATTTTCGAGCAACCGGCATCGTTGGAAAACTGCTTGCGAGGTCGAATTGACCTTCGAGACGGCACTGTCCATTTGGGCGGACTTGTCGACCACACCCGCGAACTAACCCACGCCAAGCGAGTGGTCCTCACCGGATGTGGCACCGCTTGGCACGCTTGCCTGGTGGGCGAATATCTTTTCGAAGAATTGATTCGAATCCCCGTCGAAACGGAATACGCCAGCGAATTCCGTTATCGAAACCCCGTGATCGACGAAGGAACCGTGGTGATCGCCGTGTCCCAGAGCGGCGAAACCGCAGACACCTTGGCCGCCTTGATCGAAGCCAAACAACGGGGCGCTTTGACCCTCGGCGTCGTCAATGTGGTTGGGTCGACGATTGCCAGGGAAACCGACGCGGGCGTCTATCTCCACGTCGGACCGGAGATCGGCGTCGCCAGCACCAAGGCCTTTACCGGCCAAGTCGCCGTCCTGGCTATGATGGCTTGTTACCTCGGTCGACGAAAGCATCTTTCCTCTTCCTCCGCCAGTCTGTTCAATCGAGCGTTGGCCAAAATCCCGGAGCAGATGAAACAGATTCTCGACCAAGCCGAGCAGGCCAAAGCCGTCGTCGAACGGTTCCATCATCTGGACAACTGGCTGTACCTCGGTCGCGGATACAACTACCCCGTTGCGTTGGAAGGTGCCCTCAAGCTCAAGGAAATCAGCTATATCCACGCGGAAGGTTTGCCCGCCGCGGAGATGAAACATGGACCGATTGCTCTGATCACCGAAGACATGCCGGTCGTGGTCATCGCTACTTCGGGGTCACAGTACGACAAGATTCTGAACAATATTTCGCAAGTGCGCGGTCGTGGCGGCCAGGTAATCGCCATCGCCACCGAAGGCGACCGGGAGATCGCCAAACTCGTCGAACAGGTGATTTACTTGCCGGAAACCTTGGAACCTCTGCAGCCGCTGTTGGCATCCATTCCGATGCAACTGATCGCTTACTATGCCGCGGTGATGCGCGGTTGCAATGTCGACAAACCGCGGAATCTGGCCAAGAGCGTAACGGTGGAATAGTTGTTCCTGCCGACTTTGCGATCGGCAATAAGGAATCTCATGGAAGTTTTTGTCGACCATAGCAAGTTGAACGAATCGTTTGACGGAACCCGCACCGTGCAAGACGCCGTCCGAGTCGTGCAGGAACACGCCTGTTCACCAGGCCGACTCGTCGTCCGACTGCAATTCGACGGCCAAGACATCAAAGCCGAAGGAATGACCGCCGCACTTCAATGCGATGCCTCCGCGCTTACCCGGCTCGATGTTTTCACCGCCAGTC
Source organism: Planctomycetota bacterium (assembly GCA_038043045.1). Lineage (GTDB taxonomy): Bacteria > Planctomycetota > Phycisphaerae > UBA1845 > UBA1845 > JBBTCX01. The sequence continues at coordinate 2,893 of JBBTCX010000378.1, read as the reverse complement.
GCGGTGAACTGGTCATTGACACCATGAATCAAGCTTCGCTTTCGCTCCAGGAAACGGAAGAGGGCTGCCATCAGGCCGCCGAAATGCTAGGTCAAGGCAAGGTCCAAGAAGGCATGGACACCCTCGCGGAATGTCTTCGCATTTGGCAACAAGTCCACCAGGCCGTGATCGGTTCCATCGAAATGCTGGGTCTCGATATTATGGAAGCGACCTTTCAAGACGCACCGCTCCTCGACGCCGTGACCAAGCCCAAAGCCGTCTTGTTTCAAATCCGAGATGCCCTGAAAGTCAACGATCATGTCCTTCTCGCCGACCTTCTCGAGTACGAACTCTCCGACGTCACCAACCAGTGGTTTTCCATCATCGCCCATCTGCGCGAAGAAGCCGATTCCACGAACAACAGCCCTAGTGAAGCGTAGTTTCCTTCAATCCCCCTATAAGGCTTCGCTGAACGGGCCGCACAGCACGTGCCCCTGCTCTTGGGCTGTGGTTCGGCGACGCACTCGCAGCCCCGGTATCTGCAGGGATGCGTATCAGAAACTGAACAACCAGAAATCCCTGCTCAAACTCGCACGAATCGGGCCGCCGAATTTGAACGAAGGGGAGAGCCCAATCCCTCGCTGGATGCTCAATTTCGCGTCCACTCCCACCGCCGCAACACCCGCGTCCGCTCCCACCCCCAAGGCGAAGATCAAATCACCAGTACCGTAGTCCGCCGTAAGCCCACCCGACGCGAACCCCACTCCCACGTCGAATCCCACCGATGTCTCCCCGAAGCTCAAGCAGAAAAACCCGTCCGCACATGCCTCCAGTTCCACGTCAACCAGCGGCTGCGCTCCTTCTTCCGCGGCCTCCTCCACCGCCTCCTCTAACTCTTCGGTGGAGCAAACCGAGGACATGCCTCCCAACTCATCTTGATACGCCAGTGTCTCCTGTTCCGGCGCCGTCCGATTCGATTCTTCGTTCAGTTGCACTTCCCAATCCACGTACTCGTACAAGTAACGAGCATCGGAGGCCGAGAGTTCGTCGATCCGATCCTCAATCGCTTCGTACGCGCACGCCCGATAGCGCGCCCGATACCCCGCCGCGAATCCCATCTCGGTATACAGATAGCTCATCATCCGCTGGTGATGCCGTGTGATTTCCCCCGCCATCGATGAACAGTACGTCATATCGCACATATGCGAACAGGAATCCCGGGCATCCTGCGAACCCCGCGCGCATTCCTGGTCGCACTCCAACTGATCATGCTGAAGCTCGATCCCTCTGTCCCGGTGGTCATAGCCCTCCCGAACCGCGCCTTGGATCGTGGGGACAATCGCCGTCATCATCCATCCTGTGTGTTCCTCCTCGCAATCGAAAATCTTCTGGAGAACATCCGAATACGCCCGCGACGAAGTCCCGCCCGCCCGCGACGGCGCAACCGGCGTCACCGCGCCTCCCGACTCCTCCACCCGATCCTGAAGATCCTGCGCATCGCCGCTCTCCGGGTTGATCGCCAAAGCCACCCCGGCGTGAAGTCCAGCCCCGTTCAAATCTCCCTGTTCCAGTTGCAACGCTCCCAGTTTCAAATGAAGAAACAACGATTCCGGCTGCGCCAGCAATCCCTGCTGATAACAGTAGGACGCACGGTCCGGGTCATTCTGACGCTCATAAATCTCCCCAAGACTCGACCACGCCGTCCATAATCCAGGATCAATTTCCACGGCACGAAGAAGTATCCTTCGCGCTTCATCCAAGCGACCATCCGCCAGAAGCGCCCAGCCGAGTTGATTCAAGGCATAGGGATCGTCTGGATCGCTGATCACCGCCTGGCTGAAGGCCCACGTTCCGACCGTCAAGCTTCCCTGAAAAACAGCACCCACTCCCGCCATGATGTAGGCATCACTCTCCGTCTCCGGTAACACATCGTAAAACGGCGGCTCTTGACCGTTGAACTGCCGCGAATTCCCGGCGGAAAGCGCGCCGACAACCCCTTCCTCCATCGCCTGAAGCGTCGCATCGGGAATGCGTGACTGCATCTCGGCCCCAACGTCAGCAGCCATGGCCGCCACGCTCTCCCGATCCGGTGCGGGCTGCGTAAACGAGCCACTCCACGGCAGCTTGCCCTCCGAAATCGGCCCGCCACCTCCGCCTCGCTCCCTACCGGAGTCAGAACAGCCCGTGGGTATCATCAACAGAACGACACTCATCGACGACGAAACAAATACATGATGATTCTTCATGGCAAGGGACTCCTTACGATAAGCCGAAGCTGGATTGCAAATTCAAGGACGGGTCGCATGGGCATCATCCCCGTCGATCGTATGTTGCCCAGGCGGGCAACGTCTACGGCAACTCCCTACACGATCCATGCCATCGCTTCCAAGATTCCCTCCCTGTGCCGCAAGAACCCTCAAGGATCGAAACCATGATCCAGCCGCCCTATTTTTCACGCAGAAACGGGAGATCGATCGTGCCCCTGGGATTGGGTTAGGATAGTCGCGGTCATCGACTCGACACCCTTCGCCATTCTGTCTTCCTTCGCCGTTGACTTTGCCGAAACACAATGTTACAATACTGTATGGTTAATTCGGATGGAGCGGTCCAGGTAGATCGGGCTCGGCCCGACTCAACAAAACCCGGCCCGCCGGATCAGTACCGCGAGTATGGGCGAGCGGCAGTTACAAGGACGAAAATGTGTCGAAACATGACCGACAAGACCAGGAACCGTAAAGCAACACTCTCACATGGCTGTGACGACCAAGTGCGCACAATGTCAGCCCGTGGCACTTCGCCCCGAACACCGCAAAAACCCCTTGTTTTTCAGCGTTGCCTCGCCAAAAGTATGAAATAAAAAGAGACTGTAGCAACATTACAGAGCGATCAGCCGGCTCTGGCGAGGTGCAGGGTA
>JBBTCX010000377.1:0-6910 GCA_038043045.1 Planctomycetota bacterium | reverse complement strand
CGAACCTGATGCGATTTTGGTTGTCGAGTTTTTCGATGACTATTTCGAAACGCTGGAACAACATCTCGGCGCCTTGACCGCCGATCCCGAAATCCGAAACGCCGCATATTCCTGCGTCAAGGTTATCGATTCCCAACATCAAAAAGACGTGTGGAACATTCGCAAGAGCGGCCTCGGACTGTTGATGTCCAAACCCGGCGACTTTCAACCCTATTCCTTCGTCGAGGACACCGCCGTCGATCCGAATCGATTGCACGATTACATCGAACGGTTTCAAGAAATCCTTCAGCGCGAAAGGGTGGCAGCCGGATATTACGCCCACGCCAGCGTCGGCTGCATCCACGTCAAACCCATACTCAACCTCAAGAGTGGAGAGGATGTCGAACGCATGCTCCGCATTGCCAACGCTGTCAGCAACTTGGCACTCGAATTCGGCGGAGCATTCACCGGCGAGCACGGCGACGGTATTGTTCGCTCGTGCTTCCTGGAGAAAATGTACGGGCCGCAAATCATGGCCGCTTTTCGTGACGTGAAGAAACTTTTCGATCCGCAAAATCTCTTCAACCCCAACAAAATTGTCGACCCGCTCCCCATGACCGAACACCTCCGACAAGGCCCAGCTTTCGCCGAAAAACACGTGAAAACCTATCTCGACTTTTCCGCCCACGGCGGAATGGCCGGTCTTGCTGGCATGTGCACCGGCGTCGGCCAATGTCGTCAACGACTCGTCGGAACCATGTGCCCGTCCTACATCGCCACCGGAGACGAAAACCACACCACCCGTGCGCGGGCCAACGCCCTTCGCATTGCGCTTTCCAATCGCGGCCTGCTCAACGGCCTCGACGATCTTCATTTGCCCGAAGTCATGGACCTCTGCATCGGCTGCAAGGCCTGTAAGACGGAGTGTCCCACCGGCGTCGACATGGCCAAGTTAAAAGTCGAATACCTGACCCATCTTCACGCCACAAAAGGCGCGTCCCGCCGCGCTCGCTGGATCGCCAAGACCCCTGAAAATCTCGGATGGGCAAGCCGTTTTCCGAGGATGTCCAACCTTTTTTTGCAATCGAAACCCCTGCGTGAATTCATGCATCGGAGATACGGATTCGATCGCCGAATCGCGCCGCCAACACTCGCCCACCAAACTTTTAGTGATTGGTTTGGAAAGCACAATCGCAAATGGCGAAACTTCCGCTCCAAACGCGGCGCAGTGATCTACATCGTCGACACCTGGACGAACTACTGCACGCCCGAAGTCGGCAAGGCAACCGTTACTCTGCTTGAACATGCGGGATATCGGGTCGTTTGTCCGCCGGTTCGTTGTTGCGGTCGACCGGCCATCAGCCAAGGGCTGCTCGCCGATGCCAAAAATTTGGCGGAATTCAACGTTGAAACTCTCAATCACTCCGCCGGACCCGGCACCCCGATTTTGGGAAGTGAACCCAGTTGCCTCTTGACCTATCTCGACGAATATCCGCACCTTCTACGCACCCAGGCTTCACGTCGCATTGCCGATCGCGTCGTCTTGGTGGAGACGTTTCTCCGTCGTTTGCTCGATGACCAGCCGGAGGTGATGCGATTCCGACCTCGGTTCAGACCCCTTCTGTACCATGCCCACTGTCACCAAAAGGCACTCGTCGGAACTTCCGATGCCAACGCGCTCATGCAGCGAGCTTGGGGGGCGTTAGCGAAAGAAATCGACAGCGGCTGTTGCGGGATGGCCGGTGCGTTCGGCCATGAGACGGAGCATTACGACATCGCTCGCGCGATCGGCGAACACCGGCTTTTTCCGGCTGTTCGAAATCGCGGCGACGCCGATGTCGCCGTGGCCGGCTACAGTTGCCGATCACAAATCCGTCATCATTTCTCTTTTTCCCCGAAGCATCTCTTGGAGTATTTGGCCGAGTCCATGGAGTTGAGAAACACTCCAAGCACCTTCTGACCCAAGGGTCCATTCAACAAAAGAACACGCTGGCGGTGCGATTTGCCGGGCCTGGAATCCTGTTTTTCAGGCTACTCCGGCGGGCTCTTTTTGGGGGGTCGATTGGCGGCCCATGTCGCGCCAGACTTCCTCGATGATCTCCGCGCCTTTGAGGCCGTAGGTGCGGGGGCGAGGGGGAATCAAGCCGGTGTCGACGGGTTCGTAGGTAAGAACCGGACCGCTTGGGGAATGATCGGCGATCGTAGTTTTCAGCCAACGGTCGGTCTGTTCCTTGAAGGCTTTGCACCATGTTTCGGCCTGTTTGCGGAGGGCGGAGGGTTCCGTGGCGTCGGGAGATTTGATGGCGAATTGCGGTTTGTAATGCGCCCCGCGACACTCGTCGCGCTTCAACGCTCCCAATGCAATCACGCGAGCCAAGACGATCATATCGCCCAAAGCGCGGGTGAAACTCAGGTTTTGGTTGGTCCACTCCGATTTGTCGGAAAGGGCCACGCGCGTGTAGCGGTCCTCCAATTCGACGATTTTTTCCACCGTGGCCTGCACGTCTTTGTTGTTGCGAACGACGGTGACATGGCGTGTCATCCAATCGCCGAGTTCCTGATGTAAGTGATACGGGTTTTCATTGCCCTGGTTGCGGATGAGGGATTGCATATGTTGTCGATGCACGCCGACGGCTTCCTCAAAGAGCGAAGACGGCTGATCGGCGGCGCTTCCGTGCGGGAGAGACTTGAACCAAGATTCGATCGCCGGCGCGGTGATCAGTCCCGCATAAATGCAACTGAGCAACGAATTCGCCCCAAGGCGATTGGCCCCGTGATACTGGTAGTCGGCTTCGCCCATGGCAAACAAGCCCGAAATATTCGTATGTTGATTTCGCGGCGAACCCTGGACCAATCCGCCGGTTTTGGCGTCTTTTTCGTAATCCACCCACAATCCGCCCATGCTGTAATGCACGGCGGGGAAAATTTTCATCGGGTTTTCACGTGGGTCCACGCCTTGGAATTTGTCGTAGATTTCGAGAATTCCGTCGAGCTTTTTCAATCTCTCGCGCGATAATTCCGTCACGTCGAGATACACGCAGAGGCGGTCTTTCTCCACGCTCAGGTTGTGGTTGACGCATACGTCGAAGATTTCCCTCGTGGCGATGTCGCGTGGAACCAAGTTCCCATATTTCGGATAGCGCTCTTCCAAGAAGTAAAATCGCTCCGAGGCCGGGATCGAGCGAGGATCGCGAGAATCTTGGGGTTTCCGCGGTACCCAAACTCGACCGCCTTCGCCGCGAGCGCTTTCGCTCATCAGTCTGAGTTTATCCGTTCCCGGAATGGCCGTCGGGTGCACCTGTATGAATTCGCCGTTGGCGTATTTCGCTCCCACTTTGTAGGCTCGACCGGCCGCTCCGCCGGTGCAGATCAACGACATGGTGCTCCGACCAAAAATCAACCCGCAACCACCCGTTGCCAACACGGTCGCATCGGCTGGGAAAGCTCGGATTTCCATGCTGAACATGTCCTGGGCCACTACCCCGCGGCATTGCTTTTTGCCGTCGAGGATCGGACCTAGAAACTCCCAGTATTCGTATTTCTTGACCTTTCCCTCGGACTCCCAATACCGAACTTGTTCATCGAGAGAATATAGAATTTGCTGACCCGTCGTCGCGCCGGCGAAGGCCGTCCGCTTGAAAAGTGTCCCGCCGAATCTTCGTTGATCCCGCATCCCTTCCGGCGTTCGATTAAACGGAACACCGAGCCGATCCAACAAATTGATGATCTTCGGGGCATCGTAACACATGTCGCGCACCGGCGGTTGATGCTGCAAAAAATCCCCGCCATATACCGAGTCTTCTAAGTGCAACCATTCGTTGTCGCCTTGCTGGCGAGTCAAGTCGTTGACCGCGTTGATCCCACCTTGAGCACACACACTGTGCGACCGCTTGACCGGAACCATGCTGATGAGGTCCACGTCGATTTCGGACTCGGCCAGTTTCATCGCCGCCGATAAACCTGCCAACCCTCCGCCGACGATTACGACCCTTGATTTCGCCATTCTTTACCTGCTAACTGCCAGAAGAATTAGTGGCCGGTTTTGCTGCCGACTACGGCCGAAGGGCCACCACCCTTTACCGCCCCGGTATCCATCGCCCTAAATCCCGACAACGCTCCCAATCCCACCAAACACAACACCAATCCGAAGGCCGTGCAAATATATCCAGATACCCGTTGCGACGCAGGTCGAATTGTGATCCCCCACGTAATCAACGAGGTCCAAATCCCATTGGCCAGATGAAACACGCTGCTGACAATCCCAATCGCATACCACGGAGCGATCCACCAAGCCGTTTGGATGGCCGATGCGGCCGTCACCGCAGCCGTAGGACCGCCCGCCGCATCGTGCACCGCGAACTTCCCACCGCCCACCGGCGCTCCCATCCAGTGCATCTGCCAAACGTGGTAGAAGATAAACAGAAATGCGACCATCCCCGTCCACCGCTGAAGCGTGTACCGCAAATTCGACCCGTATCGATACTGTTGCCAATTGGGCCGGGCCGTGAAAATAATCTGAAACCCGAGAAGCGCGTGAAACAACAACGGAAGAAAGATGAAAACGACCTCAACGGGTACTAACAATGCCCCCAGCCCGTGAATCCGTTCGACGGCTTTTTGAAACTCTTCACCCTTGGGTCCGGGTGCCAAAATGCTGGCATTGGTGACCAAGTGCATCACCAGGAACACCCCGACCGGCACCAGGCCGGTTAAGGAATGCAACCTGCGGATCAAGAAATAGTTCTTGTCGGCCATGTTCTCCGACGAACCCGTCGCTGCTTGGTGCTCCGACACGGAATGCTCCGATACCTCTTCTCATTTCATGCTTGGTCCACCGAGGATCCCGGCGAAACCCAAGCCGCGAACCGCCGCGCCACAACTTCGCGCGATTATAATCCCAACATTCCCCAACGCCAGTCGTTCGAATACCGAAAGTGCGACTCTTCATTATGCACCGGTTGCAAAAGGCGGATCCGAACAGCGAACTCCTGTCCATTACGCAGGAGTCAAGGGTAGTGGCGAGGCGCTCCACGGCAATTGGGCTTTGATCCTCGCCGCGGAATTCGTTACTCTTACCCGCACATGGCCAAGCGAGTAGCCAAGAAGAAGAAAAAGGCGAGGACCAGAAAGATGAGCACCGCGCTTGCATCCCCGGCTTCAGTTGTCGCCCGACCGTCAAAGCTCGTCGACACGCGCATCGTCTACTGCGGCGACTGCCTCGACCAACTTCGCAAGCTCCCCGACGCTTGCATCGATCTCATCTACATCGACCCGCCGTTTAACTCCAATCGCAACTACGAGGTCTTCTGGGGTGAGAATCGGGAAAAACGCGCCTTCGAGGACCGCCACGCCACCACCCAAGCATACATCGACTACATGCGCCCCCGTTGTATGGAACTCGGCCGCATTCTCAAAAAGACCGGCAGCCTCTATTACCACTGCGATTGGCACGCGGGACATTACATCAAGGTCATGCTGGATCAAATTCTCGGCGAAACCTACTTTCAAAATGAGATCGTCTGGAAACGAACAACCGCACATAGTGATGCCAAGCAAGGTGCGACTCATTTCGGGCGAATCCATGATACAATTTTTTTGTATACAGGCAGCGGCAAGCCGACGTGGAATGCTCTATACCGACAATTCGACGATGATTACATCGAATCCTCCTTTAAGGTCGAACCGACAACGGGCCGCAAGTACCAGCTATACGACATTACAGGACCTGGTGGTGCAGCAAAGGGCAATCCGTATTATGAGTTCTTGGGGATCAAGCGTTATTGGCGATTCGGCAAAACACGAATGCAAGAGCTGTACAAGCAAGGGCGGATCGTTCAAACACGACCAGGTACAGTTCCTAGAGAAAGGCGATATCTTGATGAACTGAAAGGTGTTCCGATAGGGTCGGTCTGGGACGACATTCCGCCCATTGGCGCTCAGGCCCAAGAGCGTCTCGGCTTCCCAACCCAGAAACCGTTGACACTTTTGGAGCGCATCATCAACGTCAGCAGCAACCCAAACGACATTGTCCTCGACGCCTTCTGCGGATGCGGCACTGCCGTCGTCGCCGCCCAAAATCTCGACCGCCAATGGATTGGGATCGACATTTCCCCCACCGCCTGTCGTGTGATGGCCAAGCGATTACGCGACGCGTGCAAACTCCGCGAGGATGAATCGCTGTGGCGCATCGGTCGCGGTTTCATCGTCCGCGACCTTCCCAAAACCGAAGTAGAACTGCGAAAATACCCGTTCTTCGAGTTTGAAAACTGGGCCGTCACAGCGCTGGGCGGCGTCCCCAACAAGACCAAAGTCGGCGACATGGGCATCGACGGACGCATTTATCCCGTATCAGCGCTGCCGGAAAAATCCGCGGCGGAATCCGGTGAGCTTGATTTCATGGATGTCTGGTATCCGGTTCAAGTGAAACAGAAAGACAAAGCCGGTCGCCCCGACATCGACGCCTACGAAGCCGTGATGATGCGCATCAAACCGACCAAAGGGTTTTTCGTTGCGTTCGGATACACCTCCGACGCCCTGACCGAAATCAGCCAGTTCTTCAAACGATCCGGCAAAGTCATCGTCCCCCTCACCGTCCTCGAAATCCTCGACGAAGAAATCGCTCACAAATTGGCATGACCTGCGCATTAAGCAAACCGCGTCACGACCCCGACCTTGCCCATCATTCCCTACCCCGCGTTGTGATCTTGAAAATACCCATGGGGAGGGCAGACGATCTTTGTGAATCGCGTTTTGCAAAATGGTCTGCACGTGCGAGATTCGCCGAGAAGCACCACGAAAATCGTTCGCAACATAATGTGCAGATCAAGCCAAAAAGAACAGCAACGAACATAGGCCACGTCGTACAGAATCCGCTCTTCCCACGACGCGTCGGCGCTGCTGTACACGCGCGATGCGGCCGCCCGCAGGGAAC
>JBBTCX010000376.1:0-2256 GCA_038043045.1 Planctomycetota bacterium | reverse complement strand
CGCTTTCCAAACGGTCCCTAGTCTTTATCCACCAGAGATTTGGACCACCGGTACCCATGGCGCTTCCTTATCCGTGTCCACATGGGCCTCGCACGTCATGTCCTGATCCTTTCCTGCAAATGCCACAACGCGGCACTCGGATCGACTTTCCAGCAATTCAAGAGCCGCTCATTCCTCACCGGAATCATAGCACCCTTTTTTGAGCGGTGATTCCAGCCAGTGGAACAGCGACGATGCATGGTTCATTGCCAAAGCACGCGGAAGCGACGGCCGCACGCCGCGTTGTTACAACGGACCCACGACAGTCCGGTGCCGTCACCTTGGTCCACGAGAGAGCGATACTTGGTCACCTGCGAACATCCACACGCCGGGCATCGCGGACGGTGAACGGTGACGGTCTCCAGTAATCTTCGCCGAGCAACTAGCAACGTTTGGTATTCATCGATCATGGCGTTGAGTTTCCTCATGAGAGTTCACCGGCGGCGTTCAATACCCGGGATGTTTGCGGTACGCCGCGTTGCTCTTGGCCTTGTTCTTAAACTCCTGAACCTGCTCCTCGTCGGCCAGAGGAAGTTCGAGGTTCGCCGCCATGTCCTCGCGCATCTGGTCATAAGCGTCGTTGAACCGCTCCCGAATCTGTTCTTCGCTCTGGTGGACGAAAACCGTGGGAAGCGTGTCGATCCATATCTCGATTCGGTTGAGGAAATTCAGCATCAGACCCACCATCGTTCGCTCCGCAACACTTCGCTCCATGTACGTTTTCTCAAGGATGCCTCGGCGCAGACGGAGGTACAGGGTCTGCTCGGCCTTGTGTTGCAGGTCTACTCGCCGGCGCGTTGCGGCATAGTTGTCTACTGAGGGAGATGGTGCCGTGGTGGACAACGTCTCGGCGCGCCAGGCCTCGATCTTCTCTCCGTCGATGGGAAACTTCTGTCCCAGATTCCATCGCGGATCCGACATCCAACTGTGCACGGTTTGCCGGGACACGTTCTGGTCGCGAGCAATGGCTTGCTTATTCTTGAGCAGCCTGGGCATGATTCGTACTCTCCCATCGTTCGGCTTTTTTTCCGGTGAATTCCTCGTAACGACGTACGATGACATCGCAGTACAGCGCATCGAGTTCCATCAGAAACGCGCGTCGACCCGTCTGTTCGGCGGCGATCAACGTGGAACCCGAACCGCCGAAGAGATCGAGGACGTTTTCCTCGGGCCGACTACTGTAGGTCATCGCCCGAACAGCCAGTTCAACGGGCTTCTCGGTGAGATGGATCATCGACTGAGGATTCACCTTCTTGACCGACCACACATCCGTGGCGTTATGGATTTCGGGATGGAAGTAATGGGCCGCGCCTTCGCGCCATCCGTAAAAGCACCACTCGTGGTTGCCCATGAAGTCTTTGCGGGTCAACACGGGATGCTCCTTCACCCAGATGATGGCCTGCGAGAAGTAGAGTGCACACGCCTTCAGCACCGGTGGGTAGTTCGCGCAATTGGCGTATCCGCCCCAGATGTAGAACCCCCGTCCGGGTACCAGCACGCGGGAAATGTTGCCGAACCAAGCGCGCAAGAGATGCTCGAATTCATCGTCACTGACAAAGTCGTTGATCAGCGGACGATCCTTCGGACGAAGCTTCTTCGTAGTCGCGGCCTTCGACCCCTGTCGAGCGACATCGAATCCTTGATGATGCGTCAGTCCTTTTCGACGCGTGCCGCCCGGTGGTGCAGTCGGCGCTTCGAACGAACTCAACCCCGCGGCAATGGCGTTGTTCGAGCGCGGCTCCACCTTCACGTTGTAGGGCGGATCGGTGTTGACGAGATGGATCTGTTCACCAGCTAACAATTGATCCACCTCTTTGGGACACGCACTATCCCCGCAAAACAGTCGATGATTCCCAAGCAACCACAAGTCACCACGTTGCGTTACCGCCTCATCCGGCGGTTCGGGAATGCTGTCAGGGTCGGTCTTGCCTGCTTCGCCGTGAATGCCCGCGCCCAGGAGCTTCTCCAGCTCCTCGGACCCGAATCCAAGGCCGTCGAGGTCGAAGTCCAAACCACGCAGATCTTCCAGCTCCAAAGAAAGAAGATCGAAATCCCACGCGGCCAGCTCGGCCGTACGATTGTCGGCGATGGCATACGCACGAGCCTCGGCACCGGTGAGTTTGCTGCGAAAGACCGCAATCTTTCCCCAGCCGAGTCGCAAGGCCGCCTCCAGTGTGCCGTTGCCGGCCATGACCACGTCGTCCGCCCCAATCACGA
>JBBTCX010000375.1:16666-19619 GCA_038043045.1 Planctomycetota bacterium | reverse complement strand
TGAGCGGCCCCATATCCACGCTCGCTCCATCATCCGTGCGACCGACCTTGGTTTTGGACGCCGAATCGCAAAGACGCTCCACCAACTCATCGCCGATCGACCCCACGCTGATCGCCAAACTGCCGGCCATGCACCGCTCGCCCGCGCATCCAAACGCCGAACTGTGCATCCCCGCCACGGTCACGTCCAAATCCGCATCGGGCATCACGATCATGTGGTTCTTGGCCCCTCCCGCGGCCTGAACGCGCTTCCCATGCGCGGCCCCGGTTTGATAAACATGCTTCGCCACCGGTGTCGAACCGACGAACGAAATCGCCCTGATCCCCGGATGCGTGAGCAAAGCATCTACGCATTCCTTCCCACCATGAACGATGGACAACACGCCCTCCGGCAGCCCGGCCTCCAAGAGTAAACCAGCCATGCGCATCGCCGTGAGCGGCACTCGCTCCGATGGTTTCAAGATAAAACAATTCCCGCAGACAATCGCCACCGGATACATCCACAGCGGCACCATGGCCGGAAAATTAAACGGCGTGATCCCCGCCACAATCCCCAACGGGTGGCGAATCGTCTCACAGTCGACATTCGGGGCAAGGTTTTCGATCGATTCACCAAACATCAACGCCGGCAACCCGCACGCAAACTCCACCATCTCCACGCCACGCTGCACGGACGCGCGAGACTCCGCCAGCGTCTTGCCATGCTCCAACGTCACACACCGAGCGATGTCATCCGCATGGGCCACCAGAAGTTCTCGAAAGCGAAACATGATCCGCGCGCGATCCGGTGCCGGCGTCTCACACCACGCGGGAAACGCCTTAGTCGCACCTTGAACCGCTCGGTCCACATCTTCCGGTCCGCACATCGGCGTTCGTGCGATGAGTTCCCCCGTCGATGGGTTCCACACCTCACCCAACCGCTCCGCTCGGGCGTCCACCCAGCGTCCACCGATCAGGCATTGACACGCTACTTCGTTTGCCATCCAAAAATCTCCAAATCCTCTCAATCCAATATACAACGACTTTCACTCCGCAGAAACCTCACGAAATTCGTCGCACAATCCTTGCAATCCGCGTCCCAGTGACTACATTCGCCGCGTGAATATGCGCGTTTTTCGCGCGGGAGTTGGACTATGGCACGAATCGTTCGCGGCGGATTGATTCAAGCGACACTCAGCGAATCAGCCACCGCTCCATTGGAAAAAATCAAAAAATCGATGATCGACAAACACGTGTCCCTCATCGAAAAAGCCGCCCGAAAAGGCGTTCAGGTGCTCTGTCTTCAAGAACTATTCTACGGCCCATACTTCTGCGCCGAACAAGATACGAAATGGTATTCCTTGACGGAGCGCGTCCCCGACGGCCCGACCACGCGATTGATGTGCGACCTCGCCCGCAAGCACAAAATGGTCATCGTCGCCCCGATTTATGAAGAAGACCTCACCGGCGTCTACTACAACACGGCCTCGGTCATCGATGCTGACGGCACTTACCTCGGCAAATACCGGAAGACCCACCTACCGCATTGCGACCCCGGTTTTTGGGAGAAGTTCTACTTCCGTCCCGGCAATCTCGGCTACCCAGTCTTCGATACGCGCGTCGGAAAAATCGGCGTCTACATCTGTTATGACCGACACTTTCCCGAAGGCGCACGTTGTCTAGGTCTCAACGGTGCGGAGATCGTCTTCAACCCTTCCGCCACCGTCGCCGGATTATCCGAATATCTTTGGAAGCTCGAACAACCCGCCCACGCCGTCGCCAATCAATACTTTGTCGGGGCGATCAATCGCCCTGGCACTGAACCGCCTTGGAACATCGGCGAGTTCTACGGCCAATCCTATTTCTGCGATCCGCGTGGCAAGATTCTCGTTGAAGGCTCGCGAAACACCGACGACATCGTTATCGCCGACCTGGACTTGGACTTGATCCGCGAAGTGCGCAACGTCTGGCAGTTTTTCCGCGATCGCAGACCCGACGCCTACGGCGCCATCGCCGCCGGTTAAGGTGGATACTCTGAACCGGCCGCACCGAGTTACAGGTGCCGCCTTTTGGAAAACGGTCAGTTGTGTTTAGAAGCGTTTTCGTATATACGTGGTGTAAAGCTAAAAAGTAGATTATCTCACGGAGCAACAATGTCCTATTCGGAGACCTGCATGTGTGGCTGATGATTTCAACTCGAAGATGGCTGCCCCAATCAGCAATTGCTCTTTTCTGCACGATTGTCTTCTATGGTTGCACGGCCGAACCAATCGGGGGAGAGTCAGTGCCACAAAGCGATGCCGAGTCGTCGGTGGATCCGTCTGCGTCTTCCCAAGACACTCCAACCGAACAACTGCTTCCACCCGTGGATGTATCACCCCCTGAACCACAGGAAGACATGTCGGGCGCAGGTAGCGCCCCCCAAGTTTTACCTAATTCTTGTCCATCGCTCCAAGATACATTTCGTTCCATGAGCGCGGCTTCATTCGCTGTGATTGTCCAGTATCGGCGCGGACCTGAGATGGACGATGTGGTCGATTTTACAATCGGTTCTGCATTCGCAGTAAGCTCATCTAGATTAGCAACCAACGCTCATGTTGTACTAGGTGTCATCCAAAACCCGTTTCCTGTGGATAGAGTTGTTGCCGTACAATCAGGAACTGGACTTACAATCGATTTAATAAGAGCCTATGTACATCCGAATTACGATGGTGATCCGCTTCGATCCCCTGACGTTGGTGTGTTTGAGGTGGGTGAACGGGTCGATGATTACTTAACCTTGAGTCCCGTTGAAAATTCGCGGAGTCTTGCTCCCGGTGACCCGTTGGCCCTGACGGGATTCCCTGGCGACGTTCAGGAGCTGTTTGAGATTACGCCGGGACTCACCGTTCCACAGGCTACGTCACTCTCAGGATCAGTTACAGCTCTCCGTTCTTTTGATCCCACAAGCGTTGTTGGGGCAGAAACAGTTGATG
>JBBTCX010000375.1:0-16656 GCA_038043045.1 Planctomycetota bacterium | reverse complement strand
ACCAGCTACCCACGACGCCCGGTACAAGCGGCTCTCCCCTCGTTCGATGCGGCCAAGTCGTCGCAGTCAATAATGCGGGTACCGTGAATTTGGTTGTAACGCTGGACGAAAATGGGAATGTCATCGCAGATAGGCAAGCGGCAGCGGCAAACAACTTTGGAATCCACGTGAAGCACTTATCTAACCTGCTTGAGCAGATTGATCGGCGACAAGTCCTTTCAACAGCATTGCCCCCCAATGATCCGAGCTATGCGGGATCATATACATGCTCGGCTATCGAAAGCCTCTTTGGGCTTTTTACACATGATTTCGGAGTGCGCGTCACAGATCCATCGCTAGCCGGAACAAGTTACTGGAGCAATGCCACCTTTTCGTTAACTGGATCCATTGACCGCTTCGGAACGGCCGGGTTTTCCGATAATGCTTCGCAGCAAGGGTTTGTATCGACCTTGTACCTTGGATTCTTTGACGCATTGGAAGGCATTGCGGTGGGTGTGTATGTCGAATCAAATGGAGGAAATGGCATCTGGGCGTGCGCGAAATAATCCTGAATTCGACGGCAACACCTGCTCTCACCTTAATCCCGGCACGGGCGCGTTCTTGGTGCGCACTCTATTCATGGCTGTAACACGGTGCAACTTTCAGCGCAATATATGAGCAAAACTTGTGCCACCCGAAACATTTTGAGGTAAATCGATGAATCAATCTCTGCCCAAAGCCATTCCGTTGCCCGTTTGCAACCACAAACCCACCAACTACTCCGGCCCATCCCGCGACGAAATCCTCACCCTTCGCCGTGAATTCCTCAACCCCGGACTCTTCCTCTATTATAAGGAACCGATCTGCATCGTCGAAGGACACATGCAATACTTGTGGGATGAAACCGGCAAACGCTACCTCGACGCCATCGCCGGAATCGTCACCGTATCCGTCGGCCACTGCCACCCCAAAGTCACGCAGCGAATCCGCGAACAAGTCGGCAAACTGGTCCATTCCACAACGATCTACTTGCACCCCAACATCGCTCTGATGGGACGCGAACTCGCCAAGCACATGCCCGAAAACTCCGGTTTGAAATCAACCTACTTCACCAGCTCCGGTAGCGAAGCCAACGAACTCGCCGTTCTGATGGCCCGCCTTCACACCGGCCGACATGAGGTCCTCACGCTTCGAAACGCCTATCACGGCGGCTCCCAAGCCACAATGGGAATGACAGCCGTTGGCACTTGGAAGTTTCCCGTCCCGTCGAATCTCAACGTCAAACACGTCGCTCCCGGTTACTGCTATCGCTGTCCTTTTGGCCTGACCTATCCGTCATGCGATCTGAAATGTGCGAAAAGCGTCGAAGACGTCATTCGCTACGAAACCAGCGGCGAGATCGCCTGCTTCCTCGCCGAACCGATCCAAGGCGTCGGCGGCACCGTAACTCCGCCTCCCGAATACTTCAAAATCGTCTACGACATCGTTCGCAAATACGGCGGGCTTTGTGTCGCCGACGAAGTCCAATCCGGCTTCGGGCGAACGGGCGAACACTACTGGGGCCACCAGAATTGGGGCGTCACCCCGGACATCGTCACCATGGCCAAAGGCATCGGCAACGGCGCTCCACTCGGCGCCTGTACCACCCGACCGGAAATTGCCGCGAACATGGCCAAGCGCACTCATTTCAACACCTTCGGCGGCAACCCCGTTTCGATGATCCAAGGACTCGCCACACTCGAAATCATCGAGGAGGAAAAACTCCAAGCCCGGTGTAAAGACATCGGCGGCTATTTGAAAACGAAACTGCTCGAACTCGCGGATCGTCATCCCATCATCGGCGAAGTTCGCGGCCTAGGCCTCATGCTCGGCGTCGAACTCGTGAAAAACCGTCAGACCAAAGAACCAGCCACCACCGAGACCGCCGAAATCGTCGAAGCCGCAAAAACCCGCGGCCTACTTCTTGGCAAAGGCGGGCTATACGGAAACGTCATCCGCATCAAACCGCCGATGTGCATCACCAAGGATGACTGCGATTTCCTGATCGGCTGCTTGGATGAATGCCTCGCACTTTCAGGATCAAAATACTCCGGTTACACGTGCACCGGCGGTTGAATCTTTTCAATCCGCCCTTCCGAAAGCATCCGCTGATACTCTCGCCAGCTCATCTTCGGTTTTCCCGTATCGACCGGTTTCATGGTGATACACCCTTCCACCGGACAGACCAGAGAACACATGTTGCAGCCGACACACGTATCCTGCTTGATCGAATAAACATTGACGTATCCATCACCACTTCCATGCACAAACCTCTGCGCACCGCTCACAAATGTTCGGTCCCCATGCCCTTTCATACGCTTGAGGAAATCGACCTCGTCCACGGCTTCCCGATCAATCGACTGATGACATCCATCTTCGCACGCGATATAGCAAAGCCCACAATTGATGCACGTCAATGGATCAATCTCCGCCACAACCTTGTAATTCAAATCAAGATCGCCCCAATCGGCGATTCGCCCGACCGATTTACCGATGAAATCTCGTGGTGTCGTAAACCCTTTCGTCCGCATCCAACCGCTCAATCCGTCGATCAGTTGCTGCACAATGCGAAACCCGTAATGCATGACAGCCGTGCAAACTTGCGTAGTCGTCGCCCCAAGCAGCATGTGCTCCAGAGCATCCTGCCACGCCTGAATCCCGCCGATTCCGCTGATCGGCAAACCAATTCCGGGGTCCGATGCAATCTGCGAAACCATGTTCAGCGCGATCGGCTTCACCGCCGGACCGCAGTATCCGCCATGCGAACCATACCCCGCGACCTGCGGCCTCGGCGCAAACGTATCGAGATCAATTCCCATGATGGAGTTGATCGTATTGATGAGCGAAATCGCGTCCGCGCCACCTCGCCTCGCCGCCCGACCAATCGCCCGAATATCCGTGATGTTGGGCGTCAACTTCACGATCACCGGAACGCTCGCGACCTCTTTCACCCACTCGACCACCATGCACGTGTAATCGGGAACTTGCCCGACCGCCGCCCCCATCCCACGCTCGCTCATCCCATGCGGACATCCAAAGTTCAGTTCAATTCCATCCGCCCCGGCATCCTGCGTTCGTTTCACAATGCCATGCCATGTCTCTCGCTTCGACTCCACCATCAACGAAACAAACAACGCCCGATCCGGAAAATCACGCTTGACGTTCGAAATTTCCCGCAAATTCACATCCAACGGGCGATCGGTGATCAACTCAATGTTGTTGAGCCCCATCACCTTTCTTCCGTCATAGTCCACGGCCCCATAGCGAGAGGCCGTGTTGACGATCGGCTCATCGGTGAGAGTCTTCCAAACCGCTCCTCCCCAACCCGCTTCAAACGCTCGCCGAACCTGATACTCAGAATTCGTCGGCGGAGCACTGGCCAACCAAAACGGATTGGGCGAGCGCACTCCGCAAAACTCCACGCTCAAATCAACCGCCTGCCACCCGTTCGTTTTCGGTCGCCCCGCGCCGTTGCCATTTTTCGATGCACGTTTTGCTTTCATGATTTCACCTGAACCGAAATCATTCGGTGAATTCCCGCCGCCGCGATTTTTCCCGACTCCACCGCGTTGACCACTTCTTCCCTGGCCCCACTCATCGCATCACCTCCGGCAAAAAGCTTCGGCACCGATGTCGCTCCCGTTTTTCCATCCACCGCCACCCGCCCATTCGCCGTCAACTTCAGCCCAGACACAGCTCCCAGCAAATCCAACAATGGCTCTTGCCCCAACGCCTTGACCACCATGTCCGCCGCAAGCGTAAACTCCGATCCACGAACCCGAGTCAACTTCGCCTTGCGTCCTTTCCCGTCCAGCCGCGATCGCGAAAAACGCACGCCCGTCACTCGCCCAGCACGTCCGACCATCCGCGATGGCATCGCCTGCCATTCCACCTGCACGCCCTCAGCCACCGCCCCATCCAATTCATGCCGAAACGCCGGCATCGCATTTCCATCCCGACGATAAGCGATCGTTACGTGCTCCGCGCCCAATCGAATCGCCGCCCGCGCCGCATCAATCGCGGTATTTCCACCCCCGATCACCACAACCCGCCGCCCGACCTCGCACTTGTTCAGCGGCTTCGTATGAGTTTGGAAGATAAAATCAAGCGACTCCCACACGCCTTTTAATTCCTCACCCGGAATCCCCAGCGCCGCCGTCTTCCCCAGCCCAACACCAAGAAACACGGCATCATACTCTTCAAGCAATTTCGCAAGATTCGCCCCGTTGATCCGCTGCTTGAGTCGCAGGTCAATGCCAATTCCTGTCACTCGGTCGACCTCGCCCAAAGCAAACGCCGTATCTTGCTTATGCGCGGCAATCCCCAGCGTATTTAATCCCCCGGCCACTTTACCCGCTTCAAACACCACCACGCGATGACCACGCTTGCAAAGCTCGTGCGCACAGGTCAACCCCGCCGGCCCTGCTCCAACGACCGCCACCGATCGACCAGTCGGCGCCCCAGCCCCATAAAAATCCCTGCTCTCCTCATAGGCCGTGTCGCACGCAAACCGCTGCAGCGCCCCGATCCGCACCGGCTGCTTCAACTGCGTCTGCTCAACGCACGCCCCTTCACACAAAACTTCCGTCGGACAAACCCGCGCGCACGACCCCCCGAAAATGTTGGCATCGAGAATCGTCTTCGCTGACCCCACCGGATCACTATGCAAAATCTGCCGAATAAACCGCGGAATATCGATATGCGTCGGACACGCCCGCGTACACGGCGCGTCATAACAATACAAACACCGCGCCGCCTCCACCGCCGCCTGAGCCTCGCTCAACGGCGGGTGCGTTTCCGCAAATCGAACCTGCATGTCCTTCAACGATTGTGCCAAGCTCGCTCCTCGCAATTCTTCCTACGCCACCCCCGCACAATCCCGCGACAAGAATTTCCCATGCCCATTCCTGCCGATGAATCTGTAATCCTTCACAATCTGCTCACCCCGACAAAACGTATGTTCCGCAAACCCCGCCAAATCCCATCCCTGAAACGGACTCCAATCACAGTTCGTCTGCATCTTTCGAAAATCAACCCGCCGAGTCTTCGTCGGATGAACGACCGCAATATCCGCATCACTCCCTACCGAAAGCGTCCCCTTCCGCGGATACAACCCCATGATCTTCGCCGGATTCGTGCAACACTTGTCCACGAACTCTTCAACCGTCAATCGCTCTTTCAACACCCCCTGCGTATACACAATCGGCATCAACGTCTCCAACCCCGGCATCCCCATCGGAATTTTCGTCCAATCCCCTTTCCACATCGCCTTCTGCGTACGCGTAAACGTGCACGTATCCGTCGACACATTGCACACCTCGCCGCTTTTCAACCCCGCCCACAACCGCTCCTGATCGTTCACCTTCTTCAACTGCGGACACGTCGCGTACAAATGCCCATCCTTCTTCTTGAAAACATCATCCGCCAAAACAAGATACTGCGCACACGTCTCCGCGAGAATCTTCACCCCCTCATGCTGCGCCTGCTTAATCAAATCCGCCCCCTCAGCCGTGCTCATGTGAACGATAAACGACCGCCCCCCCGTCACCCGCGTCCAACGAATCACCCGCTCAATCGCCTCCGCCTCAATAAAGTTAGGCCGAGTCACCGCGTGCAACCAAGCCCCATGCTTCTTCATCTCCGCCGAAGTGTGATGTCGATCAATCAACAGGTCCAACACCCGGCTCGATTCCGCATGAACCAACAACAACCCGCCCAAATCTCTCAACGTCTCCAGCGCACCATAAATCGCCGCGTCATCCGACTGCCAACCCTCGCGCTCATAAATCATGAACTGTTTGAACGTCGGATACCCCTTCTTAATCAGCCCCTTGATCTCCTTACTATGCTTCGCCCACTTCGTTATCGCCACGTGGAAACAATAATCCACGCACGCCTTCCCCTCCGCCCGGCCATGCCAATTCTCCACCGCCTTCGCCATCGATTCATCCCCGTAGGGAATGGCGAAATCGATCACCGTCGTCACCCCGCCGCATGCCGCCGCCCGCGTCCCAGAGTCATAATCATCCGCCGACACCGTGCCACAAAAGGGCAGCTCCAAATGCACGTGCACATCCATCCCACCCGGAATCACCAACCGCCCCGTCGCATCAATTATTCGCGTGTTCCCCTGAGCCGCAGGCTTCAGCCTGCGCGACCCCTCGCCTTCCAAGCGAGCCTCACCGTGTGCCACTGGTTCTTGAGCAGTGGCCCCCGAGCCGCGACCGTAAGAGAGCAGTGGTTTACGCCCCGAATCCTTTAGCCCGCGCGGCGCTTCTGAGTCATTGACAAGGTCCCTCCCAATCGCCGCGATCCGCTCCCCGCAAATCCCCACATCCGCGAGAAACGCCCCCTCCGCCGTAACCACCCGCCCACCACGAATCACGCAATCGTATGTCATGCTCTTATCCAAACAAAACTAAAACAACAAGTCGCACCCATCAACCTAAACCGAAAAATCCTACCAAAACGTTCCCCCCACCGTAAGAAGGTGTTTCAAAAGGATTTCGTCCATTCCAAATCGCGACCGTGAAGGAGCGGAAAATCGTCGTAGGTCGACTGGGTGGCATGGTCCACAGTTGCGTGGCCATGTCCTGCGGGGTGTGTCGTCGTCGTAGGTCGGGTCGGGTGGCCCATCTCCTTTGGAGATGGGGGAACACCACTCTTTCTTGCGCAAGCTTCAGCGAGCCGCGGACTTCAGCCCACGCAACCCATCCCGCCACAGCGGGAAATGTTCTCCGATCAGAGCCGCGACAGACATGGAGCGGTCACTCTCCGTAGGGCAGGTCATCAACCTGCCTTCGAACTTGAATTTCCCATCCACTCCCGTTAAAAAAGTGCCATGAAAATCAAGCTCACCAGCCTCATGGTCACCGACCAGGGAAAAGCCCTCAACTTCTACACGAAGGTGCTGGGCTTCCAAAAAAAGCTCGACATCCCTATGGGCGAATTTAGGTGGTTGACCGTCGTCTCCGCCGACGAGCCCAATGGCCCCGAGCTCCTTCTGGAACCAATGGCGTTTCCCCCCGGCCAAGGGTTACCAAAAAGCCCTCTTCGATGCCGGTATCCCCCACGCCGCCTTTGCCGTGAAGGACACCCAAAAAGAGTTCGAGCGATTGGAAAAGCTCGGCGTCGCCTTCAAAACCAAACCGACCCCAATGGGCCCCACGACCATCGCCGTCTTCGACGACACCTGCGGCAACCTCATCCAAATCTGTCAAACGTAGAAGAGCCTGTCGGGCAGATTGCATCTTATCCGAGCCGCGACCGTCGGGGAGCGGTCCGCGTGCCACTGCTTCTTAAGCAGTGCCCACGGGTGGCACTGAGGGCCGTATACCCAAACGATACTGTACACGTCGTCGCGCAGAGCACACCGGCCCAGTAATTCCTGGTTTACTCCAGCGTACGCTTTTCTGGCTCGCGCGATTTGCTACCCGACACCTTATCAACCAGACCATCTGGGAGGCTTGCTTCGGGTGACGCCCTATGGCACCCGGCGACCATGTTCGTGGAAACAGCAAGTGCGAAAAAACGGCGAGCAAAGCCGCTCACTCATCACCTTCCGCCTTCTGTGCCACGACGGCGTCCCCATCTTCCCCGACGATGTTCGAGCGCACGTCTCCACCCGCCGTCAGACGAAGTTGCAACACCTTTCGAGTTCGAGAGCATGTCATGTGAATGGTCGTTTCCGGCATATCGAACGAGTGCGACCCGCCGCAAGACGGACATGTAAATCGTACCAACATGATTCCCTCAACAGTTCATAAGTATGGAAAAACAGTTCCGATAACTCGAATTTTAACACATAAAACGAGGTTATTGGACGTCACATGGGTCCAATAATAACCGCCCTATCGCATTAAACTAACGTAATAGTTAAAAACGTTAATCGTCCATTCAATGAGCACGACGTCCGAATAACACTCCACCGAGCGCCTTGCGCGTTATACCCGATGCGAGCAGCGAAGCGTTTCGTCCACTCGTAAAGGAAACAGGTGTTCAACATAACGCTGAATCGGAAGGAAGGAAACAACTCAACAATGCTACTCGAACGCAAACTCCTGAACATCGGCCACGGGACGGTAGACCATCTCTTGGTAAATGTGGTTTGAAGTCGGGTTCATGAGATCGGTGAAGAGAAAACAATGCTTCAAACCAGAATCCAACAACCGCTGAATGCCATGTGGTGTCGCATCACCGATATGCTCCGCCAACTGCCAGCCGTTCTTCCGCTGCACTCGTCCCAGCAACGCCCGAAGGTAAGACGACGCACGCTTCCGAAGATCGCCTCGATGAAAACAAAGACCGGTGGATTCCATCCCTGCGCAACTGCAGTACTAGAACGGATCGCTATTGTCGGGCTGCGGATCGTCCTGATCCGCAGCGTAGCCTGCTTGGCGGTCGGCTTCGACTTGGGTTCGAATGTTGTCCCATTCGTCGAGGGACATGGTCACTTCGCGGGCTTGGGAGCCTTTGTAATCGCCGACGATTCCCGCAGCGGCCATTTGGTCGATCAACCGGGAGGCGCGGGAGTATCCGACGGTGAGTCGACGTTGCAAGAGGCTGACGCTTCCGCGCTTGGATTCGAGGACAATGCGAACGGCGTCGTCGAAGAGGGGATCGCGCATGCTGCCGTCTGAGTCGGAATCGGTTGCCCGGATGGAGATCAACTCGGGGTGGAATTCCGGTTTGGCGCGAGCGGCGAGGTTGTCCAGGATGGCCTGCACTTCGCCGTCTTCCAGATACGTTCCTTGCGCGCGTAACAACTTATGCGAACCCGGCGGCAGAAACAGCATGTCGCCTTGTCCCATGAGTACTTCCCCGCCGTTTTGATCGAGCACGATTCGAGAGTCCATTCGCGAAGCCACGCGGAAGCAAATCCGCGACGGCAGATTGGACTTAATCAATCCCGTCACGACTTTCACTTCGGGACGTTGGGTCGCGACGATGATGTGAATGCCCACGGCGCGGGATTTCTGTGCGAGGCGTGCCAAATGATGCTCCACCTCTTTCGCGGAGGTCATCATAAGGTCGGCCAATTCATCGATGACGACAACGATATACGGCATAAACGTACAAATTTGGCTTTTTTCATCGGGCGATGTGGGTTGAAGTCGGGCGTAGAGTTCCTCGGCCCCGAGGGCGTTGTACCCGGCAATGTTCTTGACGCGTGCTTCGGCGAGCATTTCGTAACGCTCGTCCATTTTGGTGACCGCCCACTCCAGGATTTTTTCGGCCTGCTTCATATCGGTGACAATGGGTGACATCAAGTGTGGAATGTCTTTGTACTGACTCAGTTCGACCATTTTCGGATCGATGAGGATGAGCTTCACATGATCCGGTCGTTTGGTCATCATGAAGCTGAGAATGATGGCGTTGAGGCAGACGCTCTTGCCCGAACCCGTAGTCCCGGCGATGAGCATGTGCGGCATTTTGGTGAGGTCGGCGACCAGCGCGGCCCCGCCCGCGTCCTTCCCCAAAAACAACGGCAACCCCATGTCCGTGGCTTTTTTCCCGGCGAGTTGAATGAGCTCCTTGAGGCGTACCTTCTCCTTTTGCAAATTCGGAACTTCGATTCCAACCGTGTTTTTCCCGGAGATCGGAGCGACGACGCGAATGGCGTGCGCTTTGAGTGCCCGCGCGATGTCATTGGCCAACGCCGCGATCTGGGCGACTTTGACTCCCGCGCCGAGCCTGAGTTCGAACATGGTGATGACCGGGCCGGTATCGATTTCGACCACACGGGCGTCTAGACGAAACTCTTCCAACGTGCGTTCGAGGATTTTGGCTTGCTCGCGAACGAACGCTTCCTGTTGGGTGTTGAAACCGTATTCCGGCTCCTCAAGCAACGCGAGCGGAGGGAGGTCCCAATTCTCGATTTTTCGCGGATAGGCTTCTCCGCGCGGGATATTTTCAGGGCGAGGGAAATTGACGATCGGCGCGGGATTCTTGGGCGGCTGAGGGGTTGCGGATTTGGCGATGGATTTCTCACTCGGCGACTCGGCATTTTTGGTTTTGGCGGTCGGAATCGACGATGAGTCCTTTTTCTTGCCTGAATCAGAAACGGATGCGTCCCTCGCCGGGTTCGATGGATCGAGTTCGTGTCCGGCTTCACTTCGTGCCGTCTCCGTCGAGTCCGACGAAAGAACCGACGGATCGTCCGATGAAGATTTCGACGGGCTATCGGGCCGGGTGCGATCAGGATCATTCTTCTTTTTTCGAGAAGTCGGTTCGACGAGCAAGAGCGCGTTGCGCTCGTCACGAGAAATCCCTTCCGCTACAGGGACCATTCGCGGAATGGGAGCGACCGTTGAAGCCGCTTGGCGAGCGATATTTACCGCGTTGACCGAG
Organism: Planctomycetota bacterium; assembly: GCA_038043045.1. Classification (GTDB taxonomy): domain Bacteria; phylum Planctomycetota; class Phycisphaerae; order UBA1845; family UBA1845; genus JBBTCX01. Next base: position 6,288 of record JBBTCX010000375.1, on the reverse strand, counting down.
GCCTGGCCCACTCGCCGTACTAGCGAGGGCAGCGTGAGAACCCAACCTTCCGTCGCGAATATCAACCCGACAACCAGGCAGGAAAGTATGACAATCATCGTTCCCCAGCGCGAAAGGTGTTGCGTCAGCAACTCGCCGAGAGCAAGCCCTACCACCCCCCCATTCCCGCTGGGAAGAAGTCCCGATCCCTTCACGGAAATCAAATACGAAGTGGCCGATGTGCAGGTGACCACCAAAACCAATCCGAACGCTCGCTCGAACACGTTTCCGATGCGGCCATGAATGAGTCGAAGCAACGCCGCAAGTGTCGCGAATAGAAGCAACGGATATGCGCCGTCTCCCAGGACATGCTGAAGATAATATGCGCACCATGCTCCGACCGTTCCACAGGCGTTTGCGGGCGGGAGATTGTTCGGATACTGGTTTGGACTGGGCCAATCACCCGGGTCGAACGTCACCATCGCCGGCCAAAGAATGGCGCACATCGCCAACCCGGCGAATGGCAGAAAAACAGAACGTGGCGTCGGTCGACCTTGACCTTTGGACATTCTTTTGATCCGTTCGCATCCGTTCGAACTAAACTAAGTAAAAGTTTGCACGATCGCTCTTCCCCGGTCAAGGATGACTCGGGGCAACTTTCGCGCCAGCGGCGAGAACAAGTCAATCAGACTCGCTCCCTATGCTGATAACGGCCTATCCATGCTATCGGCTTGGGATTGTTTTTGGCTAGAGTCGAAGCGGTTGAGTGCCTTGTTGTGCACAGAATGAGGCGGAATGCAGTTGGGCGCGGTCAAACTGTTGCGGCGGAGGTCAGGCGCTCTCGCACGGTTTTGGCGATCAACCCGTAGACCTTGCTGGGCACCACGTCGATGCGCAGCGCACTGGCAAGCTCCTTGACGTCGCTTTCCACGGTCGGCAAAAGTGAAAGTAGTTTGTCGACGGGCGATCCGACAAATTCGGTCGCTTCCGTACAAATAGCCACGACTTCCTCTGGATCGGGGACTTCGCAAAGTAATTTCGCCAGCAAATCCGCGGAGTGAATGAACCTCGCCCACAACGCCGCTTCGCCTTCTCCTGGATGCTTCGACTGATGAAGATTCACCGCTCGATAAACGGTATCCGGAAAAGTCCAATGACTCAGCACCATTGCGGAGACTTCGGCATGAGAGACGCCAACGGCCTTCACCTCATCCTCCGCGGTCGGCGGTCGCTGTCGCGGAGCGAATCTCGTGAGGATGGGTTGATATTGCTCGGTGAATGCTTCTGCGAGTATCGGAATGCCAATATCTGACAGCAGAGCGGAAATGAACACTTCTTCGCGCCGTGCACCAAGCGAATCCTCGGCCAATCGCGACGACACCACGGCCGCGGCCAAACTCCGGCGCCAGAAATAGCTCATGTCCAAACCGGCAGCGGGTTTCTGGGCGAGGGAGTCGACCAAGTATCGTCCCAAAAGAACAGACCGCGTTCGCTTGGGTCCCAGCAGGGTCAACGCCTGTCTCAAGGAAACCACTTTCTGCCGAACGCCAAACAACGCTGAGTTGCAAAGTCGAAGGATCTCGCTGGCCGTTCCTGGATCGGTGGACAAGAGTTTAGACAGATCGGCGTAGTCAAACTGCGGGTCCTGCATGAGTTGCAAGAACCGCAACACGACCTGCGGCATCGAAGGAACCGCGGCGGAACGCTTGATGACATCCAGAACAGCGGCATTCATGGGAGCACCGTCTCTTCCTATTTCAAGAAGGGTCCGGCTTACACGATGCCGGCGCGCTCCATCCGAGCGCGGATAACTCTTACCCTTCATCGACCGCCTTGAGGTCCACTTTTAGGACTTTCGGTCGGTTCCTGAATGAATTAGACAGGTTGTTCCACCACGCTCCTCACGGTTGCCCCTATTGACGGAATCCGCCCCCCCATGCAATGCCATGAGAGCACGCCCAACTGGATCTCAGCGATGTTGAGCCACGACCCGTGCTTCGGCGTGTAAACGACCTCCAGCTTTTCGATCAACCGACGCGCCTCTTTGGGCTCGAAGACTTCGTACAGAGAGGCCAAAGCGTGGGTGTTCAAGTCGCGTAGGTCGGGTCATCAACCCGACATCTATCGCCCTTCTTGATTCGACATTCCGAATTCGTGCCCGTCCCCCGCCCGGCCACGACCTACCAGCAAAACGCGCTGATCGGTGAACCCTTTATCGAGAACGTGTGAGGGTCCTTGACTTTTCCAGAACCAAGGTTATAGTTATGTATGGTTCGAGAGGCAGCCGAAACAAAACCCGGCTTGCATCGGGGATTTACGCGGACCGATCATACGCTTGTGGCTTGAAGGGCGCGGACGTAGATGACTTTGTCGTCGTCGGGTGCGTAGAAATTTCTCAGGCGAGCCTCTTCGTGGTAGCCGCAACGCAGGTAAAAAGCTCGTGTGGGTTCATAGAGCGGTCGTGAAGAGGTTTCGATGTACACACGTTGGCCGACCATTCTTTTGATGGACTGCTCGGATTGTTCGATCAATTCCTTCCCGACGCCTTGACCGCGAAGTCGCTCGCTCACCGCGATCCAGTACAGGTCGAAGCTCGCCTGCGTGCATGCAATCGGGCCGAAACAGGTGTACCCAACCACTTCTTGATCGGATTCCCCGAAAAGAAAATAATATCCGCTCGAGGGTCCATGAGTCAGCCGCGCGACAACGAGTTCAACGGCCACTTCGACTTCATCCTTGGAAAAAAACTTCGTTGATTCGACAATGTTGCGAACGCCATCCACATCCGACGGTTGAACGGCTTCACGAAAAACGAGCGAACGAGCCTGTGAATTTCGGCTTGCGCTCCCCACCGGGGGCGATTTACTTGTCTGGATGTCTTGCATCGAAGCCTCTTACCTCTTTGATTCTTGTCAACCGGCAATTCCGAGAAAAAAAGTCGGCCCGGTGGGGTGGTCCGGGCCGAGGAAGCCGTCCAATTGGGGGAATCGGACGGCGAAGTTAACTTTGAATTCCGCGTATGAACGCTTAGTCATTCTCCCGTGCAATCGGCCAAACCACCAAACACCACACTACGGAAGTTTACCAAATTGTCAAACTTTTTTGAATGCGCCTGCTATCAAGAAAACTTGAGGCGACGGTGCTTTCCCGCAAATTCAAAATCGAATGCGATCACCAGCAAGTTTGACAGCCCCTTGGGTACACCTATACTCCCCGCGTGCGCGGGTCATCGTGGGTGGCGCGGTACCTGATTCGACCCGCTCGTTTATGTCGTTGTCCGTTGCTTCGAAACGTGATGCGGATCAACCGTCTTTACGGCTTGGCCCTTGGGATTTGCACGGTGCGGGGTCTTGCCTTTGGACAAGGACCGCCGCCGATTGCCGATCCCGTTCAAGAAGCCCTGGTTCCGGCGCACATCTCGGAATTGCCCATCATTCTCAGTGGTGAATTGGCCTATTTGTTCAGTGAACCGGATGGCACCGACGTCGTCCATATAGTTGGAGATTTTGGTTGTCAGTTAGGAGAAGATGAGGGCCAGAAGCTAAAGGGGCGCGAAGGCATCATTTGGATTTCGCCACAACAATTCGACAAGATTTCCTATCGCCATCTCGAGATTTACCTTTGGCGCGACGCCGAAATCAAGGAACTCGCAAATACCGTAACCACCGGGCCGGCGTTGTTTGTCACCCTCGATTCCAAGGGCCCCCTCTCTACTTCCGTTGATGAATTTGCGTATCAATCGTCAGCAGGCACGCCGAGTTTTATAGAAGCAACGACCGTTCGAAAGGAAGTGGCGTCGAAGGCGTCCGTGGATACGGAAGCGGCCAAGGCGTGGCGAGTATTTGACCCGACGGGTTTGGGGGTCGACGATCGAAAGCCGCGGCCGAAACCCACAATTCATTTTCAAACTCGTGGGGAATTCAAAGGCCCCATCAGCCATGAAGGTCACCGAGTCCTAACCGTGATCGGTCGGGTATATCTTTCTCGCGGAACTTCCGGGTCCTCAGATTTTCTTGAAATTCAATCGGACTCCGTGGTCGTTTTTTTGAGCGGGGACGCCGATCTCGGAAATGCATTCGGCGGAGACCCCCCTTCAGAACCCCAACCGACCGAAAACGCGGGCGAAGGAAAAGAAGCGACATCCGATGTGGCTCGGCGCCCCCGCCGTAGCGATCCGGCTACGCGCCAAGTTCTTTCCGCCGGTTTTGGACAAGTCGAGGTGGAAGGCGTTTACCTTGAAGGCGATGTGTTGATGACCTCTGGACCGCACATGGTCCGGGCCTCGCGATTGTACTACGACTTCTCACAAGAACGAGCTTTGATGTTGGACGCCGTGGTTCGAACTCTCGTCGTCCAGCGGAACATCCCGCTCTACATTCGTGCAGCTGAGATTCGACAATTGAGCACCAACCAGATCGCCGCCGAAGACGCCCTCTTGACTACCAGCGAATTCCACACTCCTCATTATCACATTGGCGCTCAGCGCGTCGAATTGGTCAATCGTACGCCGCCGGAACTCGGTTTGGGTATTGGTCAGATTCGTGCGGGTTCGTACACAATTCGCCACGGCACGTTGAACATTGGGAATGTTCCCGTAGCCTATTGGCCTTTCCTTCGTGGAACGGTGGACACCAGCGAATCGGCCATCCAAAGCGTGCGATTGGGATACAGCGACGATTTCGGCGCGGAGGTCGAGACCCGGTGGGATTTGTTCAGCCTCATGGGTCTCGAACATCAAAAAGGGGTGGATACTTCGCTCAAGTTGGACCATTTCAGCGAGCGCGGCCCGGCCGTCGGCGTCGACGCCAAGTATGAACGCGATCGATATTTCGGTCTGTTGCGGAGCTATCTGATTGACGACGGAGGAGAAGATTCTCTGGGTCGAGAGCGCGATCAACCGTCGCAACATGACCTTCGAGGTCGTTTTCTGCTCCGCCATCGCCAATACCTGGAAGACGATTGGCAATTGTCGTTGGAGATGAGTTTCCTGTCCGATCGCAGCTTCTTGGAGGAATTCTTCGAGTCGGAATTCGACAACGAAAAGGAGCAAGAAACGCTGCTTTATCTCAAGAAACAGCGAGAGAACTGGGCGTTCACGGCCCTTCTGCAAACGCGCGTTTTGGATTTCACGACTCAGACGGAACGTTATCCCGATTTCGGATATTTCCGACTCGGTGAACCTCTCGGCGACCGGGCCAGTTGGTTTAGCGAAAACAGGCTAGGAGTTGTCCGATTTCGAGATGCGGATCGAACGTTCTTGGAGTGGTTGAGGTTTGGATCCACGGAAAACTCCGGCACGACGATTCGCGCGGATTCCCGTCAAGAGGTTGGCGCGCCGGTGGATGTCGGAGCGATTCGGCTGGTCCCCTATGTCGCGGGTCGTGGAACAGTCTGGGATGATTCCATCGACGACGGCGGGTTGGCCCGGACCATGGGTTTGTACGGGGTCCGCGGAAGCATGTACCTATCGCGCGTCTACTCAGAAGCACGTTCCGAGCTATTCGATGTCCACGGACTTCGACACATCGTCAAACCGACGGTGACCGCTTGGGGCAGTCACTCCAACGTCGATTCGCGTGACGTATTCCCGTTTGACGAAACGGTGGAGCGGATTGACGAACTGGACGGCGTGACGCTCGGCATGCGCCAGAGGTGGCAGACCAAACGCGGCCCGGAAAACGCTCGACGTAACGTCGACGTGCTGACTTTCTCCAGCCAGCTCGGGGTGTTCAACGATGCCCCGGGGGATGATTTCACCAATGGCTTTACGTCCTTCAGTCGACCGGAAAACAGCATATCGCGGAACTTCATCAACCAAGCCATGATTTGGCGGGTGAACGATCGAACCGCCGTTTTGTACGAGAGCAACTATGATCTCAACGACCGTGACTGGGACATTTTAAATGTGTCGCTCGCCGTCGAACGAACACCGCGATTCAATTACGTCCTCGGATATCGTTTCATTGACGGCAGCAACTCCAACGTGTTGGCTCTCGATACCAATTATCGATTGACCGAAAAGCACACTATCGCCCTTCGCGAAGCCTTCGATCTGGACCAAGGCCAAACGTTGGACTTTACCGTCGCGCTAATCCGTCGCTTGCCCCGGTGGTATACGGCCGTTTCGTTTGAACTCGACGAAGCCGAGGACGACGTGGGTCTTTCCTTCACACTTTGGCCTGAAGGCCTACCTCAAGCAGCCATCGGTTCCCGCCGCTTTACCGGTTTGGCCAACACCACCAGTATCGAACGACGCTAGAGCATTCTCTGTTTTTGTGTAGCGGTGCATCCATAGCCTTTGAAGAATCC
>JBBTCX010000374.1:0-2216 GCA_038043045.1 Planctomycetota bacterium | reverse complement strand
TCCCTATTTTAACATTTTCGCGCCGGCCGAACCGCAGACGGCTGAAGAGTTACCATTATTTAAAGCACGTCTATCGATGATTCGCAATTTGATCACACGTACCGCGTGAGAATCCTCGCAACCGCTTGGTGGGTCCAGCGCGTGGATTTTCCGGTTTTGGTGGGGATTGCGCGGGTGGTCAATTCATCCGCAATACGTGCCAAGGTCCAGCGGGGGAAAGATCGAAGCCGTAGGGTACGGTGCCGATGCGTTGGCCAATCCCGCGCTTGACGGCCATTGCGGAGCGGGTGCGTTCGCGGGTGAGGTTTCGTTCCATTTCGGCCGCGCCTGCAAGCACTACCAACATGAAGCGACCGGCGGCGCTGGTCGTGTCGATTGCGTTTCCGCCGAGGTCCACGACGTGCAGCGCAACACCGGTCTTTTCCCACTTCTCAACAGTTAACAAGCAGTCACCCGCGTTGCGAAACATCCTGTCCAGTTTGAGCATGACCACGCCGTCGGCTCGCTTCTCTCGGATCGCGGAAAGTAACCGCTGTCCGCCGTCGCGGGATGCCAATGGCTTCCCGCCCGACACCCCCGCATCGGTCACAAGTTCCAGCAATTCCGCGCCGCGCATCGTGCAATAAGCTTTGATTCGCTCGGCTTGTGCTTCCAAGCCCAAACCGCTATCCGCTTGTTCATTCGTCGAACAACGTGTGTATCCAATGGCTTTCATGGTGAATATCTCCGAAACGGGCAAGGGCGGCCGCGCCTTCACGCCGACCGCCGATGCCCGGATGATGTTTTTCTGAATTACGCTGCAACGGCTTCAACTTCCGCGACAATCGGCGTACCTTTGAACCGTCGCAACGTGTCGGGGAGCATGTCAATCGCCGCGCGAATGTTGTTCCCGCCGATGTCCACGCCACACTTGCCTTGCACATAGGAAAGGAACCGAAAACCTTGTGGAATCGGCAAGAAAAGCGCCCGCGCGATTTGCTCAAGATGTTCAGCCACCGCTTTGGCGTCGGGTTTGCGAAATCGAAACCGACGCCACCGGCTAAATAAGCCGTCCACGTCGTCCGCCCATGATACGCTTGTCGTCGTCCCGATGACGATGACATGTTTGGGCAGATTCTCCAACAAACCAAGCAGCATGCGTTGACAATCCCGATTTAAGTGTTGTATTTCGTCGATGATATAACACTTGCGAGCCGACGCGCCCCAACCGAAGCATGACATCGACCGTTCCAATTCGCGTAGGTCCTACACTGTACAAGAGCGCGAATCGATGCGAAGCGCCGATAGGTCGTCGCAACCGAGCGCTCGCGCGGTCACGTAGGCCGCGCTGGTTTTCCCGCATCCCGCGATTCCGTCGGATTCAAACAACCATCGCTCGCCGCATCCTTCAAACAACCATGAATTGCCGCACGCTTCGCGGATGTCATCAATGACGGGTTGTCCGACGAATTCGTCGAAGCCCTTCGGTCGGTATCGTTCGGATAACATTATGCCACCATCCTTTCGGCTTCAACGACCGCGTCTTGCAGCGATTCCACGTCATCGATGATCGTCCGCGCGGTTGACGCGATTCGCTCCAAAATTGCCCGAAGGGCTTTCGCGTCGCCTTGCCAACGGGCAATGTAAGCCGACGATCGGACGGTCGTGTCCAATTCGAAGTGTCGGCAAACGACGTAGGCGATGGACTCCGCTTCCAATTCGGCCATGTTGCGCGTCAATGCGGTCGATGCGTCGGTCTTGCCAAAATGCAACGCACAGTGTGCCAATTCGTGGCATAGCGTTTTGGCGCGTCGTCCGGTCGAATAAGTGTCGTCGATGACGATGGATTCGCCTTTGTCTGTAGCAAAGCCGAATGCCGATCCGGTCAATGTCGCGTCATACTTGACGACGATTCCACGCTTTCCCGCGACGCGCTCCAAAGCATTCAAGAGCGCGGACGCATCGGAATCAACAACCGGACATTCGACGTTGGGTAGTACTTTCCCGTCGGTCTGCAACACGTCGAATACATAAACCGGTTTGAAGAAAATGCCGTCAATGGTTTCGGATTCGCCGGAATCGTTGGTCTTTTCCTTATGAAACGGACATGGAGCAAAGATCATAATGCCATGCTCGCCTTTGCAAACATGTCGACCCAGTTTCTTCCACGTTTGAAACTCCACGACGCGCGTCGCGTCCGGTCGTTGCGAGAGAATCAAGAGCGAATTGCACCACGA
>JBBTCX010000373.1:0-1563 GCA_038043045.1 Planctomycetota bacterium | reverse complement strand
TCCCCGCAGAGGTTCCGTTGCTTTTCCAAAGCTCATCGCCATTCGTTCCGTCATTAGCCGCGAAAAACAATACGCCGTTTACATTGATAAGTTCGTAAGGAAAACTGGAAGTCGCCCCAGGCCTGATGTCCTTCACTATCACCGTTCCCGCCAACGTTCCGTCGCTTTTCCAAAGCTCAAGGCTATTCGTTCCGTCATTAGCCACAAAAAACAATACGCCGTTTACATTGGTAAGATAGTTGGCAGCACTGAAGTTCGAGCCAGGCATGATGTTCTTCACCATCACCGTCCCCGCAGAGGTTCCGTCGCTCTTCCAAAGCTCCCTACCGGTCACTCCGTCATCGGCGGAGAAGTACAACGTCCCGTTAACGTTCACGAGATCTTGAGGAGAAGAACTGCCGATGAGGAGGATGTCCTTGACCATCACCGTCCCCGCAGAGGTTCCGTTGCTTTTCCAAAGCTCATTACCGTTCGTTCCATTGTCGGCGGAGAAAAACATCACCCCGTTTGCGTTGCAAAACCAATAAGGGAACGACGAATCCGGCCCGGCCAGATGTTCTTAACTATCAAGCCCTCACCCAAGACCTCCGCCCCACCAAACCCCGCCAAAACCACCAACACCCTTGCGACCTTTCGGGAATTGCAACACATACTTCATCCTTCCAAAAAAAACCTGTACTCCAAACCTCATCACCAACCTCTAGCCCACACGCTGCACCACACCCGACTTGTAGAACACCCGCCCTCGGCTGTGCCCGTGCAACGATATCCTCCTCACCGGGTCCAGATCCCGACGAGTTCTTCGACGATCTGCAAAGAGTCATGCGCGTCCCATCTCCGGTCCAACCTTCCGACGCAGTCACAGACGATCATTCGCTATAATGATATGTGCATATGTATTATTTGGACTCCCTCGTGTCAAGAAAGAATTCAAGAACTCCCAAACGGGCTTTATGTCCGCCGTCGAGGTGGACATGTTCGGTGGCAGGTTGGCCCACCGCCCCGACTGCTTTCGCTATTCTTGATTCGCCATTCTTCATTCCCCCCAATTCCCGGCCAAGCCACGACTCTTGATCGAGCCAGGCAAGCTCCTTGAGGGTGCATCCTAAAATCTGTGGCGATTCCAACGAGGGTGGCACTGCCAACCACGGGTTGGCAGTGTTTGCGACCATGAAGCATAGCCACCGCCAAGCATTCGCTTGGCGGTGCCACCCAAAATGGGATGCACGCGCTCCTTGACTTTCCTCAAGCTCCGTGTTAGACCAATGTACGGTTCGAGGAGGGACGGCGGGCCGTGCCCACCGAGATGGAAAAAAGACGTGGACTCGGAATAGGGTCCAGAGAAAAGAAGGAAAAGTTTAGGATGAACATGCCGCAAATAACGGAAGCCCATAGGAAATTGGAAAAGCTCGTTGGTACCTGGTTGGGTCAAGAGAAAATGTCGCCCTCGCCCTGGGACCCCCAAGGCGGACCGGCCACGGGCAAGGTCCAAAACCGATTGGCTCTCAATGGGTTCTTTATCGTTCAGGATTACGAGCAACAACGCAACGGATCGGCGAGTTT
>JBBTCX010000372.1:0-8968 GCA_038043045.1 Planctomycetota bacterium | reverse complement strand
CGGAAAGCTCAGTCCATCGGAAATGGACATGCCCTTGGTCCGAATTTAGCGGAAGAGGGGATATGACCTTGGCGGGCCACAAGTGATTCCTTGCCCCAACCGATAACTCACGTAGATAAGGCCACGGTTCGCTTGCCTCATGAAAGGGGAGATATCCATGACATTGGGGGTCACGTGGAAACGGTGCGCGGTAGTGACGGGGATTCTCGGCGCAATAGTGGGCTGCAATTCGCTTTTCCAACATTTGTCCGACGAGTCCTCTCAAGGCGGCGGCGACGGAAATGGAGGCGGGTTGGCCCGGGTAGACAGCGAATTCTCTGACGCTCCGGTTTCGCCCGGAGGAACCGGAGGAATCGTGACGACGGATTCCGAGCTGGCCGGCGAAGAGACTCGCAGTTTTTTCAAGGGGTTTCAAATCGACCCGCCGTTGGAAGATTCGGCAGGTCCGAAGTTCGTCGTTTCCGCGGACGTGGACCAAGATGGTCTCACGGACTTGGTTAGCGGCTGGAACCAATCCCAACCCGTGCAGCTCCATCTCCAACGTCGCGATGCCTTGGGCAATATTTCCTTCCGAACGATCACAATCGCCGGTACTACGCCCGTCGGCGTTATGGCCGGAGTCGAGGTCGGACAAATCAACGAAGATGGTTGGCTGGACATTGTTGTTCTGGTCAAGGCCACGGGGTTCGCCACCTTTTGCCCGGCGATCACTACGCCTTGTACGACAGATTTAGACTGCAATCCGGCTTGTGCCACGGACCCGATGTGTACGATCGATGTGCAATGCGGTAATCAACAAGCGGGAGTCTGTGACGGGTTTGGTGATCCCGGTACGATCAGCAATCTCGACGGCGAAATCCTCATCTATTTCAGCCCCGGCAGTGCGGACCTTCTTGTGGATGGCGATCGATGGACTGAAATCCACTTGGTCAATCCGTTCATAGCCGACACGTGGATTCATGACCAATTTCCAGGGCGCGAAGACAAGGACTTTACCATCCTCAAGACCCAGCCGGAGTGGGGGGGATTCACTTCCCTGGCGGTGGCCGACTTTGATGGGCAACCGGGAGATGACATCGTAGTGGCACTCAATCCTGGTCAGTGCGATACATTGGGACAGGACCCGCCGACCAACACCGTCGATTTGTGGATCAACCCCGGTCCGGGACTTTCGGAGCTGTTCGAACAGTGGGGCGTTCCCGATCCGAATAACCCCGCGCGCCGTGTGCCTTTGTCCTTGGTCGGCGATGCTCCCCCCGTGAAAGACCTGGGAGTTATGGACGTGGATGGTGACGGTGATCGCGACGTGTTGGTCACGTATACGAACTCCATCAGCCAAAATATTCGCTGGTTACGCAACCCGCTGATTCCCCATCAACCCGGCGGTCCCAGCGGCGCTGCCGCCGTGACGGCTGGAACCAACGCGGGATTTTGGCTTTTCTCCGATGAATGGCAGCGTCGCCCGATCGGTCAATTGGACCCCGAAGCCGACGTGATGGCCCTGGGAGACATCGATGGGGATGGATTTGATGACATCGTGGTTCGATCCGCGATCAGCCAGATCGTGCAGTGGTATCGCCACCCAAATCCGCTCACCATTCAGCCGGAGTTTCCTCCCAACGACCCGGTTCCCGACCGGTTCGACTTTCCTTGGCCGGTGTTCACGCTGGCTCAACTCAGCGGGCACGAACCGGAAGCAATTGCCGTCGGCGATGTGACAAACGATGGCAGAGTGGAAGTGATCATCGCCGCGGCAGGCGCCGTCTTTTGGTATGATGGAACGTCCTCGAACTCTCCTTATGAAGCGTGGTTTTCCAACACCATCGTGGAAGACGGTTCGGACGATCTCGACCAGGACGGCGTACCCGACACGGCGGATGGCTGTCCCACGGACCCGAACAAAATCGAACCCGGAATTTGCGGTTGCGGTTTTGCGGACCCGGACTGTTCGACTCCGACCCTGCTTTCGGCGACAACGCATATTAACACGCTGCTCGTGACGGATTTGGACGGCGACGGTCGAAACGATGTCTTGGCGACGTTGGATCGTCGTTCCGGTTCCGGACTAAGCAAAGACGCGCTGCAATGGTATCGAAACATCCGCGAGCCCGATGATCCGGAAAACGTCCCGACGCGACCGAGCCCTAAACCGGATGACCGCGATCATCCTCGGCCCAGGTAAACGGGGGGTTGGTCTGGATCGCTTGTGGTTTGGCGCCACGGTTTACCTCGACCAAAAAGGGCAAACGCCAACGCCATGAGCGTCGTCGACATGACAAGGATTGGCACTCGCGTACTCTGATCTGAAAACAACGAACCGTAGTCGTATTCCGGCAACCACGCGACCACCTGTTGGATCGGTCGCGGCGGTATCAGCCACTTGGGTTGAAACGCGTCGTCGTGATCCAACCTATGCTCGGACATCGGGACCATCACCGCTCGCTCGTCGTCACGGTATAAACTTAGGTCGCGCTGGGCGACTCGACTGATCACCGCCGGGTCGCTGTGCATGGCCTGCAACAGCCGACTCTCCCGGTCGACCGTCTTTTGTAGATGGTCAATGCGATGTTGCTGAATCTGCTCGTGCAACCCGACCTGTTGAGTCCGTTGCCACTCCGGCACCAGGACGCAGGGCGCAAAACCCGACAAAGCCAAAAGCACCAGAAGCCAAAACATGACCCCGTCCGCTCGCAGAGGCCGGGAAAGATCGGGCTGTGATTGTATTGAATCGACGGAATCCATTCCGCTTATCCTATTTCCTTGCTCGCCGTGTCGTTGGTTCACTATCGGCTAAGCACCGCTGCTCCATAGATCGCCGCGTCGCCCAAATGTTGTTCAATTCGCAACAGCCGATTGTACTTCGCGGTTCGATCACTTCGACATAGGCTGCCCGTTTTGATTTGGCCGGCGTTCAAGGCGACCGCGATGTCCGCGATTGTCGTGTCCTCGGTTTCGCCGCTACGATGACTGATCACCGCAGTGTATCCGTGTCGCATGGCCAACTCCGCAGCGGCGAACGTCTCCGTCAGGGTGCCAATCTGGTTGACTTTCAGCAAGATCGAGTTCCCGGCACCAAGTTCAATGCCCTTTCGCAGTCGCTTGCTGTTGGTCACGAACAAGTCGTCTCCGACCAATTGCACTTTCTGCCCCAACTTTTTCGTTAACGACTGCCAACCCGACCAATCATCCTCGGCAAGTCCATCTTCAAGGCTACGAATCGGAAATTTTTCGCACCAACCGGTCCAGAAATCGACCATCTGGTCCGACGTCGCTGCCCGGTTGGGGTCGGACTTGAAAAACCGATACCGACCGGTTTCCTTGTCAAACATTTCCGAAGAGGCCGGGTCCAGGGCGAGAAAAACATCGCGCCCTAAAGCATACCCCGCCGCTTTGACGGCTTCGGCGATCAGTTCGAGAGCCTCTTCATTGGACTGCAAGTCCGGTGCGAATCCGCCTTCGTCGCCGACATTCGTATCATACCCATGTCTTTTGAGAACGTGTCGTAGCGAGTGAAAGCACTCGGCGCCCATACGAAGTGCCTCTCGAAACGACGGCACATTCCACGGTTGGATCATGAACTCCTGAAAATCGACGTTGTTGTCGGCGTGCTTCCCGCCGTTGAGAATATTCATCATTGGAGCGGGAAGAACGTGGGCTTTCGGTCCGCCCAAATATCGAAACAACGGCAATCCGCAGGATTGCGCCGCCGCCTTCGCGGTCGCCAGCGAAACCGCCAGAATCGCGTTCGCCCCAAGACGGGACTTATTCTCCGTTCCGTCCAGCTCGATCATGGCCTTATCCACGTCTTCTTGGTCCGTGGCGTCCAAACCCATAACGATGTCGGCGATCTCCGTACCCACGAACTCGACGGCGTTCAAAACCCCTTTGCCCTGGTACCGCTTGGGGTCACCGTCGCGCAATTCGACGGCCTCATGCTCGCCGGTCGACGCTCCGGACGGTACGATCGCCTCGCCGACGCTTTCATCTTCCAATACGACGCAAGCTTCCACCGTGGGATGTCCACGTGAATCCAAAACCTCCCTAGCTTCAACATGAACAATCGTTGTGGACATGAGCGTTTACTCCAAGGGCGTATCGTATCCCGCAATATCGGCTCGTTCATTCGATATTCTCGATGGCGAACCTCCCGTGACCGTGACTATAGTTTGACCCTCTCAGGGGTCAAGGTTAGAACACGCGGGGAAACGACCATGAGCATCGTGATGAGCGCAAATCTAGTCCGGGTCGAGTTTGGGTCGCTGGTGGCGGTGCGCGATGTGTCCCTTGAAGTTGAAGCAGGGCAACTGGTCGGACTCATCGGTCCCAATGGAGCGGGGAAAACCACTCTGCTTCGAGTTCTCGCCGGACTCCAAGCGCCCACCCGAGGCATCGCCCATGTTTTGGGCAAACCCGTTCTCGGCGAAGATGAAGTCGTTCGACACCACGTTGGCTTTGCGCCGGATACTCCGCCCGCTTATGAGGAGCTCACCACCGAGCAGTTTCTGCACTTCATCGCCGGACTCTATGGCCTGGCGCGCTCGGAAGCACAGGAACGCATTGACTTTTGGCTGGAGCAGCTTTGGTTGACGGACAAGCGATCCGTGCTGATCAAGAATTTGTCCCGCGGAATGAGGCAACGAATCACATTGGCCAGAACGTTTCTGCCACGACCACACGCCGTTCTTTTAGACGAGCCTTTGAGTGGTCTCGACCCCGCCGGTCGCATTCAACTTCGCGGTGTCCTTACCATGCTACGAGACCAAGGCTGCGGCATGATCGTGTCGTCGCACATCCTCACGGACTTGGAGGAGGTCTCAACACATATTGCCATTCTGGAGCACGGCCAAGTCATGCGGTGGGGCGCGAAAGACGATATTCACGATCAACCCAAGGACCGCCGCAGCTATCGGGTGAGTCTGCTTCGCCAAGATACGAACTTCGCGGCCATCCTGTCCTCCATGCCGGGTGTCACTACTTTGACATTTTCCAATTCCACGTTGGAGTTTGAATACGACGCCGATGACGCCGCTGCCGCCCGGTTGCTCCGCGAGCTGGTGACGAAGGGGTTACCGATTTCGGCTTTCGTGCCTTTGAAAACGTCGCTGGAAGATATCTACCTACGAGCGGGAGTGAAGCAGGTGGACTAATGGCCGAAGTTGTAAAACTACCCATTCCGTTTTGGATCGCCCAGTTTCAACTGTTGGGAGGAAGCAAACGCTTCCTGCTGATGACGGGAGGGTACACCGGTATTTTCATACTCGGCGTGTTTGGGTGGTGTCGCGGAATGCGATACCAACCCTTGGCCGTCACAATCAGCGATATCTTTAATCTGCTCACCGTACTGCAGATCGGGTTGATGCTGTTTGGCGGCGCCAACGCCATCTACAGGGGAATACTTCGAGACCACCGCACGAAGATGCTGGAATCGCACCGGATCGCTCCGATTTCCAATATCGGCGTGGTGTTGGGATACATGTTCGGATCCACGACGCAAATTCTGGGTCTTTGCATGGTGAACCTCGTCGGTGGGATCGCACTCAATATGTTGGTCGCGGCACCTGTCGGTGAGTGGATTCTTGGAAACGGCCTTTTGTTAAGCACAAGTTTGATGATCTGGGCGTTGGCCGTTCTGCTGGGCATGCGACCGACCAAACCCATGAGCCCGGCGCCGGTACTTGTTCTTGGCGGCGTTCTGGCCACGCCGTTGTTCTTTGTGCTTCCAGGCGGCGCCGTTATCACCGGTGGGTACGCGACGTTTCTTGCCTATGGGGTCATGTTTGGGAAAGCGGGACCCACTCCCACTTTACCGGCCGCGGTTTTTGTGACCATCGTTGTCACCAACTTTGTCTGGGGTTTGATGTGGCTGATGTTGGCCGCCGCCAAATACCGAAGACCGGACCTGCCGTTCTTCAATGCCCGTCGTGGACTCATGTTGCTTGCCTTGTGGTTGTTGACGGCGTTTGGGTCCCTCGATGCCGTGGTCAAACTAAGTATGAATTCCCCGATATTCGGAAGGGTGATCGAACCCGAGTTCATTCCCATGCCCTGGATCGGCACGCTGACGGTGACCCTGATTGTGGCGGGGATCGCCATCGCGGGCGCGGTGGATACACGTCGTCTCATCTGCAACGGCAGCCAACCGCGCGATCGATGGGACCGCATGTCGGGTATCCTCGTCGCGTGCCTAAGCATTCTGCTCTTCGCGGGTTTGTCCTTCGGCGCGAGTGTGCCGATAGCGCAGGATTTGGTGCGCGCTTTGGGATGGGCGGAAGATCAAGCAGCCGCGGAGACAATCCGAAGTTGGCTCACGACCGCCGGCGCGATGGCTTTGGCATTGCTGAGCCTATGGGCGGTCGCGCGCATTGCGCAGCTTCGTCCGAAATCCTCGCCGGTGATCATCGGATTATACATGCTCGTGGCTTGGGGTTTTCCGTCGATCGTGGAGTTCGTTCGGACCATGGTCGGCAATGAGCTGAACTCGAAAGATTTGCAATTCGGGCCTTTGATGGGACTATCACCGGTGGGGACGTTTATTGGTGCGTGGTCGGGTATACCGGTTCGTGTCATGCCGGGACTCATCGCCCAAGGAATCATCCTCTTCTTACTTTTCATACTGGCCGCCTCAACGCGAAAGCGCTTGCGCGTCTCTACTTAGCCCGAAAAACAACAGCCTGGCCAGCACGTTGCTCCGATACGCCGCCGTGGAGCGCACGTCATCGATCGGAGAAATGTCCTCGGAAAGGCACGCTCGAATCTCATCCGGGTTCAAGAATTCGCGCCTGGCATCGAGGGCCGCTTCCAGGCGTCGACATCGACAAACAAAAGGTGCCACGCTATTGGCACACACTCGCCAGCCTCGATCATCCTGTACCACCGCCACGCCAACTTTGGTGATGGTCTGGGCACTCCTCGCCCCGACTTTATGAAACCACTCGACGGTCCGAGCTCGAATCGGCATGTTCATTGAAACGATCAATTCATCGGGTCGCTTTACCGTCTTCTTGTACCCCGTCCAATACGAATGCAACGGTATCTCGCGTAGTCCGGCCGTCGACCGCAAGACAACACTCGCGTCATAGGCCATCATCACCGGCACTCCGTCCGCCGCCGGTGAACCGTTCCCGATATTGCCCGCCCAGGTGCCGCGAGTCTGAATTTGAATCGCCCCGACCTGCTTCGCCGCTGCAACCAGCAACGGAAACGCTTTCGCGATGTCACCCGAAGACATCACATCCCAATACGTCGTCAGCGCGCCGATCTCTAGGACGTCGTTTTTGATTCCGTATCCGCCAAGCTCATCACGCAACAGCGACAGATCAAGAAGTTGCAGGTCCTCTTTGACCCGATGGTGCCACGAAACAAACAAATCTGTCCCACCCGCAAGAGGCGTCAAATTCCTGCCCATGGCGCCCATGAGTCGAACGGCTTCATCAAGACTTCGCGGCCTGAAGACCTTCATCCGCGTTCGCCCAGTGAATTGGATCGCTCCGACCTTTCCTGACACGACTTGATTTGTGGAGCGTCCAACACTCGCCTTGCCCCCTCGATGACACCGTCATACCCGGTGCATCGACATAGATTTCCCGCCAGCCATTCGCGGAGACTCGCGCGTTCAGCCAACTCAGGATGTGCGACCAGCCATCGCATCGTCATCACGATTCCCGGGGTGCACGCGCCACACTGAGAAGTACCGCTGCGATTAAGTGTTTCCAACATATCTCCGGGTGTGGATTCAACGGTTTCAACTCTCCGACCGTCAACTTGAAAAGCCGGCAACAGACAGGAGTTCACCGGCAGCCCGTCCAGCAGGACCGTGCACGCGCCACACTCGCCCTCGCCGCAACCTTCCTTCGTCCCCGCGCACCCCAGATCATATCGCAATACGTCGAGCAGCCGCGCATCAAGGGCCGCGGTTTGGGTCACATCCTTGCCGTTCAGAGCAAACCTAAGTTCAAATGTTTCCATGTTGGCCGGTTTCCAAATGAATCATCAATCGTTCCGGGGTCAGTGGGATTTCGTTGATCGATCGCCCGACCGCCTCGCACACCGCGTTGATCACCGCAGGCGCGGGACCGTCGATCGGCATTTCTCCAATTCCCTTGGCCCCGCGAGGTCCGTACGGCGATGGGGTTTCCTCAAAAAAAACGCGAATGGGCGGTAGATCACTGCTCGCCGGAATGACATAGTTTGTCATCTGGCAGTTCTTCATCACGCCTTCTTCCAACACGACGTCCTCATACAGCGCCCAGCCGATTCCCTGGGCCACGCCGCCTTGAACTTGCCCGGTCGCGAGCGTCGGATTGATCACCCGCCCGACTTCCTGCACCGCAACGAAGTCCGTCACCCGAACCTGATAGCTGCGCAAATCCACTTCCACTTCGCCCACATACGCCGCCCACGAATATGCCGCATACGCATCCCCGCGATACGTGCGATCATCCCATTGTAGTTCCGCGGGCGTGCGTTTCTTGGCAATCCCGCGAAGAGATTGGAGCGGATGTTCGGCAAGCCAACGTCGAATATCATCCTGCAACGCCCCGCCGCGAAGCGACGAATCTCCGTCAAGTTTCGAGATCATGTCGTCGCACGCTTGCTCCACCAAGGTTCCGACGACCATGGCCGTTCGACTCGCCACTGTCGGTCCGCTATTGGGAACACGCGAAGTATCCGGCTGACTTACGACGATTTGCTCCGGTGGCAATTCCAATCGATCCGCCGCGATCTGTGCAAGAATCGTCGTCGTTCCTTGGCCCATGTCGGTCTGCGCCGTCAGAATCTCCACGCGACCGTCCGGCAGTCCATCCGCGTACACTTCCGACGCCAAGTGCGTCTCGCCGCTTCCTGTAAAACCGGAACCATGCAGAAACGTCGCAACTCCAATCCCGCGCCGAAGAAAAGGGTGAGTCAAATTGAACCGAGAATGCTCTTCGCGCCGCCGATCGTAGGACGCTTCGTGCAACGCCCGATC
>JBBTCX010000371.1:0-16707 GCA_038043045.1 Planctomycetota bacterium | reverse complement strand
GTCGATTCATGTTGGTCGTGCTTGCAGGCGCGGCGGAAATGGAACGAAACCTCACCCGCGAACGGACTCGATCCGCAATGGCCGTCAAAAAATCCAACGGCCAACGCATCGGCACGGTTCCCTACGGCTACGATCTATCCCCCGACGGCGCGATGCTCATTCCCAACGAATCCGAACAAGCCGTCATCGCCAACATCCACACCTGGCGCGCCCAGCGCTGGACCCTCGAACGCATCGCCGAGGAATTGACAGCCAGCTCCGTCCCTACCAAGACGGGTAAATCGGAAAACTGGACTCACCAAGCGGTATCGAGAATCCTCAGACGATAATAATCCCCCCATGTTGTGTGGGCATTACTTCGAGAATTGCGAGTCTCGATACCAGCATGGACATCCGTTGAAATAGGGACGAGTCAAAGACATCTACGCCGTTATACAAATAAGGTCAAACAGTTGCCGTCGCGCGATGGTTGGATCGGCATACGGGCCGTTCACGCGTTACGCGAAACGCAGGCTGTTTGCGTTACAGCGGCAGAAGCACCTTTGGCCCTCCAGTGGCCGGATCGCCGATGAACTCCATGAATCCGTGGTATTGCGCCGGGTCAGCGTCATCGCCCGCGTAGTCCAGCGGCCCGACGCCATCCACACCATCCACGTCAAAGGCCCAGCACTCGTCGGGTATAGGTTCAGCCCCGAAGCAGTTTTGGAAAACGGCGAAGTCGAAAAGGTCCCGGTCGCCATCGAGGTCCGAGTCGTGCTCAAGAAACCCGTATACGCGGATGTTGTCGATGACCAACTCTCCGCCGTATGACCCGCCGTCGGGCTGGTCTGACCAGAGGACGAAGTTGAGCCGGGCTGTTTGCCCCGCGACGTTGCCCACATAAATGGCTCCGCTTGATGTCAATGCGTCTTTTGCCAGCGTCGTCTCCGCGTTGTCGTAGTAGACAATTTGGTTGTCGACATAAACGGTCAGATTTTCCTCCCCTCGCGGCTCGCGGAACAAGTAGTCAAAGGTGATAAGAAGTGCGTCGCTTGGCCAGTCGATATCCTTAAAGAAGGACGCATCACCTTGTTCCTGCATCAAGATCGCGCGATTCGTCGCATCGTTCAGGTCCGCGCCGGTCACAAGCTGTGTCAGGTTGCCGAACCATGTCGAGGCGGATTGGAACGAATCATATCGAAGAAACGACATGTCAGGGAGTGAGACTTCGGTCTGACCCGCCGCAACGGATGATTCGCAGGGTACCGAATGAAAACGGAAGTCGGCAAAATCGCTTTCTGCATAGCACCCATCTGGAAAAAGGGAACCCTCTTGCAAGTCAAGCAGATCAAGCAGACTTGTTCCGTAAAGCAAGTCGTCGAACCAGATACCCCCTTGGCCGAAGATTCCTAGCGGATACCATCCGTCGTCTGGCGGACATGCGTTGAAAGTCCACCCGTCCCAACCGGTTTGTGGCTCACATTCGCAATCGTCATTGCCTGCGACCCACAAGTGCAAGATGGTTGGATCCAGAAGACTTCCGGGAGGCGCGTGCTCGGGACTGAGGCGTAGGTTTGCGACTGTTGTTGAGCTCCCTTCCAAAGGTGCTCCGAACCCGAATATGCGAAACTTATCTGCAACCCTCTCGTCGTAATAGAAAACAAATGTCCGCTCTGCCGCGTACGGATCGATGAACTGGAGCGAGTTCACATAACATGCGTTTGTCCAAGGAACGCACAACACTTTTGGTGTATCGAGCGTCGTCAAGGTATCCACTCGAATTCCTTGCTCTTTGAGTGCCTTGGCCGCCTGACCGAGCACTCCACCACCATGCGATTTCCCGATCAAATGAAACTGCGACCCGATGGCTCCATGTGCGGCGATCGCGCTAGCGAGCGCGATTCCGAGCTTGTTTCCTTCTCCTTTCGCAGCGAGTCCGGAGCGCCAGGCGTCGTTGAGGATGCCGAACGACGTGAGGTAACAAAGGGTCTTGGATGCATCCGACCGAAGAACCTCCCAAACGTTCCGTAAGCTCGGATGATCCAACAAGTCCTGAAGCGCTTCCTGGAACTCCGACGGACCGTTCAACCACTGACTGACGTCACAGCAACCGTTTGGGTTGGCTACATCTGCCCAGTCCCAGGCGAGGAGGTTCACTGAATTGCCTCGCCTTCGTCGAATCGCCGCACCGATTGATGACATAGCGAACTCAGGCTTGTCGTCGCTTGAACTGAGGGCGGCGCAGGCGGCGGCGTCGGGAAGCGTTCCACACCAATTTCCATTGAGTTCCCCGTCCCAGCCGTGGGTGAGGAGATAGGTAGGCTTGTCGGGATTGATGGTCACCCCCGATTTCCCGAGTTCTTTGGGATCGACGAACCGCCCATAGCTATCATTCCACTCCCACAAGTGATCGAGCGAGACCCTAATTGTTCGAGGGTGGTCTGCTCCTCCTTGCAATTGGTCCACGACTCCTGTTGGGCACAAATGACCTGCGGGGCATGGAATGCAGCGGTCATATTGCTCATCGCAAAGAGGTTGACTTGGACCAGTGCAACGAACGCCCCTACCCACACACACACCACCGCTGCAAACATCCGTTCTCGTACAGAACAATCCGTCATTGCAGAAAATCGTGTTGGGAACATATAGACAGTTTCCTAGCGAATCACACACTTCGTCTGTACAGGGATTGTTGTCGCTGGGACAATCCGCACTCACCAAGCATTCGACGCAGGCGTCCAAGGATTCACTACAAAACTGCCCCGCGGTGCAAGGGCTATTTGCTCCCTGGCACATGCTGTCAGTGCAAAAGTCAAACGCCGTGCAGAACAATCCATCGTCGCACAAAAGTGTGTTCGACGTGTTTTGGCAAAACCCGTCGACACAGGCGTCATCCGTGCAAGGGTTGTCGTCAGTACAGTGTGCGGCGCTCTGGCACGGGCAACCGTCCAAACAACTCTTGTCGGTATCCCACAACTGCCCACCCTGAACGTTCAAGCAACAGTGCCTGTTCAGATTACCCAAGCAAGTCAAATTCGTGCAACATTGCCCTGTGTCGATCGTGAGTTGCTGAAAGATCGTATTGATCCATACCAAATTGCCTTGTCCCAGCGCGTCGTCGCGAATTCGCGTGCCGTTGGTCGGATGAGGGGGATTGGTTACGCCTTCTGGTAGTATGGGGTACTCGCCACCGGCGCATGGACCGACCGAGAGCACAAACGTAGCAACATAGCGGGTCGCGTTTGCGGGAAGCTGGAATGGCGGTTGAAGCGGAAGTGGGGTATTTGAAATGAAGCAGTTCGTTGCGTTTACCGGTGAAAGGAATGAAACTCCACCTGAGAGGTGAGGGATTCCCGCAAGACTCCCCATCGGCCTTGAGAAAATATCTGTGTTCGGGGACACGATAGATAAAATTCCCGCGCCTCCGGTTGGAACGGGGAATGTGCAGGGAAAGTCGAGTTGAAAACCCCTGATCCCCAAATTCAGGTGGCTGTTGATGAAACACTCGATCTCAACGGTTGTGTTCCCCTCAACGACGGGAGAGACCGGAATGCACGTCATGTTCACTTGGCCAGGCGCTTCCACAATGAGGGCCAGTGGGGCAAATAAAGCGACGAAAGCCCTCAAGGTTTTTCGTGGTCGAATCGTGGAACGAACGGAATCCGATGCTGAATACATAATTGTCCCTCCACAATGGCCGCAAGGTGCACAAACCTTGTGCAGGAATTGCACGGACAGGGTTCGTTGATTCCTCACGGTCACAATGTCACGGTAGTATACCCGATCGGGGCGTTCGATGGAAGGGTTCGTTTTCATCATAGATGCTCGGTTTGTCGCCATCTTCACGCCGTGCAATAGTTCGACACCGCCTGTCAACAATTCGAAGAGGCAGCTCGTGCCGAGTCTGGCGGGCAGTGCGCAGTGTACTTACTAAATGCGACAAGCTGCCGGTAGATTGAAACCCGCAATTTAGTCGACGAAAGGATTACGCTCCGGCACCATTCACGTGCGACTTCCGACTACGTTGGATGCATGCATTTCGTGGCTTTCAAGTGCCTGATTCTCAAAAATCAACTGACTGTCATGAGGCAAAGTTCATGACTCGATCTAGACAGGCACGAATACCACGATAATAGGCCGCACCACTCGAGAATCGGTGTTGCCAATTCCGAATCGGTTTCGCTGGACAACTTTCCCGCACCGTTTGCGTGTTTTCCACGGGTGGTTGGCGTTTTGCACCGTGCCAAAATAGGATTCCCCCTTGCCAAGTTAGGCAACTTTTGACAGAACTGAAACCGAATCATAATGTCCCATATCGTTGTTTGGCGTGACGGAGCGTGTCGGCGTGCCCAAGGCTAGCCCGAAATCGGTTCGACTCAATGATTACTTGACCGTCAACTTGGCGGCGGAGTTACTTGGTCTGTCCGCATCGACCCATCGAAACTGGGACGGGGTTGGCGAGCTGCGTGCGATTCGTCATCCCGTAAATGGCTATCGGCGCTACCGGCAATTCGAATTTTAGGAAAAATGTCCGGTTGGGTGCGCCTTGAGGCAACCCAAGAGAAACATACGGACCGGGAAGGCGAGTCCTCGCGAATGAGCACGGCGTATCACGCTCGATACTTTGCGCACGGGCTCACACGGCTCGCGCCGTCGGGAAGTAATGAGAAGCTCTCGATGTCGCTTTTCGACGCCGCGGTGGACCTCAATCCACATCAGATTGAGGCGGCGATGTTCGCCCTTCATTCGCCGATTGCCAAAGGTGCATTGCTCGCCGATGAGGTGGGTCTTGGGAAGACGATCGAGGCGGGTATCGTCCTCTGCCAACTTTGGGCAGAACGTAAGCGTCGCTTATTGGTAATTTGTCCCGCATCGATTCGTAAGCAATGGTCTCTTGAATTGGGCGAGAAGTTCAATCTTCCCTCGATCATCTTGGACGCCCGTATTTATCGCCTCGTTCAGAACAAAGGAAACCCGCGCCCGTTCGATACGAATTCGATCATAATTGTTTCGATGAATCTCGCAAACGCTTTGCGCGAAGAGATTCGTTCAATTCCGTGGGACCTCGTGGTTGTCGACGAAGCGCACAAGCTGCGAAATGCCTATCGTTCAAGCAACAAGATCGGGAAAGGGGTCCGCTGGGCTATTGAGGAACGACGGAAACTCCTGTTGACCGCAACGCCGCTTCAGAACTCGCTGCTGGAATTGTTCGGCCTCTCGACCATCATTGACGAAAACCTATTCGGAGACCTTGGAGCATTTAGGTCCCAGTACGTGACCGCCGACAGCAACTTGTCGGACTTGCGTAACCGCCTGTCCGGTTTTTGCAAGCGCACGCTTAGAAAACAAGTCGTCGAATATGTGCAGTACACGGCTCGCCGAGCAATTACGCGACCCTTCAAACCGACCGACGATGAACACAAGCTCTATGAGGCAGTATCACAGTTTCTATTCCGCGAAGATACCTACGCCATTCCGCACCGGCAGCGGCATCTGATCGTTCTGATTTTTCATAAGTTGCTTGCGTCTTCATCCCATGCCATCGCCGCCACACTCGACACAATGAAAGCGCGGCTCGTTGCCATACGTGACGCAGTCTCGATTGATACTGACCAGTTACCGGAGTGTCTCGTCGAAGCCGAAGAGCTGGAAGATGAGTTGCTTGACGAAATTTTGGCGGAGCAGTCACCAGACCCGGGAGAATTGAAAGAACCCCCGGTCACGCATGATCGCAACAAGCTCAAAGGAGAAATCGACGAACTCGACCGATTGAGCGCTTGGTCACGGAGCATTGGTACAGACACCAAATCGGAAACGCTGCTTTTTGCTTTGGAAACAGGTTTCGCGGAATTAGTGAAGGTCGGCGCGAAGCGGAAGGCTCTTCTGTTTACCGAGTCTCGGCGAACGCAAGATTACCTCAAGGTATTTTTGGAAGCCAACGGATATCGGGGTCAGGTTGTCCTGTTCAATGGCGCCAATGCCGGCCCTGAAGTCACTCAGATCTATGAGTTCTGGGTCAAGAAGAATGCGAGCACTGGACGGGCAACCGGCTCTCGCGACATCGACGTGCGGACTGCGCTAATCGAACACTTTCATGACCATGCAACCATCATGATCGGCACGGAAGCTGCCGCAGAAGGCATCAACCTCCAATTCTGTTCGCTCGTGATCAATTACGACCTGCCCTGGAATCCGCAACGAATCGAGCAACGCATTGGTCGCTGCCATCGCTACGGCCAAATTCACGACGTCGTCGTCATCAACTTCCTAAACGAGCGGAATGAAGCCGACCGCCGCGTGTATGAACTGCTTCGCGAGAAGTTCAGCCTCTTCGATGGAGTTTTCGGAGCGTCGGATGAGGTCTTGGGCTCGATCGAATCCGGTGTCGATTTCGAGAAGCGCATTCTCGCGATTTGCCAGCAATGCCGGACGGCCGAAGAAATCGACGCCGCGTTCCAGCAGCTTCGCGCCGAGTTAGACGAGCAGATTCGCACGCGGATGGACAGCACCCGCCAGCTACTCTTTGAACATTTTGACGCGGACGTACATCAGCGCCTCCGCTTGCAGCTTGAGAATGCCAGGCAGCAGTTGGACGAATTCGGCAAGCGATTTTGGACCGTTACACGATTCGTTCTCGACGGCCAGGCACGATTCGATGATGAGGAACTCGCCTTTGAACTGAATCAGCCGCCCCGGGTTGACATCCGCCAGGGAAAGTACTTCTTGATCTCGAAGAACCAACCGAAGCGCGACGAGGGCGACGAAACCACCAACCCGCTCGGTTATTTTCTTTATCGCTTGTCGCACCCGCTGGGCGAGCACGTCATCGATACTGCCAAGGCGCTGCCGACGCCGCCAGCGCACGTCCGATTCGATTTATTGAAACATCCAGCCCGCATGGCGATGGTAGAAGAGCTTCGGGGAAAGACGGGTTATCTGACGCTCGTGCATCTGACCATCGATTCGTTTGAGCGGGAGGAGCATCTTCTGTTCTCCGCCATCGATGATAGCGGCACTTCCGTTGATCACGAGACATGCGAGAAGTTGTTCCATTGCTCGGCGGCTGTGGAGGCGGCGATCAATATTCCGGTTGAAATTGAAACTCGTTTACAAGCGGAATCCAAGCGGCACACGGATGCCGCGGTGAGTCGATCGCTACAAGAGAACAACACCCATTTCATTCGCGCCCGTGAGCAACTTGAAAAGTGGGCCGACGACATGGTTCTGGGTGCCGAGAAGGCCCTCAAGGACACGAAAGAGCAGATCAAGGCGTTACGGCGGGAGGCCCGAACGGCCGCTACCCTGGCGGAGCAGCACGACATTCAGGAGCGGATGCGGAAGCTAGAGAGGCAGCAACGCAAGCAACGGCAGGAGATTTTCGAGGCGGAAGACCAGATCATGGAGAAGCGCGACAAGCTGATCGAGAATCTAGAGCGACGGATGGCGCAAAAAACGGCGGTCAATCGACTCTTCACGATCCGCTGGAGCGTCGTATAGACTACAGGATTCTTGGAGCCAACGACGAGCGGGCACAACGAGATGGGATCAATGAGCGAGAAACTCGAAAAACTGAAGGGGCTTCTGGCGGAGTTGTTCCAGCTCGACCAGGCCGACCTGGACTTCGGTATCTACCGCATCATGAACCAGAAGCGCGACGAAGTCGTCCGCTTCCTGGATAAGGACCTTTTGCCCCAAGTGCAGGAGGCGTTCAAGCAATACAAGTCGGCCGACAAAGCGGTCTTGCAGGCGGAACTCGACAAACTGGTGTCAAGCGTTGAGGCCGCTGGCATGAAGCCGGACGATTCGCCGAAGGTGAAGGAGCTGCGCCAGCGTATTGCGGACTCAGCCGTGGACGTGACGGCGCTTGAGAATGAAGTCTTCTCGCACCTGTGCAGCTTCTTCCGTCGCTATTACAGCGAGGGGGACTTCATCTCGCTGCGGCGGTACAAGGAAGGGGTCTATGCCATCCCCTACGAAGGGGAAGAGGTCAAGCTCCATTGGGCCAACGCGGATCAGTATTACGTCAAGAGCAGCGAGGACTTCAAGGACTACACATTCAAGATAGCGTCGGGCAAGCGCGTGCGGGTGCACCTCGTGGCCGCGACTACCGAGCAGGACAACAACAAACCAGTTCCGGGCAAGGAGCGCCGGTTCGTCCTCTGCGCCGAAGATCCACTGAAGGAGGAGAACGGCGAGCTGTTCATCCGCTTCGAGTACCGCCTCACAGATGGGAAGGACAAACAGGACGATCTCAACAAGCAGGCGATCGAGACTGTCCTGAAGACACCGGGGTTCGACCGATGGATCGCCGATTTGGGCAGATTCGCGCCCAGCGAAAAGGAACCCAAGCGCACGGTTCTCGAAAAGCATTTGTCCCAGTACACCAAGAAGAACACGTTCGACTACTTCATCCACAAGGACTTAGGAGGCTTTTTGCGCCGAGAGCTCGACTTCTACATCAAGAATGAAGTCATGCACCTGGACGACATCGAATTGGAGTCGGCCCCGAAGGTTGAGCAGTACTTAAGCCAAATCCGGGTAATTCGCAGCATCGCTCACAAGATCATCCAGTTCTTGGAACAGCTTGAGAACTTTCAGAAGAGGCTGTGGCTTAAGAAGAAGTTCATCATCGAGACGCGTTACTGCGTCAGAATCGATCACGTTCCGACGGCACTGTACCCAGAGGTCATCGCAAGTGAAGCGCAACGGGATGAGTGGGTTTGTCTGCTTTCGATCGATTCCGCCGAACCCCTGTTGACAGCACCGCCATTCACAGCACCACTTTCCCTCTCGTTCCTTCAGGCGCATCCAAGCCTAATGGTGGACACGCGGCATTTCGGCCCCACTTTCCTCATGCGATTGCTCAGTAGTATCCACAATCTGGAACAGTCCACGGACATGGTACTCGTGCAAGGCGACAATCGCCAAGCGCTGTCGGTGCTCCAGCGTAGGTACCGGGCTGACATCGACTGCGTGTACATCGATCCGCCATATAACACCGATGCCACGCCCATTCTATACAAGAACGGCTACAAATCCTCGAGCTGGGCAAGCATGATGCACGAACGGATCGGCGTAAGCCGATCGCTCCTCAAACAAGAAGGCGTCCTAGTGGCTGCTATCGATGATGAGCAGCAGCGTGAATTGAGTTTTGTCCTTTCGGATATATTTGACGGTCGCCTGCTCGGCACAATTTGTGTCCGCGCAAATCCATCTGGAAGGCCGACCAAGACCGGCTATTCCGTGTCGCATGAATACCTGCTGTTTGCAGGGAATGGCGAGGCCTCCGGTATCGGACGGATGCCCCCTACCGAAGAACAAATGGCACGATTTTCGCAAGAGGATGAAGATGGCCCTTTCGAGTGGAGAAACCTGAGGCGTGAGGGTTCCGACTCAGACAGGTCGGCGCGGCGCGCGCTCTACTACCCTATCTATGTTCGAGGAGCCTCGATTCGCGTCCCGGCAATGACATGGAATGAAGACAAGGAGGAGTGGATTGTCGACGAACGTCCTAGCGCGGGAGAGCAAGTTGTACTTCCAGATAATGAAGAGGGGGATCAGAAGAGGTGGAGGTGGGAACACTCAACAGTGAGTGCGTCGCTCGGCCTGCTGAGCGTGCGGAAAGACCGATCCGGCCGTGATTACGTGTACTACAAGCGGCGACCCAATGAAGAGGGTGTAGTGTCGGTGTCGTCGTGGTTCGACGCAAAATACTCGGCTACCGAACATGGCACGGCAGTATTGAAGGACTTGTTCGGAAAATCTCCGTTCTCTTATCCGAAGTCACTGTACGCGGTACTCGATGCAATTTACGTAGCTGGCGCATCGAGAATGGAGGCACGTGTCTGCGACTACTTCGCGGGGTCGGGTACCACTGGGCACGCGATTGTTGACCTCAATCGTAAAGACGGTGGAAGACGGAAGTGCATCCTGGTTGAGATGGGTGAATACTTCGATTCAGTGCTTGTCCCTCGTATAAAGAAGGTGGTGTACGCTCCAGAGTGGGAGGACGGTCGACCCAGACGCGGCGCTAGCGATGAAGAGGCTCACCGAAGCCCCAGAATCATTAAACTGCTGCATTTGGAGACCTATGAGGACGCACTCAACAATTTGGAGCTGAAGCGCACCGACAAACAGTCACTCCTCCTCGAAGCCGATTCTGAGATGCGTGAGCAGTATGTCCTCACGTATTTGCTCGACATCGAAAGCCGTGGCAGCCAATCACTCTTGAATGTCGAAGCGTTTCGGAATCCCGACGAGTACAAGCTGCGAGTCGAGCGCAGCGGCGAATCTCAACTGGTCAACGTTGATTTGATCGAGACGTTCAATTGGCTGCTCGGCCTTACCATAAAGCACATCGACGTCATCCGGGGGGTGCGGGTGGTTGAAGGCAAGGACCCCGATGGTAACCGCGTCTTGGTCTTGTGGCGCAACGTCGACACGATGGACAACGACGCGCTCGACCAGTGGTTCGAGAAGCAGGCCTACAACACGCGGGAGATGGAGTACGACCTCTTCTATGTGAACGGCGACAACAACCTCGAAAACCTCCGCCGTGCGGATCAAACCTGGAAGGTGCGAATGATCGAGGAAGAATTCAAACGGCTCATGTTCGACGAGCAGGACGTGTAGGAGGAAAGATCATGTCCCACAACGCCGAACAACCCGCGATCACGTGCCATTACTTCGTGGATGAAGCCGGCGATCCGACCCTGTTCAACCGCCGAAAACAGGTCGTCGTTGGCGTCGAAGGCTGTTCGACCTATTTCATGGTCGGCTTGCTCGACGTAACGGCGCCAGAAGCTTTGGGGCGAGAACTGAGCGATCTGCGGAAACAGATGTTGGCCGATCCGTACTTCAAGGGGGTGCCGTCGATGCAGTTGGATCGACGCAAAACGGCGTTGGCGTTCCACGCCAAGGATGACCTGGCCGAAATCCGGAGGGACGTGTTCGCTGTACTCGCCCGCCATGATCTACGCTTTTTTGCCGTGGTGCGCGACAAGCGACGTATCGTGCAGTTGGTGCGTGACCACAATCGCATCGAGCCGCAATACCGCTACAATCCTAACCAACTCTACGACCGATCGGTGAGCCGCTTGTTCAAGGACCGGCTGCACAAGGAAGATGCCTACCGAATCGTCTTCTCGAAACGCGGCACGGTGGATCGAACCCTGGCGCTGAGGAAGGCGCTGGAGAACGCACGAAACAACTTTCGACGATCGTGGGGCGTCGAAGCGACCGCACCGATCGAAGTTGTTTCGAGCGTTTCGGCGGATGATCCCTGCCTACAGGCGGCGGACTATTTCTTGTGGGCGCTGCAGCGACTCTTCGAGAAGAAGGAGTCTCGCTTCTGGGACTTCATTGGTCCGAAAGTTAGTCTTGTGTATGACATTGACGATGTGCGCCGAAACGAGTACGGGGAGTACTACAATCGACGCCGTCCACTGACGCTGGAGGCGATTGAAGAAAGAATGCCGGGGATATAGGGCCGACCTGCTTTCGCAGGCCAGCCACACGGCATGAAGCCGAGTTTCGTCCGCCGGCAGCAACGACGATAGCGCCCGCGTCTTTTTTTGTCAAGAAAAAACGAGCTGGCCAGATTACGGCGGTACCAGGCAACGTCCTCAATGGCGCGAAAACGATCATCCCAGTCGGCCTCAACACTGATACCCGAGTTGGCGCGGGTAAAGTTCGACCAAAAGCTTGTGCTGCATCAGTGGATGCTCAGCCTCTTCGACGGGCGGAGCTTTGAGCAATTGGCCGAGCCACTCAAACCGGCCGAGTTGGAGGGGTTGGACGAGGACAACAACCACAAGTTTCTCAAGCAAATCAGGTTGCTTTGGGAATTCGACGCGTTCCCCGGCGACATCCTGCTCGGCTACGACCAGAACATCGTCAAGCACACCCTGAAGCTCAACGAGCGCCGGCCAGACCCGATCCGCTGGAAATATTTTCAGTGGCTCTCGTTGCTGTTCACCGAAGTCTACTTGGACCGCTTCTTTCGCCACCCGCAGCGGCTCTTGACCGACCTGAATCAATTCGTCGAGAAGTTCAACGCCGACAAACTTGAGAAGGATCGAATTCCTCCGTACCAGCCCGGTGACCTGCGCAAGATCGCGTTTTGGAATGCGACCGGCAGCGGAAAGACGCTGCTGATGCACGTCAACATCTTTCAGTACCAGCATTATCTTGCCTTGGAGGGCCGGGGGCGGGAACTGAATCGGATCATCCTGCTGACGCCGAACGAAGGGCTGTCCAAGCAACACCTCGTCGAATTCAAAACGGCCGGGATGCCGGCGGAGCTGTTCACGAAGGACGACGCGTCGCTGTTTGCGGGCAGGACCATCGAGATCATCGACATTCACAAGCTCCGGGAGGACACCGGCGAGAAAACCGTCGCTATTGACGCTTTCGAGGGAAAAAACCTTGTACTCGTGGACGAAGGGCATCGTGGCTCCAGCGGCAAGGAGACCGGACGTTGGATGGATGCGCGCCGGCGGCTCTGCGAGGATGGTTTCTCCTTCGAGTATTCGGCGACGTTCGGCCAGGCGATGAAGGCGAGCGGGAACCGCGAGCTGGAAAAAGAATACGCCAAGTGCATTCTCTTCGATTATTCGTACAAGTACTTTTATCGCGACGGATTCGGCAAGGATTATCGCATCCTAAATCTGGCGGACGATTCGGATGAGGACAAGCGGCGTCTGTATCTGACTGCGTGCCTGCTGGCCTTCTATCAACAGCAGCGACTTTATCGAGATAAGGTGGCGGAGTTTCGGCCCTTCCTTCTGGAGAGCCCTCTGTGGGTATTCGTTGGCGGCACAGTCCTCAAGAAGAAGACCAAACCGTCGAGAGCCGATGAGGCGACCGTCTCGGATGTGGTGGACATCCTGTTGTTCCTGGCCGAGTTCGTGAAGGACAAGCGGGACACAATCAAATTGTTGGACCGCCTGATGAGCGGCAAGCCAGGTCTGCACGACCAGCGGGGGAACGAAATCTTCGCCACGGCCTTCGGGTATCTGAAACAGACGGGTCGCGACGGTGAAGACCTGTTCACCGACATCCTGCAAACGCTGTTCAATGCGCCCGTACCGGCGAAGCTCCACGTCTTGAACCTGAAAGGCACGGACGGCGAAATCGCATTGCGGCTGGGAGAGAACGAGGCGTTCGGCCTCATATACGTCGGCGACGCCTCCGCCCTTTGCAAGCTGTGTGACGAACACCCGGACGACATGACCGTGAACGAAAAGGAATTCTCGGGGTCGCTGTTCGATAATTTGAGAGATGCCGATTCGACGGTCAATGTGCTGATCGGCTCAAAGAAATTCACTGAAGGGTGGAACAGTTGGCGGGTCAGTACGATGGGCCTGATGAATGTCGGCAAGTCGGAAGGTTCGGAGATCATTCAGCTTTTCGGTCGCGGCGTGCGGCTCAGGGGCTTCGGCGGGTGCCTGAAGAGAAGCAGTCAGATTGACGGCGTTCCCAAGCCGCCGCACGTCAACCTGCTGGAAACGCTGAACATCTTCGGCATCCGCGCGCAGTACATGCAGCAGTTCAAGGAATACTTGGAAGACGAAGGTCTGCCGTCCAACGAGGATCGTATCGAATTCATCCTCCCGGTGGTCAAGAATCTCGATGGAAGGAAGCTCAAAAGCATTCGGCTTGAAGAAGGGACGGATTTCAAACGAAATGGTCCGAAGCCCACGCTCGACGAACCGCGCGACACGATGCTGAGGCACCGGGTCGCTCTGAACTGGTACCCAAAGATCCAATCTCGCCAAAGCAAGGGAGTAACGCCAACCAGCGACATCGCTGTGATGGAGACCGGCGAATTCGAGGATAAACACCTCGCGTTCATGGACATCGACGCGATTTGGTTTGAATTGCAGCACTTTAAGAATGAGCGGTCATGGCACAATCTGAATCTGCCGCGCGAAAGTATCATGAAGCTGCTGGCCAATCCTGACTGGTACCGGCTGTACATTCCGGCGGTGGAGATGAAGTTTACGCGGTTCGACCGTGTGCGACGCTGGGAGGAGATCGCGGTTGCCCTCCTCAAGAAGTACATCGACCGCTATTACAAGTATCGCAAGCAGGAGTGGGAAGCGGACCACCTGGAATACCACGAGTTTCGTGAAGACGACCCAAACTTCGTGCAGGAATATCGCCTGCTTATCGACCAATCGGCCGAGGCCATCAAGACGAGTCTCGAAGCGTTGCGGGACGAAATTAACAAGAAGACATTTAGGAAGGACTGGTTGTTCGGCAACCTGTCGGCGTATTGGTTCGGGAATCACCTGTACCAGCCGCTGCTTCATCTCAGCAAGAGTCAGTTGATCGAGATCAGCCCCGTGACCCTGAATGAAGGAGAGCGCGACTTCGTTCTCGACTTGCGGACGTTCTACGACGGGAACAAGGACTACTTCAAGGAGCGGGAGCTGTTCCTGCTTCGCAACGTGAGCAAGCGCGGCATCGGCTTTTTCGAGGCGGGCAACTTCTATCCCGATTTCATCTTGTGGCTACTCGTCAGGAAAAAGCAGTACGTCACATTCGTCGATCCGAAGGGGCTTCGTCAACTTGACGATGGGTCTTCGAACCCCAAGGTCCAGTTTTACCGTACAATCAAGGAAATAGAGGCGCGACTCGCCGACCCTTCGGTGGTGCTCAATTCATTTGTTCTGTCAACAACTCCGTACCAGAACATCCCAATGTGGGGCGAAGGCATGACCAAGACGAAACTTCGGGAGTGCCACGTTTTATTCCAGCGAGATGATAAAGAATCGTACATCGGGATGATGCTGGACGGAATACAGTCGGCCATTCCCGGAATTTACGAGTAATGTGCGCGCTTGCGTCTTGGCGGTAATTGCGGGGTAGATGTCCAAAGGTCGCCCGCTAATCAAGATAATTCAAACCGCACTCGGAACCCGCGCGGAGAAACGTGAAGCCTATTTTGCCACTTTTTTTTAGTCGGGCGGACGCCAAACTTCATTTTCCCTGGGCGGGCGATCGAAAGAGGAGGCCGTCGCACATCAACGAAGGGGACAATTGAAGGAGTGTTGCCGGTGGCGGCAGCCGGATTAGACGTGAAAATCAAGACCATTCCATACCCCACTCAATTCATGATGGAAAGCAAACCCGGACGCCCAAGTTCATTGGCTTTGAGTGGGTAGAAGCGGAAATGCCGGAATTTGTTGAAGCATTGCGGTACCCCCGTTGGGAAAAACACTTGAGATGAGCAAGTTTTCTCACCCCTGCACAGGTAAGCGAAGCGCCCTGAGAAATGCTCCTACAGTCGTTTGAAACAGCCGATTCCATGTCAGTCTGTTGGCACGGTTCCTGACTGCCCGCCGCGCGCCTTGTATTGACTCTCGAACTCCGCGTACCACCCCGGCAGTTCACCGAATGCTTCCCCCTTCGCCGCCGAATCGATCGCCTTTGCCAATCCAGCCGCACAATCCAGCGGTACGACGAAGAATCGCGGTGACGGGTACCAACATCCCTTGGCCCGATGTCGGTTGAATGTGCGAAGTCTGACCCACATTCGTCCGGCGTGCTGTCGGCGATATACGAGCACCGAGCGCCAATTTCCCCACGGCACAGCCGCGACGAGTTCGTCGGTCGTCTCAAGAATTGAGCGTGGCTTGGCCGTGCGACGCGATCGTGCAACCGGAGTCCTATCAGGTTCAACACCAGGTTCCGTGGCCAATTGCGCCGATAAATCCATTTTCATCTTTCACCCACACATTCCCGATTTTCCACTCCGTTACGTTTCTCCTCGCGCACGCACGCGCGGGGAAACTACGCGATCCGAGGCCACAAATCCTAGCGCTTAAGCTCCGCCGCTCCATCCCCAAATATCCGGCGCATCAAGTTCTCATTTGCCTCATTTTCCTCTTCTTCGCTCATGCCGTCTCCCTCGAACGCCGATTTTCGCCTCCTCATGTCACCGGGAGTTCAGCCGCTTCGACCAAACGATATTCCAAAAATCACGCCGCATAGCCTGGTCAGCTCTTAAATCCAAAAGCATATTGATCGCGGACAGGCTCGGTGCTTTGGCCACATCGGGTTCGTGTCGGTGCAAATTCGACGCCAACCAGCCGAGTTCATCGCTGAAGTGCGCATATGCCGGAAGCTGACCCTCCACCCTTCTTATTTCTTCTTGAAGGGCATCCGCATCCGAAGCGTCACAATCATCGAGGCGATTGGTGAACTGTGCGTGAATTCGCCGCAATTGTTCAACGCCAAGACCGGATTCGATCGGTCCGCGTTCGTCCAAATGGGCCGCATTACGACAATGCTCACCAAGCTCCGCCGTCGCCAGCAATAACCGACTCGCCGCCTCATAGACAATTGTCCACGGTGAACATGGTGCCCCACCGACCGGCGATTGCTTGTGAATCGCGGGAGTGGCCTCATCAAACTGTTGATAAAGCCCCAACGCGGATCGCTCTAACTCCGCAACTTTCCGGGCCGTCCCCTTTGGTCTTCCCGGCATTACTCGCCTCAATTCAAAGCAATCCGTCCCACCGAACGCAGCAGATTGTAGCCGAATCACGTCACCAGTTCACCCAGTTCCATCGCCATTTACGGTGTGTCCGTTACGTGTCATGTCGTATGCGCGCGCGAGATGCTGAGTGCAATCAAGGTTGTCAAGCTAACCTAAACCAAGCTTTGCACTGCCACGTATCCTCTCTCTCGCGCCCGCGCGCCTGAGAAACGCAGGAGCAC
>JBBTCX010000370.1:0-11016 GCA_038043045.1 Planctomycetota bacterium | reverse complement strand
CAACGCCGACATCGATATTGAAGTTGCGGGGTAGCAAGCTGGTCACCGCCAAGCGGGAAGCCGCCGAAGTGAAGGGCCCGGGCGGTATGCCCGAGCGCCCGCCGTGGCTCGACGCCGAAGCCAAGGCCAAGTGGGATCAGTTGGTTCCGCGTTTGCAGATTATGCGTGTGCTGACGCTCATCGATGAGGATGCGTTAACTCAGTATTGTCGACTCTGGTCGCGCTGGCGGAAGGCCGAGGACTTTATTGAGAAGAACGGCGAAATGTTCCCGATTCGGGATGACGCGGGCAAAGTGAAATGCTTTGCACAATGGCCTCAAGTGGCGATCGCGCACAGGTTGGTACAACAACTCATTCGCCTCGAACAGGAATTCGGCATGACCCCCGCCGCCCGAACCCGCATCCACCTCTCCATCTCTCCACCCACCGAAGCCGACGCCCGCAAAGCCCGGTACTTCACCACGGCTCTGTAGACGAAGCTGGAAATCGACGATCGCGCCGTTGCGGGCGCCGCCACCCGATATGCTTGCAGAGTACGAGTCCGCCCGGTGAAGGTGACCTCTGGCCGAAGCAACGCCCCGGTCAAGCTGCCGACTTACAACCGCCGCCCGAACAACTTCACCGTCCGCCCGCCGGCCCCGCGTCCCGACGCAGCGCCGACCAACTCGACCGCAAACGGCACTGAGGCGAGCGACGCGCCGCCCGCCTCGCGACCCCCGACGACCGCGACGTCGGCGACACGATCGCCCGCACCATCGGCCCCGTCGGCGGCGACGCCTTCAAAAAGTGTTTCCACACCCCAACCGTCCACCCCTTCGATGCCCGCCGGATGCGGCTTGACGACCTCTACCCGTCCCAAAGTGAGTCAATCGGCTCGGGCCGGCACCCGATGGGTACCCGATCGCGGCCCACTACCGAAGCAGGAATGGCTCAATAGGCAAGTTTTTTCGGCCAGGGCGGGGGTCAGAATCACCCCCGCCTATTCATAAATTCAGTCCGAAACGACCCAGTGCCCTCTAGGAGTATGCGCCTGGATTACCCTTGTGCCGATTTGGGAGCCTTAACGTAGCACTTCATGTCGATTGCGTATGGGGTGAATGACGGCGAGAATACTGCGATTGAGCCTATGGTAGATACGGTTGTGCTAAGGGCAATGGCCAAGAAGAGAACAAGGAGGCAAAGATTCATGTTTCCTGCTCGCCCATCTAACGCCTGGTGTTACACGGTTGTCGCGACAATTGTGCTGTTGAACGCATCCTTTGTAGCTGCTCAGCCGTGTGAGGTTTTTGACACGAACAATACGAGCGGCAGCGTCTGCGACTATTCCTTTGATCAAAACGACATCGCAAATTCGTCGTCTATTGACACGACCGATCCGGAACCTCCCGCCAAGTATTCCTTCACAAAAAGTCCGGGATGGGAAACGGCCCAGAGGGTGCTTGATACGCTTGCGATGTTGAAGTTCATTGGGGCCCCGACGGTGAACTTATCACCCGTTGACTTTGCCGATTGGGGAAAGATTTTTGCGCAGGACTATCGAATCGACAATATCTACGAACTCCCTAGCGAAACCTCCGCCGACGCTGAGAGCAATGCCCCAACCTGCAGCGTCGATTCGCAGGCCATTCCAGTTGTCGGCACCTTTGCATACCCCACCGGCCAAGGCGGGCAAGGTGGCGCCGAGGGTGGGAAAAACGCCGAGGTGACAAGCGGTCAAATTGTCGGAACCGATCCGGTAAATCCGGCAACTGGGGAATTCGTCTACCGCCATGCCGATCTCACATTTCCCGGATTCGGCGTCCCTTTCGAGTTTGTACGGACCTACCGGAGCCGCGTGGATTACCAGGGTCCGCTGGGTTACGGTTGGGATCATTCGTACAACCAGCGCCTGTTCAGCGAAGAGCGTGGACCGTGCGCGGGGGCGGTGCGGATGATGACGGGGCATGGTACGACGATTCAATTTGAACGCGAGAACTACGTGGAGACCTACCTGGGCTTTGGTAAGTACAGTATCGATGTGACCTACAAGACGCCAATCGGCCTGCACTACTCGTTGCACGGGCGCGGGTCAAGGCTCCTCCACCTCACCTGGATGAGTTGGACATTGACCGAACCACAAGGCGTTGTCCGCCGCTTCAACAATGAAGGACTTCTGGTGCGTATTGAGGACCCTAACCACAACGGCCTGACGATTGAATGGGAACCGAGCCCGAGGTCGGATCAATGGCGCGTGGCTCGCGTCACAGACAGCGTCGGCCGCGTAATCTACTTTGCTTATTCGGGCGAGGGTTGGTTGATAAGTGTCGGTCAAGGTACGATAGGCTTGAGTTCTTTGTATGCCGTCGATCACAAGGGCGACTTAGTCGGAGCATCCGATGCTCGGCAGCGTCCCGAGACATATGAATACGATTTCGACTCAATCCGGCCACCGACCAGACCTGAATACCTGCCTGAAATGTATCTCCGAGAGGCGTGCAGAACAGCGTGCGCCCCCACAGGTACCTCGTGCGCGGCTGGTGGCGCATGCGATGGTGCAATGACAAAAGGGATGAAGTCGTGCAACGACGCATGTCATGCATGCGTGCACGAATGCAGAGTACCTTGTGACGACAGGTGCAAGCACGGATGTGAAAGCGAGTGCGACCGGGCGTGCAGGGACGACGCCCGCGCTGAATCATGTGAGTCACAGAAACGGGACATCTGTGATGCAATGTGGAATACGAAAGGCAAAGACAACTGCGATCAATGTGGTCACCGATGTGACGACGGCTGTGTACAAAGGTGCAAGACGCTGTCCATTTGCTATGTTAGCGGCGCTGATGCTCCGCTACCTGCGAGCTGCAAAACTGACGACTTCGACGAAATCGTGGAGTCAATCAAGATGTCCGGTGCAGCCATCACCGCGGCTCTCACAGACTACGTTGAGTGCAGTTTTGCTGGGGTTTGTGGGTTGATCACGTTTGGATTTTGGAGTTGCGGGGCGGATTGTAACTTCAACCGCGTGAAGGCCGTGTTTGCCGATTTCTGTGAAGGTGA
The DNA here is from genome assembly GCA_038043045.1 of Planctomycetota bacterium. Classification (GTDB taxonomy): domain Bacteria; phylum Planctomycetota; class Phycisphaerae; order UBA1845; family UBA1845; genus JBBTCX01. Next base: position 7,980 of record JBBTCX010000370.1, on the reverse strand, counting down.
CTGCAGGGAGTGTTGCGCAGAGGGCACGAACTGTGCGGAAGGTAGTTGTAACGAGGGGCGCAACTGTTTTGACGAATGTCGCCAGGGATTCTGGGGAGATGCGTTGCCCGACTTTGACTGGGATGCTGGGTGCGGTGCGGCGGCATACGCCGAGGGGTGTCTTCCGCGCGCGAAGAGGGCTTGCATTGACCAATGCGGCAAAGATTGCAAGAACGCCATCGAGCCGTGTCTGAGTCCGTGCAGGGAGCAGTGCAGGAAGACATGTTTTAAAGGGTGCGATCTCAGCAGCTGCCTTTACTATTGCGAGGAAATTGATTTCGAAGAGATTTGCGAAGCTGGGTGTGTGGATGGTTGCGTGGCGAAGGGCCACGCGGCTGATCCAGGCTTCGCTTCGGTGTCAAAGTACGGGTACTTGCGGGATCTTAATCACAACCTCTTACGGATTCGCGACGGAAACGGCCAGGTCTTTCTTGAGAATGTCTACGGAACGGACATTGCCGAACCTTCGTTTGATGCTGTCACGCAGCAGACTCGAGGAGACGCGACAATCCAGTTGACGTATCGAGATCTTGTTGGCGAGGCGCGTTGGGGCGTAGCAGTCCCAATGGTTCTGGAAGCTGTTTATGCTGTGTCGCGAGAGGAGTTTGAGACGGTCGACATCTGCCCGTCCTCGTGTGAAAGGGCAAATGCAGTCCGAGGTGCGGAGTTCGTGACATGGCAACCTGGGATTCTAGTCGCAATGCGCCGTCTTGGTGAAAGTCTCGGTGGTTTCGGGGCTCGATTGGAAGGGGACGCGGTTTACTCTCTTAATGTTGTCGTCATTACGTCGTCGACGACCGCACGTACCCTTGCGAACGATAAGCGGAATTCGAGGGGTTCCCAGTTTACACTTCTCGCTCAAGGCGGTTCCGTAACGTTTGTTCCAACGGGAGTTCGCGGCAGATTCAATCTCAAGGGCGACCCCGAGTCGTTGAAATACTTCATGAATATCAAAGAACTCTCGGTGTTTACGGATTCGGAAGGCATCTTCCGTGCTTATCCAGGCCGTCCACTAGGTCTCGTGCATGCTGCATCGGGGCGTTGTTCGCGACCGTTCACGGCCGAACGAAATGCGGCCGGGCAGCTCGAAATCAGCCCTAGGGATGCGTGTTCGGAACTCACGGTCGCTCCAATGGCGACGCTGACCACGGACGCTGTGTCGCCAAGAAGGGATCAGTTCGCGGCTTCGGCGCTGGTGCCCGGACGTTTTAGTCTTCAATGGGATGCGGTGCCCGGCCTGCCCGGTCGCTTCGATGCATCAATCGTCAACGGTGACGCACCATCTACACTAGCACGTGCGGAATTGGACGCGGCTGCCGCTTCACCGTTATTCCGGATGAAGAATAGACCATCGTACGCCTTTCACCTTCCTGGATCCGCGCGCGATGCCCTGCACGACGCACTCGCTTTGGATGTCGCCCTTCCGTTTGACCCTTCAAGGATTGATGGTCTCTGCTTTCGCGGACTCCCTCCTGGGCAACCTCGCCGTGGCTCGGGTCGCAATGCTCCGGGGGCAAAGCCGGAGGCGGCCACCATTGTCTTGGATCCGTTCGGCACCCGTTGGACCTTCTACTTCGACAGCAAGGGACGTGAAATCCGGCGTGTCAACCACGGCACGAGCGCGGTAACTTCTCTTGCCTATGATACCTCCGGGGAACTTGGCGGGATCGAGAGGCCATTGCAAGGTCGCAGTTGTTTTCAATGGGACACATCGGGTAACCTCATCGATGTATTTCAATTCCCAGTGCCGGGTGCGCTTGGATCCACGACGCCCATTCAGCATCGCTACGAATACACGTCGTTTCCATCGCGCCTCCAAACCGTTTACGATTCGCGCGATATTTGGAAGAAACTGGAGTCCTTTGAATGGGATGCTCAGGGCAACCTCATCGCAGTTATTGACCCAGCGGGCGAGTTGACGACATTCACTCCCGGCGCTTTTGGCCTGCCCGTCAAAGGCAAATACCCCGATGGCAGTGAGACATCTTGGGTGTACGACGAGGCGGTCGGCCGACTTCAAGAGACAGTGCAAGACGCCATGGGCCCTTCTCCGGTAACGACGCGGATTGAATACGATACCGCTGGCCGACCACTCCGGTTCGTCGGCCCGTTAGGCGATACCCTAAGCCTCGTATGGTCGGGAGGTAACGTGGCCTCCCTGACACACGCCGGCGAAGAAACGAACGCGTCGGCGACCTTCGTTTACGACAGCGACAAGCAGGTTGTCCAAACCGACAGCGGATTGATGGGCGTCAGCACGACCTACGATCAACTCGGATTCCCGCGCACAAAGAAGCAGACTGCGATGGACGGGAGTGCGCCCGAAGCCGTGAGTTGCTTTCTGCATGGAGTGGACGGCCGGCCTCTTGAGGCAGTATCTCCCGAGGGCACGCGATTCCGATGGACCTACGATGGTGAGGGGCGAATTCAGTCGATCTTAGCGGGCACATGGACACCATCGGTCGGTGGATGGGATGACAGTTGCGTCGTCCCCAATGGGCCCTACAGCTCGGGTGAGCTTGCTAGTTTCCAATACGATCTTGACGGACGCATTTTGGTGTCACGGGGACCACGTCAAGAGGCCACTTCGTACTCTTACGACGGGTTCGGCCGTCCAATCAATGTGAAAGAACCGGGTGGCACAACCCATCGCGCCGGTTACGACGCGATGGGAAACATCCTTTGGCGGGCGAGCTACGCCCATAACTCTACGGTGCCGTACCGGGAACCAATGTCCGGCGACCCGGGATTGCTTAGAGCCGTTCAATACCAGTACGATTCGGCCGGACGTGTCGTTCGCGAACGCAAGTGGCACTTCGACACGTCAGGCGCGCCGGTGGGAGACGGATTCTCCGACAACACCTATGCATACGGCGTTGGCGGAAGCTCGGTCACCCGCACTGACGACATTGGAGGCACAACAACCGTCGAGCTGGACGGTGCCGGTCGGCCAAGCACGTGGCACTTGCCCACGGGCGATGCAGTGAACATCGGATATAGCGACGGCGGCCGCACGATTCGTCGTGAATGGACTGCACCAACCGCCTCGGGCCACCTCGACGAAACCCTGATGCTCACCGTGTGGGGTGCTCCACGGCAAAGTACGTCGTCTTCAGCTGGCACGGCCGTTACGTTGCGCGAATGGAATTACGATGCTCAGGGCAGGACCTTGGCGATTCAGGAGGCGTCGGGTTTCCTTAGGACCTTTACATATGACGCATTTGATCGGCCGGTTATATCCACGCTTGCTTATTCAAGCTCAGTGACTGAGTTAGTTAAGCTATCCTATGATCGCGCGTCGCGCGTCGTCCTGCAGCGGAGCGATTCGGGCTCAGGGCCTGTTGACACCGCGTACGAGTACGATTTGCTCGGCCGAACGAAGCGGATCATTCGTCCTGATGGCACATTTCATGCTTACAGGTACGCCGCGCAATCCGCCCTAGTGGCTGTCGATCACGATCCACGCGGAGTCGTCACCAACTATACCTACACTCCCAGGGGCCAGTTGTATCGCACATTCACCGAAGTGCCGTCTGGCCTCGGGTTCGATCGACAAATGCGGTCGTTCGACCACGACGGTCTGGGACGCATGAAATGGGCGCGCGACAGCGGCACATCCTACGCCGACACATCAGACGACATTGTGACCTACTTTCAATGGGATTCGCTAGGGAACAAGATCGAAGAGCACGATACGAACCTAGGCAGCGCCTTGACGATTACACACAACTATGACGGGCTGGGCCGCCGGAGAAGCTCCAAATACGGCACGACGCCGGTAAGACGGACGTTCGACGGTCTTGACCGACTATTGCGCATATTGGTAGCGGACGCGGCAGCGGACATACGATTCGAGTACAGCGGACTTGGTGGGCCCATTCAGCGCGAGCTAAACAATGGAATATTGACGAAGTACAGTTACGATGCCTTCGGTCGACTTGATCAACTCAAAGAAACCAACGGGCAGACGGCTGTCGCAGCGTGGCGCTGGGAGCGCCCGCTTGACGGTGTGCCCCGGATGGCGGCTCTTGTGAAGGGCGGTGCTCCTGAGGTTGCATCAGCCTTCGCTGTAGACTTGGGTGGACGAATCGCCCGCGAAGACCACGGCCTCGTTGGCGCTTCGGTATCGGCGTTCGAACTGGACCCGCTCACGACAACGTCCGATGCAGAAGCGGCTATCGCGCCGATCGCTGGTTCCGGGGCCGCGTGGCGCACATACGCCCTCGATGGCCGGCACAACTGGCTCGCACGAAAGGGGGCCGACGCGACGCTCACCACGACGCCAACCGTCGGTTCGACGGATGCTTACACGTCCTTTCTTGGTGCTCCGGTCGGTTACGATGCTCAAGGCGACCTCGTTTCCTTGGGCGGAGAATCGTATGCGTACGATTCATGGGGCCAACTTGTCAATGCAACAACGGCCGCTGGTAAGCGACGATATGCCTACGACGCGCTGGGTCGTCTGGTCAAGGAAACCGACTTATCAACTGGTGGGGAGACGCTCAATGGCTACGACGGGTTCACGCGCGCCTTCCGGAAGGGGCCCTCCGGACATGTTGAGCTGACGGTCGACGGCGAGCAACTCGACGAGCACCTCATCCAGATCAACATTACTTCCGGCAAACGACTCTACTTTCACCAGGATGGCACCAATTCAGTATACATGGTCTCCAACGAGATGGGTGCACCCGCCGAGTGGTACTCGTACAGCGCATTCGGTGACATGACGATCAAGAGCCCTGCTGGTGGTGTGCTTACAGCGAGCGCCGTGGGCAATCGGTTCGGGTTCCAGGGTCAACCATTCGACCCAACTACCGGTCTCGTCCAAATGCGTGCCCGTTTTTATCGCCCTGCATGGGGGCGTTTCCTGTCGGCAGACCCGATTGGACTTCTTGGCGGCTCCAACCTGTACGCGTTCGTGGATGGTGCCCCGCTATCCTGGATCGACCCTCTAGGACTAGACGGAAAAACGACGCCCACCTCACTCAACGAATCCGTCGATCTAGGCGACGTTGGCGGGTACTTCGACGAAGCGGGGAGGTGGTTTCCCTATGCGACTTCGGTCAGGGCGGAGGGTCTCGGTTCGGAACGCGCTGTCGCGATGGCCGACGCCAATGTTGCGATACGGGTCGTCGATATGCGCTCGTCCCAGCTTGACGTCGGAACACGCCAAGCCATGTTTAGAAAGCTGGACCAAATCTGGAACAGGGATTTTGACCTTGGTGCAAAGTTCACTTTTGCGTATGAATGGCGTCCTGAGGGGACGTTTGAAGATACAAAAGCCGGAGTGGCGAGAGAAAATGAGTATGTTGTCTACTTTGTAGATGATAACAGCCGTTCGCACCTTATTGATCAAATAAAGTGGGCCGAAGGAACGTTGTGGGCAGCGACAGTGTCATTGTTTCCATTTGATACTGCTAGGGACCTCGGTGAGTCATTGTATTACGGTAAACCGTACGCATGGGTATTCGCAAGCGACGTGTACTTTGAGACGAGAGACGACCGTCCAAGAGCAATGGCGTCGGTTGTGTCTCACGAAATTGGACACTCGATTGGACTTTCCCACAATGAGTCTAAGGGCATTATGAATGCGTCATATTATGATAAATGGTCGACGGAAGAAATGGAATCGCTACGATCCATTTTTGGCTGGTGGCACAGACTCACGTGGTCGGAGCGACAATGGCAGATTTGGTTCGGACCCTAAAGTGTCTTGAATGGACTTGTGCGATTCGGCCGGTGCAGCGGATGATTGAACCTTGATTTCATTGGGTGTCAGTGGTGCCCGATACTGGTAGCGAACGCGATTGGCACAGCGTGCGATTGGTGCGACAGCTTGATGCGTCAAGCGTTTGGACTTGGCCGTTTTGGTGGGGACGGCACGGTGGGTCATTTCGTCGGCGATCCGCTCCAGGGTCCAGCCGGTGGTGCGCCAAGTGCGAATGTCGGCAATTACGGTTTGTTCGGAATCGTAGAGCAAGCAATGTCGCGCCATTGGTGGACGGGACGAGGCCAAAGGGGAGCGTGCCGATTCGTTGGCGGTTACCGCGCTCGACGGCCATTGCGGATCTGGTCCGCTCGCGGGTGCGGTTCGTTCAATTTCGGCTGCACCGGCCAGCGACGATTTTTCCGATGCCGAGGCGCCTTCCCTTGGAGCGCTCCGCATGACCCAAGAATCTCAAAGACAGTGACTAATCCCATGAAAGGCTGCCTCGTGCCGGACGGTAGACTGTCCGGTGGTTTTTGCATTCAGGAAGTGGTAATGGGCGCGCAAAAGGGGCCCACTTGGGGCTGTGAATTTGTCTGTGAAATGGGCGCGTAAATTGGACCCACCGTACGAACCCTGAACCGTTAAGGGGTTCTTGCACAATTTGACCTTCGGTTGTTGATGGGCCTTTTTAGGTCAAGGCCAACTGACCGGAGGTGCAGGATGCTTACGGTGGACGATTTCGGACAGATTCGAATAGCGCATCGAGATGGGATGACGATCCGGGCCATTGCCCGGGCGTTTCATCATTCCCGGCGCAAGGTCCGGGAGGCTTTAGCCTCTCCAGAGTCGCAGCCTTACACGCGCACCAAGGACCCGCCGGCGCCGAAGCTCGGACCGTTCAAGCCGATCATCGACGAGATTCTTAAGAGCGACGAACAAGCGCCTGTCAAACAGCGGCACACGGCGGCACAGATCTTCCGGCGGTTGCACGCTGAGTACGGATACAACAGCAGCTACCGTCAGGAATGTGGGGTCGGCGACATGATCGCCCGCACCTTCGGCCCCGCCGGCGGCGACGCGTTCAAGATGAGGTTCCACGCCCTTCACCGGTCACCCTTGCGGTGGTGACGCCCGACAGGAACGGCTCAACGCCCAATATTCTCTTGATTGATCTGGCACAATGCGACTGGTTCATATTAAGATCAACCAAATTCCAGTGTTTATAACAAACGGGTAAGCTATTTATTATAAACGACTTACGTAGGTTGAATGGAAGCCAATCAATTATAGATCGCTTGCGCAATTTTGACTGAGATATAACATGTGCTATACTAATGGCGATGAGGAACGATGCTCTATCAATTCCTTCGGATTATCCGATCCGGGTCAAACAGTATCGGTCCCGACTGGGGCTCACGCAGGTAGAACTTGCAGTTCGGCTGGGTGTTTCGTTCGCAACGGTTAACCGCTGGGAGAACGGTCAGACCAAACCCTCGGCGATCTGCTGGCGCCAGCTTCAACGCATGGAGGAGGGCAATACAGGGCCGGTGCCAGAACCCTCCCAGCTCGCCGAGAATCCGATCATCGACTTTACCAGTTCACCGATCGTAGTTCGAGCGCTCGCCGAGGGGGAACGGCTCAGCTTCGGTCACATGTTCAACCCCGTGTTTGCCACCGAGATTTCCCAAATCGACCCCCTGCCTCACCAGCGGATCGCCGTTTACGAGCATATGCTAAAGCAATTCCCATTGCGCTTCCTGCTTGCGGATGACGCCGGGGCGGGCAAGACGATCATGTCCGGCCTTTACGTTCGCGAGATGAGGGCCCGCCGTCTCATCAAGCGCGTACTGATCGTTCCTCCCGCTGGTCTGATCGGAAATTGGCATAACGAACTACTGACGCTTTTCAGCCTTCCGTTCCGAATCATCGGCGGACCCGACGCAAAGAACGCCAACCCTTTCATTGGCGAAGACAGCGACTGTCTTATCGTGAGCGTTGACACGCTCGCCGGAAGCAAGATGTTCTCGCGCCTGAAAGAGCCAGGCGTCGTACCATATGACCTTGTGATCTTTGATGAAGCGCACAAACTCTCGGCGGACCGCGGGAACGACCTGCGCGTCAGGAAGACCGATCGCTACCAACTAGCCGAGGCGCTCGCGGGTGTCGACGGCGTGGGCGAAGAGTGGTCACTGCCGTGGGCGGCGCATCATCTGTTGCTCCTCCCCGCGACT
>JBBTCX010000369.1:0-2862 GCA_038043045.1 Planctomycetota bacterium | reverse complement strand
CGGCGATCATTCACAGTTTGAAAACGTTCGGGCAGCAGAAGCCCATCGTTGTCGGAGTGGATGACGTCGTGATCGCAGGCAATGGCACGCTCGAGGCGGCGCTCCAGATTGGTTGGGACAAGATCGCGGTGATCCACAGCAAGTTGACCGGGGCCGAAGCGAGGGCCTACGCCATCGCCGACAATCGGACTGCGGAACTTGCGGCTTGGGATTTCGATCTTCTTTCCTTGGAGTTGGAGGATCTGCGCGGCCTGGAATTCGACCTCGACGGTCTCGGTTTCGGATCCGAGGAACTGGAAAAACTCTTGGGCGCCGCGATTCACGGCGAAGCAGGCAAGACCGACCCTGACAGCATTCCCGAACCGCCGGACAAGGCCACAACACAACCTGGAGATCTGTGGCTTCTGGGCCAACATCGACTCCTTTGCGGTGACAGCGCATGCCCCAAGGACGTGGATCAGTTGTTAGCCGGTGAACCGATCCATCTCGTCAACACCGATCCTCCCTACAACGTGAAGGTGGAGCCGCGCTCCAACAACGCCATCGCCGCGGGGTTGAGTTCGTTCGAAGCGCCGACTGCACCACCAGGCGGCACGCGGCGAAATGGACTGACGCATCATCAGGGATTCGACGTCGCTCGACAGGGATCGAAGTCGGCGACCACGAAGAAGCTCCGCCCCAAGGACCGACCGCTCATGAATGACTTCGTCTCCGACGATGAGTTCGATCGGTTGCTTCGCGCCTGGTTCGGCAATATGTCGCGGGTCCTGTTGCCGGGGCGCGGGTTCTACATTTGGGGCGGTTACGCCAACTGTGCGAACTACCCGCCGGTGCTGAAGGACTGTGAACTCTACTTTTCGCAGGCCGTCATTTGGGTCAAGGAGCATCCGGTTCTGACCAGAAAAGATTTCATGGGTAATCACGAATGGTGCTTCTATGGCTGGAAGGAAGGCGCGGCTCACTATTTCCACCCCGATATTCACAATGCCACGGACGTGTGGTCCGTAAAGAAAGTCAACCCGCAGTCGATGATCCACCTCACCGAGAAGCCCGTCGAACTCGCAGTTCGGGCGATGACCTACAGTAGCCGGCCCGGTGAAAATGTCCTCGACCTTTTCGGTGGAAGCGGTTCCACACTGATCGCCGCCGAGCAGACAGGCCGCAAAGCGTTCCTGATGGAACTCGACGCCCTGTACTGTGACGTGATCGTCCGCCGCTTCGAGGAATTTTCCGGCAAGAAAGCGCAGCGGAGAACTAACACTGTATAATGGTATGTATGAAACAATTAACATTGTCATCATTTTGAATCGTTGCTCTTGAGTGTCGAGCGGGATTGTATGGGTAGGCAGAGCTTCGTTTGGAGCAAACAATGTCCCGGCTCCTGAAAAGCAAACAAGCCATTGCCCGTGACCAAAACGTGTCTCGGCAGACAGTACACAGTTGGATGTCCGGTCCGCGATGGAATCTGGGGCATAGATTCCCCATTGACGGGGAGAAGATCGACGCCTGGCGGGCGGCGACCATGTTTCCATCTTCGGCCTCATCGTTTTCAATTCCCTCCGACGACAACTACACAGTTACGCGTCGGCGGGTGGATCTGCAATACAAGGCCGAGCAGACCATGCTTCTTCGCCAGAAGCGCGCCCTCCTCGACAACAAGTACATCGAGCGCGAACTTCACGACCGCGCCATGGTCGGCTTGGTCAGTGAATTTCGGCGTCGCATCCAGGAGTGGATCGAAGCGCTTCCTCCGATCTTCGCCCAGCAATCCGAGCTGCAAATTCGCAGACTTTTTACAGACGCCTACGACCGGCTTTTCGAAAAATTGAGCGCGATGGTGGAGCTCCCGCTGGCCGACGAGCAGGAGGTCCAACAACTTAAGAACCAGACCAAGAGTCGGGCGGCGCACCACAAACACCATGCCCACTGACCGCCAGATGATTCCGGTCAGCGCGGCGGTCAGGCATTCGTTCCGGCCAGCCGAACGCATTCGAGTTTCGGAGTGGGCGGATCGCTATCGCATCCTCACCAAGGAAAGCGGCGCTGCCGAGCCGGGGCCTTGGCGCACGTCGCGCATCCCTTACGCCAAGGAGATCATGGACGCTTTCTGCGACCCCATGATCCGCGAGATCGACATCATTAAGTCGGCGCGCGTGGGAATGACAGAGTGTGGCAACAACATGTTGGCCTATGCCATTGATCAGGACCCCGGACCCTGCATGTACGTTTACCCTGACGAGAGCGCGGCCAAGGACGAGTGCAAGAACCGTCTTCAGCCGATGATCGAGCAGTCGCCGCGGCTGAGGGAACATATTCCGCACGCCGGCTGGGCCACTCAAGTCGATATGAATCTGCGCAACTCCCGGATCGCGATGGCCTGGGCCAGCAGCGCAACCACGCTGATCCGAAGGACTTTCCGCTACGTTTTCATCGATGAAATCGACAATTGCCAAAGGCAGGCCGGAGCGCTGGGGGAGATTATTGAATTGGCCAAGAAGCGCATGCTGACTTATGGCCAGAGAGCGAAGCTGGTGGTGTATACCTCTCCGACGGTCGTCGGCGCACCGGCTTGGTCCCGATGGGAAGCCTGTCCGGACAGGCGACGCTACTACGTCCCCTGTCCCCTCTGTGGGGCTTATCAAGTGCTGGCCTTCGACCGGATCAAGATTCCCCCAAGTGAACGTGATCCGGAACGAATCGAATTCGACTCTTTGGCTCGTTACCAGTGCATCGATTGTCAAGGGCAAATCGCCTATGACGCGGAGCGCGGGCAGAAGTGGATGGTGGCGCGGGGACTGTGGATTTCGGGTAACTCTTCAGCCGTCTGCGGTTCGGCCGGCGCGAAAATGTTAAAATAGGGAA
>JBBTCX010000368.1:0-1829 GCA_038043045.1 Planctomycetota bacterium | reverse complement strand
CGGATTACCTCTTGGAGGTCGTCGGCCAGAAGATTTAGATGCGATTGCCCTGGCTCGCCTACGGATCGGTCAGTATTCGCATTGGCTCGTCCGACCCCTTTGCGTTATCCTCTCAGTTTGAACGATCGATTCGTGAACTGGATTTGGGAGAAACCGATGCGTGAACGATTTTCCGACCGTGCCCGACATGCTTTGGCGCTTGCGAATCAGGAGGCAAGCCGCTTGGGACATGGATTTCTTGCGCCCGGACATATCATGTTGGGTTTGATTGGCGAAGGGCGATGCGTGGCCACCGAAGCGTTGATGGTGCTCGACGTGAATTTGGACCGAGTGCGCGAGCAGGTGCAATCGCAAATGGATCGTGGCCAGGACGGTGGGGGGGTTGGACTGCGCCCGCAGACCAAAGCCACGAAGCAAGTGATCGAGTCGGCCATTCGCATCGCCCGCGAGTTCGAGCACCATTATGTGGGAACCGAGCACTTGGTCATGGCGTTGCTGGAGCATGATGACGACATTCCCGCAAGGGCGCTTAAGCAGCAGGGGGTGTCCCTGGAGCGGTTGCGTGAGAAGGTGCTCGTGTTGCTTAAGACGGACATGGAGCCGGGTCACGACCTAGCACACTCACGTCATGGGAATTTCGAATGGATTCATCAGCAAGAGCTGGCCAAGGCGTTTCGATCGGCCCGTTTTTGGCGCACGATGATTCTGGCGGTGGACTCGGCCAACCGGTTGGGGGCCGGGGAGGTTGAGCCGGAACACGTTTTGCACGCCCTGTTGCGCGATGAATCATCCCGTGTGTCTTTACTGCTACAGGAAAAGGGAATCACCGAGGCCTGGCTTCGCGAGCGATTGGGCGGATCGTAACCGTTAATTCCCGGCATCGCTCCTAACCAAAAGTACATGCCTTCCTTGTTTTCCGACTATTCGACGGAGACACCCTCTTGTCCGGAACCGTTGAATCGTTATCATTCCGCGTCAATGTTTTGGCTTTTGCATGACAACGGGCCCTTTGGGACATGCCCGATGTTGGCATTCATCACTACCAATGGAGAAATTCGGAATGATCATCTCGACATGGCGCACGTGCTGTTGTTCTCTGTTCTGTGCGAATCTTGTGCTTGCGGGTTGCACCCCGCTCTCTACCGTTCCGGTTACTTCCCAGGCGGGTACAACCACGACCGTCCTATTGGTTCGCCATGCGGAGCGCAACGAAGGGCTCGATCCGCCGCTCAACGCTGAAGGCGAGATACGCGCAGTGGCGCTCGCCGATGTTTTGCAGTTCAACGGAGTCACGGCGATCTATTGCCCCGATTTGATCCGCAATATTCAGACGTGCGAAGCCGTCGCGGATCGGCTTGGTCTTGATGTCAATGTCATCGGTGCGGATCGATTGGCCGACACCCGCGCATTGGCCAATGAACTGGTGGACGAAATCCTTGATCTACATGCAGGTGGAGTGGTGCTCTTTGTTGGCAACACCGGCCCGGTTGTAGCAGAGCAAAGCGGAAACCTGCAAGAACTTTATGCGCGGTTAGGCGGGATGGGCGAACCACCCATTCGATATCAAGACTTTTATACGGTTGTCATTCCCGAAGAGGGTGATCCGCATTTTATCGAAGCGACCTACGGTGGGATCAGCAGTTTGGATTAACTCAAACTGACCGATTTTCGTCATGAGCGCGGATAGGGCAACAAAAAAGCGGTGTTTCCTGCCGATACCGGTGTTGGAAAATGACACTCGGTCTGGAGGACCACCGCAGGATGACCATCGGCACGATGCCCCGCGTTTTGTTCGGGTTTTTTCGTCCGCAGCGCCGTTTCTTTTCCAA
>JBBTCX010000367.1:0-6529 GCA_038043045.1 Planctomycetota bacterium | reverse complement strand
GTGGAACGCCAACGGATTCACAAACAGGAAAAGATTCCACGGACAAGGTCGCTACTCGGTCCGAGCCGGCGGCTAAGCCGTTGCCGACGATGAAGGACGGTATTCCAATTTTTCGCCGAGAAGTGGTCGAGAAAAATCGGGCGGCGGATGTTCCACGATTTTACTTTGCCCGATTCGAAGACGATGTGGACGTGAAGCAGAATCTGGGAGACGCGACGGCTTCGCGGCTTCAGTCGGCGGCGTTGGAGATCATCAGGAGAATTGTCGACGCCGACCCGACGCGCACAGGTGTCGCCCCGAAAAGTTCTCAATCAACCGCAGCCGCGACTGGCGATCCAAAACCGTCGGAACATATCTTGGTGACTTGGTCGGGAAGATTGGTCGTGGAGGCGCTTGGGGCGGACGATCCACGTCGATCGGGTGGCGAAACTTTGGCCACGGCATTGGGTACTCCGGTGCGACTCTCTAATCGTGATGGAGAAGCGCAGTGTGCCAAGGCGGTCTTTCGCCCGGATGAGAAGGCCATGGATCTTCTTGGTGCGCAGGACGCGCCGGTGAAGTTGCAGACCAATCAGAGAGGCACTCTTCTTGGTCGAGAGGTTAAGACTCGTCGCGAGGGTGACGGTTTTGTGGTTGAGGTTCAGGGGCCGGGGATGTTGACGCTCGCATCAGGGAATCAAGTAGCCGGTGCATTGACCTCCTCGCCCGATTCCTCTTCGACCATTCAATTCGCGGAAACTCTCCAACTGCAGGGGCGATATCTGAGCAAGACGTCCTTTGGCCTTGCCTCTGGGGTGGTGACCCAAAAAAAGCATCGAGTCCTTGACCAAGCCGATTTCAAGGGTCGGGTTCGCATGCGTGATGACGACCTAAGTATGGATGCCGACAAGGTTCACGTTGAGTTCGCCGCCCCGTTGGCGACTGTTTCCGACAGCGACATGAAAAGCGCCATGATTCGACGCGTGCATGCCGAGGGCAATGTCGCCATGACGCGCGAAGCGGATCGACTTTCGGCACGGGAAGTCGATATAGAATTTGGTGACGAAGTTCGAGGTCGCATGTTACCGGCGCTCATGACCGCGGCGGGCGATGTGGTCGCTCAACAAGGGACCCGAAGCATCGTAGCCAACGACAAGTTGATCGTTACTTTTGAAACGGTAAGCGGGTTGCAAAACAGTTCCGCCAACAACGAAACCAAGAAAAAAGAAGATCGCCTAGGCTATCAATCCGACGTTCGGGTGAAAAGATTGCAGGCGTTTGGCGATGTGATGGTGACCGATCCGACGCAGGGTTTGGATCTGTCGGCCAAGGAACTGGATTGCACCGTTCGAGAAGGGCGCGAAATCGAAACAGCTCTTGTGGTCGGACGCGAGGATCGACCTGCTTCGGTTCAGTTGGGGGCGTTGTCCGTGATGGGTCGAGAAGTTCGCATGAACGTTCTCGATCAACGGGCCGAGGTGCCGGGCGCGGGGCGCATGACGCTCCTATCGCAACGGGACCTTGACGGTCGGCAATCGTCAAAACCCGTTCCCATCGTCATCACTTGGCGAGACGGTTTGAATTATCAAGGTCGGGAGAATCGGGCGGTGTTCACGGGAAGTGTTCACGCGGCCAGTGAGAATTCGACCACGTTTGATACCGATCGGCTGGTCGTTGAGTTTGATGAGGTTCAGAAGGAAGCACGCCCGGCGGAGCAAGCAAGCGACTGGTGGATCTTCAATCCTCTTGTGCGGAGTTGGTCGGCGGAGAAGCCGTCGCCTGAAAACGCGTTGTGGAGTTCGGGTGGGGCGTCCAAGCAACCGGCTTATTTGCTAGCCACCGGAAAGGCCATCGTCACCACGACGGTAGCTGATCCGGTAACGGGTGAACTAAAAACGCGTGCCTCGATTCGAGGCCCCAAACTGTCCGTCAATCTTCGGCAGGAAGTTTCGAAGATGTTGATCGAGGGCGACGGTAGTTTGTTGCTGGAGGATTTTCGATCCGCGCGTGCGACATCGGACCGAACTCGGCGAGAAGCGGATAGTTTTTTTGGAGTGAATGAAAGCAGCGGTCCGTCGAAGACGTTGATCACGTGGCGCGAGCTGATGTGGTACGATTTTTCGATTGAGCAGACGCGATTTGAGGGCGACGTCCAATTGAAGCACTTCAGCGGACTTGGGTTGGATCGCCTGGTGCGAATGCAATCCAAAGAGAGCACGGGTTCTTCGTCGGGCCGATCCACGTTTCTTTCGTGCGATGTCTTGACGGCGGATTTTCATTCTCGAACAAAGCCGCGACCTATTGCCTCGGAGGATCAGCGCATGGGCAAGATCAGTTCCGATCGCCTGCGTCAGTTCCAGGCGACGGGTTCCGTTGTTTTGGAAGATCCGATGGAAGGATTGTCGTTATCAGGCGATAGCGTGGCGTTCGAGAAGGACCGAAGCTTGTTGGCGATCCACGGTTCGTCCACGCGCCCCGCGCGGGTCATTCTCCAGAAACCCGGCGAATATCCACAGGACATCACCACGCAACGCTGCTTCTATAACTTCGCCACCCATTCCATCGAGTTGGCTTCGCAGCCAACCATGCGGCGAAGGTAGCCTTGTCGGCTTCACGGTCCTGTTCTTGAGTGCCCATTTCCATTAATGATTGGAAAACCTGCTTATTCCCTGAGCCGATTAACGAATCGCGTGATCATTCCTCCGGCTCCAAACCGGCTTCGATGGTGCGAAGTCGATCGGCCAAATCGAAAGGGAGGGCATACTTGATGCGTTCATCGATCATCTCCACGCGAAGCAAATCGGCGATATGAACACGGTCGATGTCACGAAAGGAGGTGAGTTTCATTCGGACGAGCGCGGGCAAATCGAGAACCCAAAAGCCCTCCGGGTCCAGCACAGCCTCTATGAGGTTCGGAGCGGTGTGCAAATAGGACGGAAGCACTTTTTCGCCAGCCCAGACCAAATGGACCCCGGAACGTTTGCTGGGTTCGTCGGGATCCATGAACAGGACCAGGCGGCGCAAATCGTGCAGCTCGAAACCTAGTTCGCGCATGATGATCTTGACACGATCAAGATCGGAGCGGTTTACGAGGAGGTCGACATCCTTGGTTGTTCGTGTCGCGGCGGGGTCGGCTTTCGCTACCCAGACTGCGACGGCATTTCCGCCGATGATGGCATATCGAATCCCCGCAGCGTTTAGTGCCGCAGTCACTTTGCGAAGTCTCTGTTGCACACGTTCCATAGTCAAGCAAAATGCGGTAAATGACGACTGTGAGGGCATAATGATGATTCTATCGCTTTCATCCCAATGCGTATAATCGAGCACACTCCATCGAATCCACCGCTTGCTGGAAACAATTATCCGGCCACCGCGTATTCCACGGACCGAGGGTTTTCCATTCGTTTGGAGGCATCAAGGATTTCCATTCCGACGATGTTGCCGTCGCGGTCGTAGTCAAGAATGATACCTGGTTTGTCCTCATCGCTTTCCTCGATGGGGGTGCTGCTGAAAACCATGCGTAAGATGTCGGTTTGAGGATCGTACACGACTTTCATGCCTTGCTCCAATGCTTTTCGAGCTTACTTGTTCGGTATACCGTTACAACGGCTGCCGGTGTCGTCGTTTCGTCGACAATGGCAGGCAACAACATGATCTTACCATTTCCGAAGTCGACTTTCGATTGGTAAATCTTTCGACCACCATAAGAGGAAACGATTTGCTGAGGTTGATTCAGCACATTTTCAAGAAGTGCGCGAGGAATCTGCCGGCGAGTTATTTCGTCCCGGGCATGAGGATGAATCACGAATTTCGGGGTTTCCAGCGTACTATTCTCCGAATTTTGTGACCAACTGATCTTTGCTTTTTCCCAGTATGTCGTATTTCTTTCCCACTTTCGTGAAGGCTTCGATCGCGCGGTCGATGTGGTGGAATTCGTGAGCGGCGGAGAGTTGGACGCGGATTCGGGCGAGGCCTTTGGCGACGACGGGATAAAAGAAACCGATGACGTAGATTCCTTCGTCGAAGAGTTCGCGGGCGAAGTCCTGGCTTAGCTTGGCGTTGTACAGCATGATGGGGACGATCGGATGATCGCCGGGTTTGATGTCAAAACCGGCTGCGGTCATTCCATTTCGAAATCGCTTGGTATTGGCCTCCAACTTGTCTCGCAAGGCCGTGGATTCCGATAGCAAATCAAGGACGGCCAGGGACGCTTTGGTAATGACGGGTGCTAGCGTGTTGCTGAAGAGATAGGGACGCGATCGTTGTCGAAGCAAGTCAATAATCTCTTGTCGCCCTGACGTGAACCCTCCTGACGCGCCGCCTAAGGCTTTTCCTAATGTAGAAGTGATGATATCCACGCGCCCCATGACGCCGCGATACTCGGCGGACCCTCGACCCGTGCGACCAAGAAACCCTGTGCAATGGCAATCATCCACCATCACCAAGGCATCGTATCGTTCGGCCAATTCACAGATTTTGTCGAGCTGGGCGATGGTACCGTCCATGCTGAATGCTCCATCGGTGGCGATCATGCGAAACCGGACATCGGCGCTCTCTTTCAGTTGCGCTTCGAGGTCGGACATGTCATTGTGGGAGTAGATAAGCCGCTTGGCTTTGCACAAGCGAATCCCGTCGATGATGGATGCATGATTGAGTTGATCGGTGATAATTACGTCCTCAGCGCCTAACAGTGGTTCAAACAGGCCGCCGTTGGCGTCGAAACAAGCCGCATAGAGGATGGTGTCTTCGGTTCCGAGGAATGAGCTGACCCGGTGTTCCAATTCGCGATGGATGTCTTGGGTCCCACAAATGAAACGAACGCTACTCATCCCAAACCCGTGTGTGAGAAGCGCCTCTCTTGCCGCTTCTAATACTCTGGGGTGAGAAGAGAGGCCGAGATAGTTGTTAGCGCAAAAATTGACCGCGAGACGTGCAGCCGACTGGGGTGGGAATTCCACTTTTATGTCGGCGGATTGGGGTGTGAGAATCTTCCGTTCTTCTTTATATAACCCCGCCTCTCGAATCGTTGCTAATTCTCGGCGGAGGGTTTGCTGAATCTGACCATACATGGTTTCACTCCGAGCACGTTATTGCGCCTTGTTCGTTCCGGTACCCTGGAAACGGCCATTTTTTGCGTCTTTCGAACGCTTCGGGCCACCCATTCCCCTTATCGAATCCCTAGGGAGCGCCTATGTTAGTCCAATTGCCTAACCCATGAAATTAGTGTCAAACCATGTCATTCTTCGAAGACAACCAGTTACGATTTTACCCCGCTTTGAGTTCGAAAAGCCTGTGTGCACTTTGTCCTCCTATCTTGACGCAAAAGCGGAAAGCGAGCTGCCAACGTCTGCCTACCCTGACAAGTGAAGCGTCGCCGGGGTAAAAACCAAAAAGCACCAGCTGCGTTAAAGTGTCAATGCAAGCAAAGAAATATAATCTACACTTCTATTTTTTATATCAAACCGATAGTTGATTTGCAATTATTTTTACAGCGCGGCGTTACTATAGGGCCGCATTACACAATACGAGCTTTAAATAAAGCATGAATGCTATTCGTAAGGTAGGAAAACTAGTGAAATGTTGTAATAGAAACTTGGTAAACCCTTGACTGAACGTGACAGATCAGATACTATCGGGCCTATGTGGCAGTGGGGGAGGAATATGCCTTTTGGGCTCATCGCACGAAGTGATGTGGTTTTTCCGGCTTTTATGGGCGGATCAGTGCTGTGAAATTCAAAAGAAGAAATCGCCCGGACAAGCGTAAAAGGTCGGTTGTAATGGGTTCGAAAACGTCCGGGAGAGCGATCGAAAAAATCAACGCGGAGTGCGGTTCGCCGCAGGTGCGTTGTGGATTTGAAACGAATTATAGAGAAACGTGAGATACGTTTGTGGATGATGAAGGCGTATGGATTCGAAAGTTCGGTTTGAGAGGAGGGCTGGTTCTTTCGTGTATTCGGCGCTGCGTAATTGAACGCTTGGTGCCGAAACGCACTACCGTTTAGAGTGCGGTGGTTAAGAGTCGACATCATTAATGGTTTTTGTAAGTAATTGGTATTTTGGAGCCTGGGAGTCAAATTTTGTTGTTTGGAGGAATAGGTAATGAATAGTTCGAATCGGATGCGGTGGCGCCCCGCTGTTGGTGTCCTGGTCCTTGGTGGAATCGCCATAGGCCTGACCTTTCAGGGGGCTTCTGCTGAGAAGGCGAGAACTTCTCCGCACGCGACAGCCGCCAAGCCCGGGTCAGCGCCGACGGTTGCGGAATTAAGCCCCAGTCGTGGGGTAAAAGTGGATCGAAATGCCTTGGCGACCAAGGCTCCTGCCCCCAAAGCGCCGAAGGTCAAGGCCGAAGCGGTTGGGGCGGCTGCTGAGTTCTTCGCGACGGCGGATGGGCTGACACAGCCGATTCCGTTTGGGCCGGAGGACTTGGAAGCGTTCGTTGGCGAACAAGCTGGGTTTGGCCAGGGCGATGCCCTGCAAGCCGGCAGCGACGTAGGCACCATCGCCGGGCCGGCCCTGACGGGTGCGTGCTGCGTGGCGGCGCCATGTTCTT
>JBBTCX010000366.1:0-18152 GCA_038043045.1 Planctomycetota bacterium | reverse complement strand
TTGAAACAGAGCTTCGACCGCGGATTCCCGAGCCCACCCGCGCCGAATTGATGGCTCGCTTTGAAGAAAACCAAGAGGAATGGCGAAAGCCCGCACGTCGAAAAATGTCGCTGATCGAAGTTCGCATACGAGATCGACTATCTACCGATACTTCCTCACCGACACCGGAACTATTGGAGGAGGCTCGACACACCGCCCGTGAACGAATCGACCTCGCGTTGCGAGACCTTCAAAACGGCGTCCCCTTTGACGAGGTAGCCAGGCGCTACTCCGATGGAAGCGCGGCCTCCGAGGGCGGCGCTTGGGGTTGGATTGGTCGCGACAGCGTGCGTCCTCGCTATCAAACGGCGGTGGATTCGCTCTATGAATTGAAATCGAACCAAGTCAGCGGGATTGTCTCTGCTGATGACGGGTTTTTCATTGTGCGCTGTGACGAATACGATCCGGGAATGGAGCCTGATTTTCAAGCGGTTCAACCGCAACTGTTGGAGAAACATTTCCGACAGAATTACAACCGAATGCTCGCGGAGGTCGTGCAGGACCTTCGAGGAAAGGCACGGATCGAACCGGAGAATCTGGAATTATTTCACTCCGCCGTGGTGACCGCCGGGGTCAACGTCCACGCGGAAGTCTCGGACGTTGAACCGTCCAGCGTCAACTTGGTTTCAGACTAGCGGGCGAGGTTCTTTCGGTTGTTACGCCGCTTCCCAATCTTCTCGAGGGCTGAATCGAATCTTGGCCGCAGTTAAAAGAAGCAACGCCAAGATAACCAATCCCCATTGCGAGGTCGTGGGAATTCGGGGTTCTTCTCCTTGGCAGGCGTCGTCCACGCCGTCGCCGTCGCCATCACCTAAACACTGGGTATTGTCGCCGAAGTAGGTATCGTTGTCGGCAACGCACACTTCCTCGGTCGCAATATCGCAAGTGCCATCCACTCGGCAGCACGCTCCGCGTGGCGGCGGCTCTATGCAAACTTGAGAGGAACAGCCCGTCGAAGTGACGATCCACGGTTGCCGACCCGGACACAAACCGACCAAGTCCGCGACTCCAGAAGCCACGCCGACATTGGTGTAGCATTGTTCATCGTTATCCGCGTCTGACGCGGCGAAGGCTTGCCAAGCGCCATGACTGGGGACGACCACGCGGCAGGTTCGCACCAAGGTGCCATTGGGTGCCACGGTAGCACCCGTGGAGCAACCACTGGGCACGCCGTCCAGTTGACACGCCACCAACATCAAGCCCGCCGAGGTGACGTCGGCAAACAGTGGCTCATCACAAATCTGTACGGAGGAAAGCGGTATTTCTCCGGAATTACGGACCATGAAGCGATATTGCAGAGCGACCGGATAATCCGTTTCGCTGGGTAATTCCACGAGTTGCGAGAACGGTTCGTCGCAAATCCCATCATGGTTGCGATCCGCACAAACCTCTTTGGCACATTCCAGTCGCGGTACCAGCACATCGAATTGCGCTGATCCGCTGCCGGAAGAACACGCCCGATCCGTCGGTGGCTCCGGCTGACATACGTTGTCATAGGCCTCGACGGTCACGTTGTTTCGGCAATCGGGATCCTGACCGACCGTTGAAAACGATGACGGCACTGAAACGTCGAAGGTGATCGCAAGCGTTTCACCCGGGCCGATCCAAGGCTGCGCCGGCCGACAAGCCGCAAAAGAGAAGCACTTGCGCGATCCGTTGGAGAGACCCATCGCCAGGCTGGCAGCGACACAGCTTGTCACATCCGTCGCTCCGATGCGAGCCGAAATCGACCCCGGCACAAAAAAATTCCGACACGTCAAGACATCCGTCAAGCAGACTTGTGGAATATTCGCCGTATCGCTCGTATTGTTGATCCTTATCCGGAAAGTTTCAGTCGAACCCAGGGTAACATCCACGCTTCCCGCGTACGCCGAATCCGATTGGTCGCTGCATTTCACCAACTTGTCGACGGTCATCTGACACGGCGGCGGAACCAGAATTCGCGCGCTGCACGACGAATCACCCGGAACGACGATGGACGCCGGCAAGCAGAGACCGCTCGCGTCGGAAATTGTGCCGACGACCGATGCGGTGTTGTTGTATACCCCATCCGCCAATCCATCGCAGGCATCCAACGCCCGCATGGCAGAGGCAGCATCCACACGAATATGGCATAGCCATTCCACCGTTGCGCCCGCCGCCATAGGTTTGCTCGTACCCAGTTCACATGCAGGAGGCACAAACGCCACCCCATCGACCGAGTTCACACAATTGGATAATGCGGTGTCATTGGCTGTCACATTCAGAGCGACATCGCCGGTATTCTGGGCCCGAACCCGCAATTTCAGAATCACCGGGAAGAGCTCATCTCGAAGGTCGGCCTCCGTCGTAAACGCGCCGAACGATCCCTCCGGTTGACAATCGGCGTTATGATCCGATTGAAACGCCCATTGTTTATCCGCGCAGGTCAAACCGGGGCGACGAATATCGATCGAGGCGTCGGCCATCCCCATGCACGTAATCGACGGACCGCTGGGCGGGCAAAACGCGGCCCCCTCCACTTGCACGTCGTTCTCCGGGCTGATCGCCGGATTGGCCGCATCGGGAATTCGGGCATCATAGGTGATCGTCAGCGATTCCCCCGGAGACAAACCGGATAAGCCGCAGTCCGTCGGATTCCACACAAACGGCACCCCGTTGACATTAAACCCCGCCGGAGCGGGGCAGGTCGTTGCTCCAACTCGGAAGCGAACGTTGTTGTTGAATACGATATTCGCGGGTTGCTGGGAAAGGGAATCCGTGATGCGCAGCGCGCACATCGACGTGTCGACGCTGGTGTTGGTCACTTGAGTCTCAAATTGCACGCAAGTTCCCCGAACCGCGGGCAAATCATCTTGCAAGCCGCCGACCGGCGTACCCTGCGCGCAACTGCTTAAGCACCTGGCCTGTTTCACAATCGCCAGATCGCACGTTTCGTGGCAGACCGTGGCAAACGATTCGCTGGTGATAGCGCTATCGGGACAAACACCGTTGAGGTTGGTCGCCTGGGCCGAGGCTTGCGCGCAGTTGCGATAGCATTTCCGATCCGGAGTACCACTAGGGGTCACGGCGCGACACGGTGTACGATTGTCGTCTTGGGCCATGAACGCGCGAAGGGCCGGTTCACCCGTGGTGGCGAATCGAATCACGCAACTGCTTTGAAGATTGCCACCGCCCGGCACCACCGTCGTCAGTTGCCCGGGCGTCATTCCTGTGCAAATCGGGCAAGCGCCGAACATGACCTGACCGGGGAATCCCCCAATCAACGCCGTGACGTCAGCGCAAATCGATCTCTCTGAAATCGTGACGGATTCATCCAATTCGCCCTGATTCACCACCGAATATCGATACTCAAGATCCACTGGAGCCGCCGGCAGCCTCGCTGGATCAAGCCCCGCATGAAATGCCCCATCGGGCAGCAGCCGAACTTCCTTGGTCAGATTGATTCCGCGACACTCCACTTCGACGGTCACGATGTTGTCATCGCCGTTGCCCGCACGCTCACGGACCGTATCCGTCACGCCCTGTTGATCCACCACCGTCGCGAAAAACTCTTCCGGAACGTCGCCGATGCCATCGTTTGGCACGCAGTTAGCGATCCCGTTGCAACAGGCTGCGGAATCACAATCCTGCTCTTCCGAATTCCCATCGGGACTGTCGGTCGTCGGCGGACTTGGTGCGAGAATGGGATCGACGGCGTCCCTCATGCGACCGGTCGCGCTCACCCGATTGGTGCAGTCGACTTCGTTGTCGCACAACGTGGATTGGAATGATTGCGGTCCGATCTCCACACGGTATGTAAACACCAATAGGTCACCGGGTTCGATCGCGCAGTCATCCGCAGCCCGAAGCGATCCCACGGTGATCGGAAACCCATTGGAAGCCAACGCCGCTTGGAAACGATTGCAGAAGTCCGCTCCCACTCCCAAGGGTCGGTCGCCCACGATCTGGCAGCTACCGGGAACCAAAGTGGCCGTCGCTTGCCCGAGGCACCCTAAAGTGTCATCCAGCGACACATCCAATTCGCGATTGCCGTGGTTTTGAATCGCAACGCGAAACTCCACATGAGAGCCCGGTGTCGCTCGAACATGATCGGAAAATGACCCGCCTTCCACGCAACGGGCTTCTTTCTTCACTTCGATATCGGGAACAGGAAAGTTCACCGACATCGACATCAAATCCTCGGCTCCGCCGCCAAGTTCCTCATCGTCAAACGTATCCGCCAAAACCGTAAACGTCGCACAGGCCGAGTTCAACGCGTTCGGCAACAGACGGACGTTTCTGACCACGACTTCCAAGTCCGATCCCACGCCGATGTCGTTGTAGTCCAACACGCCGTCATTATTGGCGTCGAGAAACATCAAAGCTTGTTGTTGGGGAGTACCCGGCAATGTTCCGGTCACGTCCTCAAAAAAAACAGACCGCCGCACGATGACTCCGTTGATGTTTTGCGGAACTCCACCGGGATCAATGGCCACGGATCCAACGCGAATTCCGCCCCGTCGTTCGTTGATCACGACTGCCACTTCCGGCTTGCCGTCGCTGTTGGCGTCGATTTCAAAGGCGTACGTATCTGGAAAGTTGATTCGCTGAGGGGCCTCGGGAACGGCACCCGGATTGATTTCCGTCTGCGTCACACGACTTCCATCCCCGTCGACGTCAAACGCGATGGGCTGTGTGTCCGCCACATCCATCCCGGCCGGCGCGCTGATGTCCATCGCCAAGAAGTAAGCGCCTTCTCCGTCATAAGCGTCCGGGTTATAAGAAGCAAACGCGCGTCCGATATTGAATCCTGTCGGAAGAAAGTTCATGCCGTCAGCGCCAGGTCGATCTCGAAATCCTGTCTGACCCGCCGAGTTTGGGCCGGACGCGGTGGGACTATTGTCTCGCGCCACAAAGACACCGGCCGTCAACACGCTTCCGACTTTGATCGCCCCGAAATTCGGTGCGGGCGGCGACTCCAAGGCCTCTCCAATAAGGAAATATTCCTGGTTGTTTCCTGGAAAAGAGATGAACTCGAGAATCTCGCCATCGGGTGCATACGTTGTGGTCGTGAATCGAGAAAGTCGTTGCGGCAAAGGTGCAGCGAGAACTGTGGAAACAAGTCCCCAAAAAACAACCGCCCACGCGACGCCTCCGGCAAATATCGGTCGTCGGCTCATCCGCGTTTGCATCCTGTCCTCCTCACGGCATTGAGTCGCCGTTTCCCCTTCCATTCTTCGCGCGGAACGACCCGCTCATCATGAAGAAATCCAATTCAACTCCGAAATGGCTAGCGAGGGTTTCGAAACAATCTGAGAGGTCGTCTCGAAACTAAGTGTTTGAAGGCAGGAAAAAAACCACCCGAACTCAAAGCGACTTTGGGTTGAATCCCCGAACAGACCCGATCG
Organism: Planctomycetota bacterium; assembly: GCA_038043045.1. Lineage (GTDB taxonomy): Bacteria > Planctomycetota > Phycisphaerae > UBA1845 > UBA1845 > JBBTCX01. Next base: position 12,744 of record JBBTCX010000366.1, on the reverse strand, counting down.
CGCCCGCTCTTCCTACCCTCCTGATCCAATACCCCCCACCAACCACCCAAGCCGACAAGGTTATTCTACCAAAACAACCCATCTACAAGCAATCGTTCTTTCCATAAGGTAAGTTCTTGGGATAAAGTTGGCGGACACGAGGCCACTGAGTCCATCCAAATATCCGCTGCGCCACCGGTCAAATGCTTTCAGTATCGCCGGGGAACTATGGCCCGAAAACCGGCTTTGCAAGCTTCCCTTTAATGACTTGTTTTTTCGGTTTCGAGAACAAGACCGATAAGCCTGGAAGCCCCCCTTTGTCGTGCCGCCGCGCCACCGGTATGAACTACCAACGGCGCGACGGCTTCGACAACATATTCCAAGCGGATTGTCCAATCCTAATTACGGCTGGCGAAGGTCTTTTACCGCCGCCCAAAGGGTCAAGTCTGTATCGATGAGTACCGACGCGCCGTTCGCCACGGACCGCAAGACCGTCCCCGACGCGTAGAAGTCGAAAATCAATTGATCCGGTGCATTGGCATACTCATTCCCATCCAGACCCAAGAGACCCAGTGGTGGAAGCAACAGATCGCCTTCCCTAACCCCCGCCAAGGCCACAAAGTTCCAGGTGTTGTATTCCCACGCGGACGTTTGGGCGTAGTTGATCACAATGGCGTCACCCTTGAGGTGGTTCCAACGAATTTCTTCGCTGTTGTCATTCACCGCCCAGGCCAAGACATATCCACGAAGGATGCGACCACCTGCGTTATTGGGATCCGTATCCGGACGACCCGGCGGGAATCCAGGATCCAACACCGTAAACGGTGAGACACCCTTGGGAAGGCCGGTCGACGCCGCCCAATACGTCGGTTCGTTGCCCGTCAGCACAATCACGTTGTCGGCTGCATTGCAACCCAAGTGCGCCCGCTCGATTTCAAACGGAGGATCGCCGGCAAACACCGGTCCGACCGGTTGATCACCGTTGACGAAGTAGAGTTGAACGCGCACATCATCCGAATAGTCGTTGGTGATGTCCAGGATCGTGTCTTGAATCAGCTGGAACCCGTCGTTCCACTTGATTTCCACTTTCGTGTAAACCAAGAAACTGCCTTTGATTGACACATTGGCTCGCGCCGTGGGATCGGGAACCGCTGCCACGCCGCCCTCGCTTCCCGAAGCGACCGCCGGTCCAACGGGACCGCCGGGTAGATCATATCGAATCGAGCCGGCTTGCGTACCACTGCCAACCAGTGTCATACCGGCTTTTTCGATTGCCCCCTGACCATAGCGAAGAATCTTCGCAGCCACACCCAACAACGGGGCCGCGATGCTCTCCGCTCCGCAAACCACCGAACTCTCCAGTCCGTCGATTCGTGCCCGACCCTTATCGGTTTGCAAGGATGCACGACGGAAATGATTGGCGATCCCGCCATCGGTGTAATCGCTCAACAAAGTTTGATCCCAGGAAGTGATGCAACGTTCGGTGCCCGAGAACCGGATTTCGTTCATGTTCCAAATATCAAACTTTGCCTTGGTGATTGGGCATTCCGGCGTGATCGGAATGCAAACGATTGCTGAACACCCCACGGATTGAATGAGGGTGGGGAAGTTCGGCGGAGCACACGGCGGCTCGATCGTGCCCGACGCCCGCATGTTGTTGGTGTAGCAATCGCTGCGTCCGTCGAAATTATCCCGACCCGCGAATGCTTCCCATTGCCCGGCGCTATTCGCCACGATTTCGCAAGTTCGGGACGCCGACGCCCCAGCGGCCAATACGCCTAGGGACGCACACGAGTCTCCCACGCCGTCGCAAGGCCCAGTGCAAAGGGCGCACGGTCCGACCGTCAAACCTGCCGCGATCGCGTCCGCCACAAGTTGTGTATCGCACACCTGAGCGCCGTTGATCGGCAACTCGCCCGTGTTCCGAGCCGTCAAGTTATAGATGATCCGCAGCGGGAACGCCGGATTGGTGATATTCGCGGCGGTTGTCGGCGCTACGTCGATGGATCCATCGTTGTTCAAATCGACTGACAAGGTCTTGGCACATTCCAAACGCGGAACCTTAACATCCACCGTAGCATCGTCAACATCCGTGCAAGTGGCCGCCGGCTCTTCATTCGGGTTGTCCGTCGTCGATTCATACCCGTCGACTTCGATAGTGTTTCGACAATCCGTGGCCAAACCCAAAACCGGGAAGTTGGCAGGGACCTGAACGTCGATCGAAATATGCAGCGTCTCGCCAATCCCAATCCCACCGAGATGAGTCGGAAACGTGAAGCATCGCCGAGTTCCATCCGGCGCGAACGCCCCCAGATCGCCTGATACGTCATCGCCGCTGATATCCGCTGCGATGTCAACGATCGTCCAATTGCAGCTCAAAGCGTCATCCAAACAAACCAAGGGAATCCCGATTCCACCAACGTTGTCCACATCAATGAGGAATCGGAGGCACGCACCCGGAACGGCCATCAGGCTGTTGCCCGCCGTGCCGATCGGTTGAGCCGCAGGGCCGCAACCGTTCAGACAAACGACATCTTTCGTGACTTCCAAGTCGCACTCTCGTGGAATGCACACCGTCGAAGACGAATTAAACGTGGCCCCATCGTCACAAATCGAACCCGGCGCACCGGCCAGTGTCACCGATACGCTCGCGCAATTTTGATAGCAGAAACAAGGCTCCGGGTTGCTCTCGCACGCCGCACGACAAGCCGGCTGACCATCATCACGGGCGGCCAACGCATTCGCCGCAACCACGGTGCTGATCTGAATGGTGCAGCTCGACACAAAAGAAGTCGCCGCGTTGATCGTCCCGTCCAATATGCCGACCGTCGGCGGTTGACAAATTGGGCAAGCCACTAGCGAAATCCCCGCAACGGCGGCGATATCCGCACAAAGTTCGGCATCATTCAGGATGAAGTTTTCCGCCGACTCGCCATTGTTTTGAATCGTGTATTGATATTCCACTTGGATGGGATATGCCGTTGGATCGGTCGGCAAATTCACCGGCGTCGCCCCGGTTTGGAACGGTCCACCAGGCAAAAGGCGAACGCGCTTGCTAAAGGTAATGTCTCGACATTCCAACTCGACCTCAGCCACGTTGTCATCCGCACCGGCCAGAATCTCCCGCCCGGTGTCGATCACATTGGCTTGATCCGTCGCGGAAACCGTAAACTCATCGGCCACATCACCAACGTTGTCACCATTCGTGTCTTCTTCCTCGGCGTTACCGTCCGGGCTGTCCACCGACGGCGGTACAGGAGCGAGAATCGGGTCAAACACTGTCGTCGAAGTTCCCGTTACCGATACCGCGTTAATGATGTCCGCCGCGTTGTCGCACAACGCCGGACTTCCCGCCGCCGGACCCGTGACCATCCGGAACGTGAAGATCAACTGATCTCCAAGCCCCGTCGCACAGTCATCTCCGGCCAGCAGCGTCACTGCGTTGTTCAATGGGAATCCGCCAGGATTGTTCAACGCATTCTCATACGCCGCACAAAAAGCGACGGAGTTAAAACCCGCAGGCGCCGTGGACACCAAACAACTTCCCGGCACCAAACTAGCCGTCGCCGGCGCAACCCGCGTCAACACGTCGTTGATCGACACATTGAGGTCTTCGTTGCCCCAATTCTGAATCGTAATGCGGAATTCAACCCGCGACCCGGGAACCGCACTCACCCGATCCGAAAACACGCTGCCGGCTTCATCCGCGCAACGCACTTCCTTGATCACTTCAATATCCGGAACCGGGAAGCGCACGTCGAGAGTCACGAGGTCTTCGGCCCCGCCGCCCAAACATTCATCATCAAACGTGTCCGCAGTAAACGTGACGGATACGCAAGCTGGATCATTTGGGCCCGGAAGCGGCGGAAGCAATCCGACATTTCGAACCGCCAACTCCACGTCCTCGCCGATACCGAAGTCTAGGTGATTCAAAATTCCGTCTTCATTGGAATCCAAAAACAACAACGCCTGTTGCTGCGGAGTACCAGGCAACGTTCCCGTCGCGTCGGTAAAAATCACAAAACGCTGAACGTTGGTGCCATTGATATTGATGGACACCGCCCCACCTGGATTAATCGAAACGGCATCGCCCGGAATATTCAGTTGCGTCGCGCCTCGTCGCTCGGCAATCAGAATGGCAACATCGCTCGAACCATCGCCGTCTGTGTCAATCTCAAACCCATACCCGTCGGGTGATGAAACGCTGGTCGGAGCTTCCGAAACACAACCTGGGTTAATCTCGCTTACGGTCAGATTGCTACCATCACCGTCAACGTCAAACGCGCGAGGTGCGGTAAGGGACTGTGTGTCCAAAAGGGCGGGTGCGCTAATGTCCATGGCCATGAAGTAACCACCATCGCCCCCAAAAGCTTCCGGGTTGTAAGAGAGAAACACGCGTCCGATGTTAAACCCCGTCGGAATCGGATTCCCATTTACGTCTCCGCCGGGACGGTCAAAGTGCCCGGTAGGTCCAGCGATATTCCCGGCTAGCGGTGAGTTATCCCGCGCCACCACCACACCGCGCGTCAACGTGGCACCAACTTTGATTGCCCCGAAATTCAATCCGGCCCCAAAGTTTACGTTGAAGTACTCTTGATCATCTCCTCCAAAATTAATGAACTCGACAATACTTCCATCCGCCGTCCATTGAGTGGCCTCAAACGGCGTGAGTTGTTCCACCGCCGAGGCCCGGTGAATGCCAAATTCCGACACTACGGCGATTAAAGCGCCAACGAAAACTAACGAAAGCCCAAAACCGATCGGTCTTTTCATCATGGTCAATTGATCCAATTTTCTTTCTGAAGCAAAGCGGCTGCGAGCGCGCCTGCCTCCCTTGTTGATCCCCATCCAACCACCATTTTTCCTCAATCCGCAGCGGCCCGCAATCAAACGGCCCGGTGGTTACGCGGCGTATTTGCGTTCTATATCACAGGAGAAAACGTCCTCTTATGCAACCCCCTCCTACCTCCGCACACCTCAAAATTCCCAAACTCCCAAAATGGGACTATGGGAAAACTCTCTATAGGACCACGACTGTACCACGCTGCAAGGAGACTAGCAAGCTTTTACCGGTACATTTTCAGGAACGCAAAAAAAATTGGCCATTATCGGGCAAGTGTAATCTTGGCGAAATTGGCCGAGCCTCAATAGTCAGCCAAAACAATTCCTTTAAAGAAAAGTGGTATGGATGCCGTATTTGAAATGGTCCAGATCCCCTTCCTATTGCTCTCCCCACCTTGATTCTCGGACCTAGGACCGTTGGGAGTAAACGAACGGACTCTCATCACAAGCGAATTCCGATCGGCCTAATGAGCTGAAGGTCGCCATCGAAAGCCGTGGAACTAATTCTGTCGACTGACCGGGCGAAGAAACTTGGCTTTTGTCAGTCGCGTGGCGTTCGGAACGAAAACGGCTTCGTCGTAACGGAGCATGACCACGTCGTTGCGAAACCCGGTCGGGTTAATGCGGGGCTTACCGCCGATGAGTTCGGTCAAGATCCATTTAGGAAAGTCCGCGCCGGCGTGGATCGCGAGCGGCGCGCCTCCACCGAAACGAGGATTGATTTCGATGACCCGGATCGACCCTTTATTCGTTTTCATGCACTGAACGGTGACTACGCCTCGACAATCTCCCAGCGCGGAGGCCGTCCGTTTTCCAATGGCCATGATCCCGGCGTCCTTGACCACAACGCCTTTGCTCACTTCACCATTGCGGACTTCGATGCGACGACGTGGCACGACACAACGCGGAATCCCATTCAGACCGCAATAGACATCCAACGTGTATTCCGTTCCTTCGATGAACTCTTGAACGATCGGATCCTGCACGCGACGACCCAACGTACGCAACTCGTCCTCATCGTGAATGACGAAGTTGCCGACGCCGGCGCTTCCGCATTGCGGTTTCATATAATAAGGAAAATGGTGGACAGACATTTGAATCACGTCCCGCCAAAGCCATGTCGTCGGGGTGTCGATATTCGCACTCCGCAATGTTTGGAAAGTTTTCCACTTGTCGCGACAAGTTTCCACGACTTCCGCCGAGGAAATGAGCACGCAACACCCAAGGTGCGCAAATCGGTCCCTTTGAGGCGCCAGCAAAGGCAACTCGAAGTCCAGCAATGGAACGAGAAGTTGAATTCGGTTCCGCCGGACGATGTCCAACATGGCATCCACATATCCTTCGGCGGCAATCGGGGGCACCAAGTGCGGATTGTCGACCAGATGAATCGCAGGTGACAAGACGCTGGCATCCGCACCGTGAACCTCCAAGCGAAGGCCCAGCGATTCACCGGCCCGACGGAAGGCTTGAATCAGTTGAACCCGTCTCCCCACGCAAGTAAACAAGACTCGGACTTCTATGGAGCGCGAAGTGACCGGAGAACTAAGCCTTTTCCTGACCGGTTTCGTGGAACGTGTTTTTTTTGATGTTGCCATTGCGCCTTTGCCCAACGATGGTCTGATTCAGCTTACGAAGAACTCATGGCGGCGAATATACCGGTCTTTACCAACTGTCACCACTTTGCGGCCGCACGCGTTCGTGCTACGGTGATTGGTCATGCGGGCGACGATTATCAGCATCGGCGACGAATTGATCCACGGGCAATGCGTCGACACGAATTCCGCTTGGCTATCCGAGCGATTGACCGGTCTTGGGGTGAAGGTTGCCCGGCACATCACCCTCGGCGATTCCGTTGAGGATATCAGCACTTGCCTGAAGGATGAGCTCACGAAATCGCAACTGCTGGTGGTGACGGGTGGTTTGGGACCAACGCTGGACGACGTTACCCGCGAAGCCATCGCGGGGGCGATCGATCAACCGCTTCAACAGGATGACGACGCCCTCCAGCAAATCCAATCTTTTTTTGCTCGCCGAGAGCGCCCCATGGCGGAGTCTAACCGGCGACAGGCTCTTATTCCCAAAACCTGCACGCTCATTCCGAATCGACTCGGTACCGCTCCGGGGATTCGTTTCGATGGTCGTGATGTTATTTTGTTTGCACTGCCCGGCGTGCCGGCGGAAATGAAGGCCTTGGTTGAGGAGTTCATGGTCCCGCTTGTTCGATCGAGAATCGGCGAATCGTGCACGCGATCACGAGTGCTCTTGACGTACGGGGTGAGTGAGTCAGCGATCGGCGAACAAATTTCCGAACTCATGCGCCGGGGTCGAAATCCAAGTGTGGGCACCACGGCTTCTCGTGCGATCATTTCCATTCGAATCGTAGCCAGGGGAACGAACGACGCCGAGGCGGACCGTCTCACCCAGCAAGATACGGAGGAAGTGCGACGAATACTCGGGGTTACGGTTTATGGTGAAAAGGACGAGACGTTGCAATCGGTGGTCGGGCGATTGCTGCTTCAATCGGAAAAAACCATTTCGACGGCCGAATCGTGCACGGGCGGACTATTGGCCAAGTGCTTGACCGATGTTCCAGGCAGCAGCAGGTATTTCCGAGAAGGCTATATCACCTATTCCAACGAAGCCAAGTGCAAGCTGCTGGGTATTCCGGAAGCCTTGATCGAGAAACACGGGGCTGTTTCGGAAGCTGTTGCTCGGGGGATGGCCGTAGGTTGTCTTACCAAAACCGGTTGCGATTTCGCGCTGGCGATTACCGGAATCGCGGGACCCGGTGGGGCTTGCCCTCCGGAGAAACCGATCGGATTGGTATTTCTTGCTCTTGCCTCTCAGCCGGCTGGAACGATCGATCCTGTGGCGGTGAAACGAGTGCTGCTGGGTGACACTTTGACGCGCGAGGAGGTGCGCGATCGAGCGACGAAGGCGGCGTTAAACCTTTTAAGGCTGCGATTGTTGCCCTGCTGAAATCATCGTGCACGTCCGCCCTTGGGCGCAAACGCCAAGTTCCGCTATCGCATAGAGCTCAAATTCGGGATAGTCTTTCAACCATGAACATCGTGGTATTGGGTTCCGGGGCCTTTGCGGTTCCGACATTGCGGTGGTTGGTTCAGAGCGAACATTCCATCGCGGGGTTGATTACCCAACCGGCTAAACCGGCAGGTCGAGGGCAACGTCTGACGCCGACACCGGTCGCGGAGTTTGCAAGAGAATTGCAGTTGTCTTGCGACGAGGTGGAAGAAATCAACGAGCAGGGAAGGATCGAGTGGCTTCGAGGTCTGCGGGCTGATCTGGTGTTGGTGATTGCGTTTGGGCAAAAATTGGGACGTGAAGTTCGAGAAGCAACGCGATTTGGGGCCATCAATTTGCACGCTTCGCTCTTGCCGAAATATCGCGGAGCCGCTCCGATCAACTGGGCGATTGTGAACGGAGAGGAAAAAACCGGTTGCACGGTGTTCAAGACCGTCGAGCGTATGGACGCGGGGGCGGTTTTGTCTTCGCGGTGGACGCTTATCAAACCGGAGGAAACAACCGGAGAATTGCACGATCGGCTGGCGGCGATTGGAGTGGACGCGGTGAAGGCGGCGTTGGAGTTGTATGAATCGGGCGTTGAACCGGAAGGTGCACCGCAGGATGACGCTGCGGCTTCGAAAGCCCCGAAGCTCAAGAAATCCGATGGATTCGTCCGGTTTGATCGAACGGCAGCGGCGATCACAAACTTGGTCCGGGGAATGACGCCTTGGCCTGGGGCGACAGCGAGGTTTTGCGGTACGGACGGTCGGTGGGAAAAAGTCGTACTCGTGCAAGTTCGGCGCGCGGAAACAATAGACAAGCCTTCGGCCGCGCACGGCGCTATTGACGCGCGGCGTTATGTGGCGGTGAAGGATGGGTTTCTTGAAATCCTGGAAATCAAACCTTCATCGGGTCGGCAAATGACGTGGGCGGAATATGTCAACGGGCGGCACGCGAAAGAGGGCGATCGGTTTGAACCCTTCGCCACGGAAGAAACCGGATAAGCCACGTCGTCAGTTTTCTTTGGTTCTTGCGCCGGCGTGCAATCGGCGGACGACGGCCGATTGACGGGCGGCGAGTTCGCTTTGAAGCTCGGCGAGGGACGGAGATTTCCGGTCCAAAGACTTGGCCAATTCGATCCACACGTCGGAGAGTCGGCGGATTTCCGTGGCGAGTTCGGGAATGGGCGGGTCGGTTTCGATCAACCAACGGTCGTCGCGACGGAAGAGATTGACCTCTTGCAAAGGGAGGCGATTTCCAACTTGAATGGTGACGACGGCACGATTGTTGTCGATCTTTTCCGCGAGAATTGCTACGCTTTTCGAAAAAACCCCGATCTGGTCAACCAAGGAGGATTGGTCGAAGGATTGCGCCGTTGCAGGTCCGAAGCGCTCGGCGATTTTTTCACCAAGGGCCTTGTTGGCTAACATTAGGGCGTCAACGGCTTGGATAAGTTCGAGGACCTGTAGGCGCTGTTCGGGGAGCAAATGATTTTCAAGCGAGGAGAGTTGGCCGGCCATTCGAAAGTCGTGGACGCGCCGAACGGTTTCGAATGGAGTCCACGCGTTTGCGTTGGATGCGAGTCGGTTGTCAGTATTGTTCAGATCGGTTGATAGGTTGTCTCGCGGGGAAACGTCGCAGGCGGACGCAACGAATGCGACCGCCAGAATTCCCAGGGCGATTCCTTTGTTTCGATCAAAAAGGTAGGCGGACATCACGAGCCGTATTTCGGAATGCGGAGCCGTTTGGTACCTGAACGTACCGAGTGGCCATCTGGAGATTCAAAGCGGGTGATAACTTCTATTTCGTTGCCGCAAAGGTCCTTGGTGGCCCATCGAAGACGGAGGAAGTAGCCGTTGCCCAACATCCCGGTGTGTGCGATGGTGGGAATCTCAGCGGTTGGGTAATGCCAATCGCTGACCAACGTGCGCACTTGCTGGCCGGCGTCGTCGTTGACGACCTTGTACATTTCGGCGTGGAGAGTGCCATCTCTTAGCACTCCTCGGCCGTTACCGGCATCCAGGAAAATGCGGAATTCAATTCCCTCCGGGTCGCGGTCGCCGGCGGCGTCGACGTTGATCCAAGGTTTTTGATCGTAGACGGCGATGACGCTCCGGACAGACGGATCGTTGCGGGAAGCTCGTCGCCCCGTCTGACCGAGGCTGGAGGTTGGCTCGGAAGAGCGGCAGGCGGAAAGCGACACCAACATCGATAACAGAACGACAAGCGGAATAGTCGAAGGACGACGGACCGCACAACGGCAATCGCTGTTCGGATTGTTCCCGTTGCGGCTTCGTTTCATCTTGGCGCCCTTACGTGTCACGGCTTGGCATTCTCGTTTAATCCCGGCGTTGGAAGGAAAGGACCGAAAGCGGCGGCGGAGGCCGTGCTCGTCGAGGTCGGCGGAGAAACCACCGGGCCGTACGTTTTGGGCTTCGGGCCGTATTGTTGCTTCTGAGTCTGATCCGTGGGCGGGGGTACGGAAGGCGAGCGTGGGGTCGCGCCGTCCTTGCTCACGGGACCCATCGCCTTATCTTCCGGCTTGATGCGAAGACCTTCCATCAACGGGCTTTGGCGGATGGTGTCCGGCAACAGGAACTTGTCACGTTGTTCGACGGACATGTTGCGCATGTCTTCGTCGGTGCGAAGGATGTCGACGGTTAAGACAACCAGCAATTCTGTTTTCGTTTTGGAAACGCTGGTGGTGCGAAAGAGCGCGCCGAGAAGAGGGATGTCGCCGAGTAAGGGGATCTTGTTTTCCGCTTCGGATTCTCGAGTAGTGATGAGGCCGCCGATGACGACGGTTTCACCGTCGCGGACGGTGACGTTGGTGTCGACTTCGCGGGTTTGGAAGATGGGAGAAGAGACCCCTTCGGTCAGTTGAACGTTTTCGCCGGCGAAGTTGGAGAGTTCTTGTTTTAGCTTGATCGTGACGTAGCCGTCGGGGCTGATATGTGGCGTGGTAGTCAGGATGATGCCGACCTCTTCACGACCGATCGCGGAGTTGGTTGAGCCGGTGTCATTGAGCTGAGAGCTTTGGACGAAGGGGACTTGGTCGGCGGCGGTGAATTTTGCTTCCTGACCGTTGCGGACGAGAAGGACGGGGCGAGAGAGCACTTCGAGCCTACTGTCTTGCTGGAGGGCGTGAAGCAGGAAACCGAAGTCTTCGCCGGTCATCGTAAAGTTGAAACCGCTGAGGCCCAGTCCCGCGGCGCCGAGGTCCGTACCGGATACCCAGTCGAAATCGCTGCCTTGGAGAACGCCGTTGGGGCCGAGAATGGCTCCTTCGGTAAAGGTCAGGTCTTGACCGGCGATTTCAACGCCGAGTTCAACATCGTCATTCAACGTAACTTCCGCGATCAGAACGGAGATCATCACTTGAGGTTCCGGGCGGTCCAGTTCCTGGATCACTTGCATGGTACGTTGATAAGCTCGACGGCTGGTGCCGACAACGAGTTGGCTGCTGCCTTCTTCGGCGGTACCGAGGCTTTCGATGGAGACCTGTCGTTCCTGGCGACGGAGTTGCGACTCTTGATCCCCGGCGTCGCCGAGTACGTCTTGTTCTTGTTGGAAGAAGTTCTTGACCGTGGAAGCCACTTCAGTCGCATCGCGGTAGCGAACTTTGTAGACCTCGGTCACGCGGTCTTCGGCCTCTTGGGAATCAAGATAACGAACGAGTCTCTCGACCATTTGAAGATAAACCTCTGCACCGGCGACGATTAGCGTGTTGGTGCGCGGGTCTGATGCGAAGCGGAGTTCCTGCCCGACGCTGGCGAGTTGGAGGTCGCCGAGAAGGTCACCGAAAACCAACTGGGTTTGCGTTTGGCCCTCGCCGCCAGTACCACCGGTTGCCCCTTCGCCTTGGAAAAGTTCCGTCAGCTTCGTCACCATCGTTTCCGCGTCACTGTTGACCAAGGGGAAGAGGCGGATTTCGGAAGTGACGGGGCGGATTCTATCGAAGTCGCGGATCATGGCATCGAGCATGGTCATGCTGTCGGCGGGGGCCATGACCATGAGCGAATTCGTGCGCGGGTCGGGCTGAACGCGAATGTCTTGCCGAAGAAGTTTGCGAAGCATTTCCGTACCGTCGGGACGTTTTTCCATGAAGGAAACGATCACGGCTTTATCGCCCTCCTCGCTGCCTTCCGCACCGATAAGCGTATCGGTAAAGAGCTTGGCGAAATCGGTCGCCAGGGCTTGCTTGAGCTGGATCACTTTAACCATCATTTCGACGGCGGGTGTCGCGGTGTCGAGGCGATTGACAACATCGCTGATGTTTTCCATTTCCGACGGTGAAGCCCAAACGATGAGGGAGTTTGTGCGCTCGTCGGCTTGAACGGCGATGGCGTCGGCGCGACCGGTGGATGCATCCCCCTGAGCTTTGAACAACGTTTCCAATCGCTCAGCCACGGTGGCGGCTTTGGCCATTTTCATGGGGAAAATACGGAACTGCTTGGCGATATTGGACGCCCGATCGAGTAGTCCAAGCAGGTCGACGACAGATTGGTGATCGTCGCGCGAGGCGCTGACCACGATGCTGTTGGAGGATTCTTCGGCCAAAACGACGATCGGGGTCCCCTTGGTTTCCTGATCTTGAGATCGGGTGTCAAACACCTCTTGCATTCGGGGCGCGAGTTTTCCAGCGGCGGCGAACGCCAAGGGATAAACCTTGAACACCGAAGTCATGGGACCGGCGGTGACATCAAGGCGTTTTACCAATTCTTCAACACGAGCCATTCCGTCCGGCGTTGCCGCGACCACCAAGGCGTTGCTCCGAGCGTCAGGAAGAATGGTTGGGGTTTGGAAGGACTCGAGCTGACCCTTGATGCCTTCGAACAACTTGTCGAGCATGCCGGCGAGAATGGAGGCGTCGGCGAATTCAAGCTTGAAGAGACGAGT
>JBBTCX010000365.1:0-5804 GCA_038043045.1 Planctomycetota bacterium | reverse complement strand
GCCGTCCTTCGCCGCCTGGAGAAACTCCTCGTGGCATAAAATCGGTCAGTTTGAGCAGTTAGATTCACATTTAACTCGAACTCGGAGGAACTCTTTGAGCAAAACGATCAGTGCTATTACCTTGATGTTTTTCAATTTGACCACTTTTGCCATGATAGCGCGCGAGAAGAACTGCGAGAGTTTGGAATCAAAGGGGCCAATTCTGTCATCATTGGGCCACCATGTGGGGGCGGTGGAATTGGGGACCCTGTATGCAACGCCGGCGTGACAAATCCAGCACATGATGAGGTCCTGATAAACTGGAATGTCCTTCAGCATCCCAATCCGCTGTTTAGGGTTCTCGCTCATGAAATTGGACACTGTATGGGATTTCCGGACGATTACGGTCACACGACCGGTGCTATGATGCATGCAGCGCAAGGAAGCAACATGCAACGGCGCGTCAGTCCTTACGAACTGGAGACATTAGCAAATGCCCAATTGCAGAATGGAGGATGGCGGTCCTGTAAACCATTGTATGGACCATGTTCCAGCGGGCATGGTAGCGGTCGTCGAATACCTACTGAAGGTCCACAGCACCCGTATTGAGCCAATAGCATTATTTAGGCTCAACACAGAAAGGGATTATGAGAATATCGAATTCGAAAGAAAACGTGGAATGGCGACCAGCAAAGCGAGGTGACCAATGACAGTTCCCATTAAATTCAATTACATATTTCTGGGCACGCTAGTCCAGTCAGCAGTTGTCGGGCAGCCTACCGGCCACATGTATTGGGGTTCGATAAGCGAACGGGAGAGGAAGATTCAGCGGGCCAATCCCGATGGCACGAATGTGGAAGATTTGATCGTCGGGCTATGTTTAGATCCATTTGCCGTGGCCATTGATTCCGCGGCAGACTACCTGTACTGGACGGACGGAGCGCAGGACAAGATTTTGCGTTGCAACCGCGACGGCACGAACATGGTCACTCTTTTTACTGCGACTGACTTCATTGCACCAGGTATCGCGCTGGATCAGTCCGGACAAAAGATTTATTGGACGGATTTGGAAGCAAGCAGGGTGCGTCGGATGAACTTGGATGGGTCCAATGTGGAAACGGTGGTTGCTTCAACGGCATCCCCGGGCGCTCTCGTGATTCATCCGGGAGAGAACCGACTTTACTGGGCACAAAGAATAGGAGGCAAGATTCGTCGCGCGAATTTGGATGGGTCCGATGTCGCGGATGTACTGACTGGACTTGGCAGCAACACCTGGGGAATGGACATCGATCTCACTACCAACAAACTCTATTGGGGGCAATCGGGAGGAAAGCTAAGACGAGCAAGCACCGACGGCAGCGAACTCGAAGACATTGTGATTACGTCTCCTGCAGCGTCGCCGATAGGCGTGACACTCGACGTCACCGGCGGCAAGGTCTATTGGAGCACCCCCCATTCGATACCCGCCGTGATCCAGCGAGCGAATCTGGATGGATCGAACGCCGAGATCGTAGTGGCCACTTGGGCAGCCGGAGGTGCGCTTGCTTTCGACCAATCGACTGGCGTGGTCTACTCGGCAGCCAGTGGTATTTCCAGAATAAATCCAACGACGTCTTCTGTGGATTTCATCGTTTTCGGTGGCTTGGACGGACCTCAGGGCTTGGTTATTGATCTCATGAATGACGTGATATACTGGAGCGGGCTAGCTGGGGTTTATCATTCGAATCTGGATGGCAACTCGGTTACCTCCCTGACCACTCAATTGAACATCGCATATGATGTTGCGTTGGACGAAACGAATAATACCCTCTATTGGACGGAGTTGTTTCCGGGAAGCATCCGTCGAATGAACGTTGCAGGACCCTTGGTCGAGGACGTTGTACTTGATCTACCTTTTCCAAGGGGCGTTGATGTTGACACTGTAGCACAGCGTGTTTACTGGACACAAGATGATAAAGTTCGGCGAGCGAACCTGGACGGAACTCAGATTGAGGACCTCTACGTGGTTCCTTTTGGTACACCCGCCGCCTTGGCTCTCGATCAACCTATGAATCAAATGTACTGGACATGCCCTGGACTGCGACGCTCCAAGCTCGATGGGTCAAATGGCGAAGTATTGATTCCATCCGGACTTTGTCTGGCGGACGCACTCTATGTGACGAGTCTACCGCGAAGACTCTATTGGTCGGATAATTTTACGGGTGTTGGTCAGATCCGCCGTGCCAACACCGATATGTCGGGTATCACCAATCTTGTGACCATGCCCTACGGGACACTCGTGAGCGCCATTGCGTTTGATTGTGTGCCGTATCGATTTGGTGATATCGACCTCACGGGCATTGTCGACCTCGATGACCTCATTATTGAGCTCAACGGCTTCGCGGATCCGCAGCAATATCCCGATGGTGATCTTTACCCTTGCGGTGGCGACGACGTGATTGATATCGACGACCTCATCGTCTTCCTCGAAGCCTTCGCAGGTAATGAACTCTGCGCCGGTCCGTGTTTGTAGGGAGGTGACGACACATGTCAACCTTCAGCGAGGCGGTGGCACGTTTCAGAACTGACGAACCAATCGAAAAGCGGATGAAATCGTTTGCGTCGACGATCAGGATGTTTTTTGTTAGGAGGCCGATCGTGAAGTGCATCACAACAAAGCAAGCGTGTGTTTTCATTGCCCTTGTCGCCCCTGGTTTGATTCCCGAATCCGCTCACGCCGGACGGCAGTACAACCCCACCCTGCGCCGCTTCCTGCAACGCGATCCGGTGGGCGTGCGAGACGGCCTAAATTCGTACGTGAGAACGAAGGGGAATCCCGTACTCATGACCGACTCCACCGACGCCACCAAGTTCGACGCCCTGACGCAAGGCTCCCCGCGCACCTCAGGCCACAAATCCTCTTCCGCCGACCAAGACCATCTCTCGAATTCCTCAAAATACACGAGTTCCACCGGTCGGCGAGGTGCGGTCCAGTCCAACAACCCCAATCGATGCTCCGCGAGTCGATGGCCCAGTTCGCCGGTGCTTCTGTAATAGTGATGACCATTGGCACAACGAAGAATGTAGACGTAAGCGAGCATTCAATGAGAGGCTTTTCGCACCGCGGCAGTTCTGTGTCAAGGACGCGACGGATCAAGCAACATGGTGCAACAGTTTTTACATGGCACGCGATACATTGATGAGTTGATTATGTTGGACATGAAAGTCAAGGGCGATTCCTATGTTCACCAAAACGCCAACTGGCCGATTCCACGCATCATACACATATTGCAGCGACCCGTCGTCAATCAGATTCCCGGCTTTATCGTACGTAACCGTCGTATCCGTCGAGCCGAACGACTCATCGACGAAGATCGTGTCGCCGGCGTCATCCAAATCATTGTCGCTGCTCGTGCCGATCTTTCGATTATCAAACAGCGCCGACGCCTCGCGTCGTGATGCAAAGCATTCGCGGGGTCACCCTCCGCGCGGCGAGTCAAGGATCGGCGCTGTAGCCGCTGTTCTGATCCACGACCAACTGCACCAAATACGGCCCGCCGGTGAATTTCTCCATCACGGCTTCGCCGCAGGAGTCGCCACGTTGATCAAATGGCTACGGCTTGGGTATTGATGTGGACAATTCCGGTGCAAAACGATAGATCGAAATTGTGTCCACGCCATCGCTCGCGAGTAGCACGGGTTCGTTTGTACTGGGATCTCGAGTAGCCAGTAGTCCATTCCCTTGCCCAATGATTTCGTGATAGACGAGTTCATTTGAAGTTGAAAAGAGTAGCAGTGATGCGCGGTCCCACTCTACGGCGTAAGGGAGCAAGATGGCAAGAAATGGTTTCTCTTCACCTGCGGGACCCAACTGGATCACCGAAGCCTTCAACCCCTGGGCAGTCCATTCTCTTGAGGGGGGGGTGAAGCGGAATGTCTCGCGTCCGTGTAAGTCGAGGAAAACAACTGTGGCTCCCCCCGTTTTCGCTAACAGCGAGTATGAATTCTCGCCGGCCAGCCAAGGAACCAACGTAAAATTACGATAAGCGTGTGGAACCACGAAGCTGTGACTCAAACGCCCATCTGCCTCTCGAAACTCAAGATATATGTCAGACGTAGCAGGTACAGGTCCCCGGGCGACACTCGCTATCACTTGTGAAAAGCCTTTTGGCACATTCTCGCCGTTGACGACCTCTTCATAAAAATCATCCTCTCCAACACGCCACAATTCCACACCCGAAGAATTGTAACAAAAGAGTCCGTTGCTGAATCCGATGTACACTTCCAGCAAGCCATCGCCATCCAAGTCTCCTGCTCCAAGGTTTGTTTGGTAACTCGACGTGTTAGCCACTTTGCTCCATAGTGCTTCTCCTGTGATTGAACACACTCCGTATGTGTCTCCGGCGCACAAAAGTTCAGGTTGGCCATCGTTCTCCAAGTCGAGAAATTCGTGGGAGCCGAGTCCATTTTCCAGGTTGCCTGTTACAAATGTCGTGCGCGTCGTCCAATTCGTCTTAAACACGTAACCCCATCGAGTGGTGATCAATATCGAATCATCGGTGTCTTCTGACCCGTTGGAATTAGCGATGTCCCAAACTTGTAGGGGCCCTTCAATCGACTCTGGCAACTGAACAAAGACCTTCTTGTCGAAAAGTTGCGTTCCTACGAGGACGCCCTTCTCATCCAAACCAGGGGGTCGCGGGGAGGGAAAAAGATACGAAGGGAAAAAGCACCCTCCGGCAACCAGCACGAAAAAAGCTATGCCGTAACGGAACATCACCACCCGCAATACGCGCCTGCACAAAAGCCGATTGTTCATGCTCATTATTTTTCACTCCATTAGTGTTGCGGATAGCGGTGTTGCTTCTAAAGTGCCAGACACGGTCCGGCAACAAATACTGCACCGATGGTCGTCGCAAGAATGTATGCAGTCGCTGGAATCACGCAGAGAATGTTCCCGCCACACCTATCTCGAAGACATTCTAGGAACTCTCTTTGACACAAATGCACCGACCACCCACAGCTCTGGCACGACCCTAGGCAGCAATCGTGCTGGTCGCAACATCTTCCAAAGTAGTATCCGAACCACGAATCTGGAACGTCCCAGCCTTCGTCTGGCTCCCCACACTGATTTGGAGGTCCTCCGACACAGCCAGCGGCACAGCGATCTTTCTTAAGCCCAAATGGGTCAGAGCTGTCCGGTGTCGTGCCGTCAAGATAGCTGTAAGGGTTTAGGAATTCCCGTCGATCATCTGCCCAAGTGGCCGAATGCGGTGAAAGGAGGTATGTTCTAACGCTTCGGATCAGTGGTAACTTATGCTGAATACTTGCAAAAAGCGCGGCCCGTTCTCCGTGACAAGCATTCAGACAGTGCGGCATGATTCTGTCGCAGAGATCGCACGGGAATTCGGAACCACAAATCAGTCTACAAGACGCGTCGGCCGCCTGGCAAAAGGAAGCGCAGTCCAATGTCATTGGAGGGAGATTTGCGACCCGCGCCATTGACCCGGCACCGATAGTGATGGGAACACCCATTGAAAGAGATAATGGGTCCCGTTGTTCAAACCGTCGCACGACCGGGGTATACTGCCGCGCTCGGTTTTGGTAGCTCATGATTTCCGGTTCGAAGAGGAGTCCCTGGTGTGCGAAGGGTTGGGAGACAGCGGTAGACGAGAGGCCGGGGGTGCGCATGGAACCTTGCGTCAAAGCGTCGAACTTGGTGGCGTCGGTACCGTCATAATCGCCGTCGAAGTCGAGGTCGAGGATACGGCAGGTGCCCGAGACGGTGCCCGTGCATGTCACTCCGACCGTGCCTTTGTCGGTGGAGTCGACATCGCCGTCTCCGT
>JBBTCX010000364.1:0-10407 GCA_038043045.1 Planctomycetota bacterium | reverse complement strand
ATCGGATTCCACTTGCCACGCGCACCCTTCTTGCGATCGATCGTTCCACGAGTCGCGTTATCCTCGCCGACACGGGCTGCGGCACGAAATGGAGTCCAGATGCCGCCAAGCGCTTTGAGATTCAACACAACCCCACCGCGATAGCCGACGCCTTGATGAAACTGGGCCTCTCCGCGAATGAAGTCACCGACATGATCGTGACCCACCTGCACTTTGATCACAACGGCGGACTCACCGAATGGGAAGACGAACCCGAAGGTCCGACGCGATTCGTCTTTCCGAACGCCACCCATTGGCTCCATCGCCACCAATGGGATCATGCCAACCTTCCACACGCCAAAGACCGAGCGTCGTACCTCAAGCCGGATTTCGATCGCCTCGACGGATTGAACCGATTACGATTTGTGGAAGGTGACAAACCTGCATCCCCCTGGGACGGAATGAAATGGTTTCTTTCCCACGGCCACACACCGTATCAACTCTTGCCTCTTTTTGACGACGGGAAAAATTCGCTTCTTTTTGTCGGCGACCTCATCCCCACCGTCGCTCATCTACGCCCAACCTGGGTCATGGCCTACGATTTGGAACCGATGAAAACAATGAACGAAAAACACTTCCTATTACGCCGAAGTCTGGAAACGGGCCTAATCCTTGCATTTCCTCACGATCCAGCCCACGGAGCCGTTCGAATCGAAGGAACGGTCGATCGTCCGATCGTGACAGAGAGCATCGAATTGTGACGAGAAATAAGTCAAGCTAAAAAAAACGCGAGGGGTCCGCCGTATAACGGAACCCCCCTCGTTTTTAACCTCAATTTTCGCGACTACGGCGCAAAAGCCATAGTTTACAAGCGATGCACAAAACCGGTGTTTAGCGCAAGTTGCGCTTGTCCGCTTTGACCTACTAGCCTTGGACGTCGCCATCCGCGGCGGCATCAGTGCCGCCAAGGCCGAGCAGCGGTGCGACCAGGCCGTACAGGACCCCAGCCGGCAGAGCGCCGAAAGCCCGGGCAAACCCG
Organism: Planctomycetota bacterium; assembly: GCA_038043045.1. Classification (GTDB taxonomy): domain Bacteria; phylum Planctomycetota; class Phycisphaerae; order UBA1845; family UBA1845; genus JBBTCX01. Next base: position 9,389 of record JBBTCX010000364.1, on the reverse strand, counting down.
ATTCCAGCCTGCTGGCCCAGACCACCCAGGCAGCCACCGAACTGCATCATCATCGCGCCCGTCGCCAATAGTCCGACGAGCTTCATCGTACGTGTGTTCTTCCGCATTACTTGCACTCCTTCATGGCATTTCGTTGCGATCTCACCGAGCCCGAACATGCCAAACGCGGCAGTGACCGGCAAGAAGCAAACCTAACCCGCCGAGCCTATGCTCGGCCACAATGAAACCAAACTCAACGCCGCGCAGGCACACCCTGCGCCGTCGAATACACGTTATATGTCAAAGATTGTCTTCAACACTTCCTGAAGCTGCTTCTCACCCCATTGACCGCTCCCAGGGTTCATAGCAGCAAAACTTTCCTACGTTTTTTGTCTCATTTGCTCGTCGATAGCGAGAGACATCACCGTCTAAAACCCGTCGCCTTGCGCCACGCCGCGACTGGATAAAGCCCTTCATCGGGTTTCACGGTCCGGCAGCATTAGCCATTCCACCACAACGGACCACGGCACCAGTTCGAATCCGACTAACCAACGTTCCGACAGTTGGTGATTGCGGCGTAGCTTGATCTAAGGACTTCCTCCTGTCAACTCTCAACTTTTGGGATTCTGCAAAGGAATCCATTTGCAATCCAGCGCGGGTATGATATAACCCCTTGTCTACTCGGTCGCAAAACGCATCTTCGACGCGCGCCGCGAAACTGATGCGCTATCACGATCGCTGTTTTTGTCGTAACGTATTTTGTCCAAATAGGTTGCAGAATTTAGTGGCTAATTTGCAAAACGGTAACGAAGACGTAACTCCACTCTCGCCGCTTCCAAGTGAGGCGCGATCTGCGGAAATCGTGGACGGGGTTTTTGAACTTGCCCGAGATATCGGGTGGCTAAGAAAACCGAACATGGGATATCGCCCGAAGCGAGACGATGTCCAAGTTTTGGCCAACATCGTTCAGCAATATGGACTTCGCGGCGGCGAGCTTGTCGTCGGTACGATTGCCCCGTTGAATGGCGGGAATGCAGCCCGGCGAGTTTTGAGCACCGTCTCTACCATCAATAACCTAGAGGCTGCTGCATATGTTGAAACCAAGCCATTTGAAGAATTGACGGCGATTGATCCCCACGAACGACTTCGATTTGAAATTCCCGGAGGATCTCCCTCGATGCGAGTGGTGGATCTTCTCACGCCGATCGGTCTCGGTCAGCGCGGACTCATTGCCGCTCCTCCGCGCTCCGGAAAGACGATCCTACTTCAGCAGATTGCGGCTGGGATTTCGGCCAACCACCCCGACATTTACATGATGGTGTTGCTGATCGACGAACGTCCGGAAGAGGTCACGCACATGCAGCGAACGGTTCATGGCGAGGTCGTTGCAAGCTGCAACGATCACGACGCCACCGCTCACGTTCGCCTTGCGAAATTTGTCATCCAACGGGCCAAGCGCTTGGTCGAGTGCAAACAAAACGTGGTCATCTTGTTGGACTCGTTGACCCGTCTAGGCCGCGCGTTCAATACGGAAGTCCGCGGTGGCGGAAAAATCATGTCCGGCGGAATCGACTCGCGGGCGTTGGCGGAACCCAAAGCGATCTTCGGGGCCGCGAGAAAAGTAGAACACGGCGGATCTTTAACCATCATTGCCTCCGCGTTGATTGAAACCGGCAGCCGAATGGACGAAGTTATTTTCAACGAATTCAAGGGCACGGGAAACATGGAGATCATGCTGTCGCGTGATTTATCCAACAAGCGGATTTGGCCGGCGATCGATTTGCACCTCTCCGGCACGCGTAAGGAAGAAAAGCTTCTTTCAGCGAGAGAATTGCCGGTTGCGCATATGATTCGCCGTCGACTTCAAGCCGATTCCCCTGCGCGTGGGATGGAAATGCTGCTCGAGAATCTCGCCAAATACCCGACGAACGCGGCCATGGTGGAACACCTTGCACCCAAGCCCACAAAGTAATGATCTGCCGCGGGCTCACGCTTATCGGTTATTGATCCCCGGTGAAAAGCCCGCCATGATGCCGACATGATTTTTGGCAGCACCACCAACCAGCCTGAACCCTTCCTCCTCGATGCCCGCGATTTGGTGAAGCGGTACGACGGGAAGGCCGTGGTCAATCAATTGAGCTTTCACGTCGGTCACGGGGAAATCGTGGGTCTTTTGGGCCGCAATGGTGCAGGAAAAACGACGACGTTTCGCATGACCGTCGGGATGATCGACGCCGATGGCGGAACCGTACAATTCGCGGGTCGCCAAGTCACATCCTTGGCTATGTATAAGCGTGCCCAGCTCGGAATGGGCTATTTATCCCAGGAACCCAGCGTCTTTCAGAGGTTGTCTGTTCAGGACAATCTTCTCGCCATTTTGGAGACCATGCGGGGGATAGCCCGCAAACAGAGGATCGAGCGCGCCGAGCAGTTGATGGAGCAATTCGGATTGATCGAACATCGCAACCAACACGCGAGAACTCTTTCCGGCGGAGAACGGCGCAAGCTGGAGATCGCTCGCGCATTGGTCACCAACCCCAAATTGATTCTGTTGGATGAGCCGTTTTCTGGCGTCGACCCCAAGGCCGTTGAAGACCTGCAACAGGAAATTCTTCGTTTGAAGCACGAACGGGGCATCGCCATTCTCCTGACCGACCACAACGTTCGAGAAACGCTGCGCGTGACCGATCGAAGTTACATTATCCATGACGGCTCGAAATTGGCGGAAGGCGCTCCGCGCGATATCGTGAACGACCCCTTAGTCCGCAAGGCATATTTGGGCAGCAGCTTCCGCGCGGAAGAATTCGACCCAAGGACGTGATGGCCTTCATTCCTCCCTCTCGGTTTTGCGACCCTTCTTCGGTAGAATAGGCCCCATGATGATTGAGCAACAATCGCCATCGGGTCACGATGGCTTACCATCAAACTCGGCGCATGCTCCAGTGTCGTGGCTTGACACCAACGGTCGCGACTGGTTCGTGGAAGCCTCTGGGGTTCGAATTCTTTTTCGGTCGGAAGGCGAGACTCTCGACCTGCCGGCTTCGGATTGGCCGACGGATCTTTCCATACAACCACACGGTTCGGGCTACATCATTCGAGTGGATCGGTTTGATCGGAGCTTGGGGTTCTTTGTCTCGTCCGAACAAGCCGCTCCCGTGCTTGGCGTCAAGTTGTCGCAACTCAAAGAAACGCCTTCGGAACGAAGCGTGGATGATCCCCGCGATAAGACTCCTCTGCTTTGGCCGAAGGTCTCCCGTCTTGCGGTAGCGTCCTTGTGCCTCTCATCGTTGACCTTGATCCCATTGCTCGGAGTTTTGCCGGCCATCGGAACGGCCACGATGCTGATCCTCCACCGGAAGCGCGTGCGAAAAAACAGAGCGTGGCTTCATTCAAGGCGTCTGTGTCTCGCAGCCTTGATTCTCACTTTGCTGGGTCTGACGGCGTCCGCCTTTTCCACGTGGGGATTATGGCGGTATTGGACTCGCGATCGGATCATGGCGCCCGACAAGTCCACCGAACCCGCGACGATTCGCGAGTGGATGAAAGAAACCGCAACACCAAATTCTCCACCGTCAATGTTGCATCATGATGTCAATCCACAGGAACATGAAAGCGTCCCTTTGAAGTCGGCCAGCTTTTCGTTTCAACCTTTCTGGGAGCGCGACCACAATTGGGGCCTGATCGTGGCCGGGTTGGTCGTCATTCTAGCGTCTCTAACGATCCACGAGGCTGCGCACGCTATCACCGCCTGGTGGCTTGGTGACGATTTTGCACGGAGATTGGGTCGAGTCACCCTCAATCCGTTGGCCCATATCGACCCGGTTGGAAGTGTCATGTTGCCTCTCATGCTGTTCATGGCGGGGGGTGATCCATGGGGTTGGGCGAGGCCGGTGCCCAGTCGACCCGAGGTTACGGATCGTCCGCGGCGTACGATGATTTTGGTGGCGATAGCCGGTCCTGTTTCGAATCTGCTGTTGGCCTCCGCATCGCTCATGGTTTTGTTGATTCTCGGATACGTTTTGGCGTTGGTAGCCCCAGACGGTGCCGTAACAAATTTTGCGACGCCGGATTTTACCGCGCCGATTTCGGTCCGAGGGATATGGTTTGCGCCGATGTTGGTCAGCTTTCTGACACTTCTCAAAATCTCGTTCTTCATCAACGTATTCTTGGCTTTTTTCAACTTGATTCCGATTCCGCCGCTGGACGGTGGTTGGGTGCTTGGCGGACTGTTTCCTCGCACGGTCGGCGCGTTCTATGACCGGATCCGTCCGTACTCCTTTATCGTGTTTTTGTGTTTTATCTACTCAGATTTGTCGAATTATGTAGTATACCCGGCGCTGGTGGTGATACTTCCAGCGTTTGTCCTTCTACAATTGTGCGCCGGTATTTGATCCGCACGCGCGAAGCGAATTACAACCCCACAATGTTGTACCCCGCGTCGACGAAGATGTTTTCGCCGGTGACGCCACTGGAAAGATCGCTGGCCAAATAGACCGCCGTTTTGCCGACCTCCGCTGCGTCGATGTTCCGATGCAACGGGGCTTTGCGACAAACCCATTCGAAGATTTCATCAATGCCCCCGACAGCCATGGAAGAAAGCGTGCGGACGGGACCCGCGCTGATGGTGTTGACGCGAATACCGGATTCACCAAGTTCAAGGGCGAGATACCTCATGCAGGCTTCGAGCGCGGCTTTTGCAACTCCCATGACGTTGTAACCCGGAACGGCCTTCTCGCTACCATAGTAGGTCATGGCGATAATGGAACCTCCCTTGGGCATGATTTTCTTCGCTCGACCGGCCATCGCGACAAGGGAATACGCCGAGATATCAAGCGCTTGGGCAAAAATCTCGCGCGGGGTTTCATGGAACCGCCCTGGTTTGAGATAGGTTCGATCGGCGAAAGCAATCGAGTGGACCACGAAGTCGATGGCGTCCATTTTCTCTTTGGCAATCTCAAAGACTTTGTCGAGGTCGGCTTCGTTGGAGACGTCGCAGGGGATAAGCCAAGGGTCACGAATACTCGAGTCTTCGAGAGCCTTCAGCACCCGACGCTCGTTTTTCTCACCGGGCAAATACGGAAACCCGCACGTGGCGCCGGCTTGAACGAAGCTCTTGGCAATATGACAAGCAATGCTGCGATCGTTGGCGATTCCAAAGACTAGACCCTTGCGACCTTCCAATAAGGACATATGCTTTCCTTTCTTTTGAGACCACTTTGCGCCGTACGCGTCGTTCGAGGATTCTGATGTTTCAGGCCCGGATTCGCAAGTTCAGGGGCAAAGTTAGTAGTGCGTCACTCTTTAACTTTCGGGTATAGGTGCTTGCGCTGTAATGCAGGCGTCGGCGTTCTTGAACTGCGATTCGCCGACGAATTGGAAGCGGAATGGGGGCACGGTTGACAAGCCAGGGATGTTCAGCAGCGTCATGGGCATCCCCCGTTCCGATCGGCGAACCCATGGCGCGCCGGGCGATTTCACGGCGACTCCAGGATTACGGTGATTCCCTTCTGCACAACAGCAGCTCATCCGGGTCAAACTGGATTTCTTTGACGGCAAATCCGCACGCCAATCTCACGGTCGTTACGGTATCAGAAACCTGAATCGGGTGACGAATTGTCTCGGCATCCTGCCCTATGACCAGCAACTCAGACTGGAGCCGGTACGGCGCGCCCGGCTGCACCTGACTGATCGTGATGACGAGTTCTCCCTCTTCTCTTGAGTGTTGCAAAGCGAGTCGGGGATGACCCGCCTGCATGAACCACAGATCGAAAAACCACCGAAGGTCCTTCCCGCTCGCGTCGCCGAAGGAGCGCTGGAGAATGTCGTAGCCGTCCCCCTCCGAGACCGGACTGCCAAACACCTTGTGCCAACCGCGAAAAAACGCTTCATCACCCAAGAGAGTGCGAAGCATGTCCAGTACGACGGCCGTCTTGCAAAAGGCGATTCCCCGATACGCATCGGTTTCGTAAATGGCTGGGTCGGCGATAGCCACATCGCGGCCAATTTGCGTTGTCACCCAATATGCCTCGCGAAGAGACGCGATGTTTTTACGATAGGCCTCCCGTCCGTGGCGATGTTCAACAAACAGAGCATTGGTGAACGTGGAAACACCCTCCGCCAACTCGTTGGGCAACGGCGTCGCATAGAAGTTCCATTGGTGCGCCAATTCGTCGACCACGACCAGAAGACCGGCGGCCTCCGGCCGATCCAGCTGCCCGTCCGACAGGTCCACGGCCGCAAAGTTTCCGAAGAATCGGTCAGAGATCAGAATCAGCCCCGGAAGACTGACACCGGTCTCCTTCCGTTCCGGACGTACATGGGCGATCCGCACACTTTTCCAAGGCAGCAACCCCATCATTTGCTCGAACACATTGGCTGCCTCTATGGCGACTTGGACGCGCTGAGCCACGGCATCCTCCTCACCCACAAAGCCATGGACGGTCAGCTCCATACCGCCATCGGAGCGACCGGCGCTGCTAATATACTTTCCCACGGCAAAACCCCCCGGCAACGCTCGCGGGCGACGTCCATCCATTCGATAACGGAATCTGCTCCAATCATCGCTCGGTTCCGTCGGCATCGCCTCACCGCCCCCGACCGCCGTGTAGCCCGTGGGAACCCAAAACGTGACGTCAACCGCCGCGTCGTTGACCTCGTCGATCGGATAATACGCGACGTGCGAGGAAAAGCTGGAAGCTTCTCGCACCTGCCCGACAACGGCAACCTCCGCCACAAGCTGCTGGTCAACGGCCTCAAAAAAATCGGCGCAAGAAACATGTACCGTAAGTTCAAGTTCGCCACCGCGTGGCAGTCGTTCCGTAAGCCGCACGTGCAACATTTTGTTCCACGACCGGTCCTTATTCTCTTGATCTCGCGTCTCCCATTGGATCGAGACGGGGGCCTCCACGCGTTCGACGGTTACCAGCGAATACGCCAGCTCAATGTCGGTCAGATCGTCTTTCCGGCTGGTGATGGAAATTCGGTCCGTCGCGCGAAGTGTCCGTGCGGGCGGATCGATCCGCACTTGGAGTTGATGGGCATGCACCTCAAAATCGCGCTCCTTTCGGCGATGCGCTGCGCTCCGACGCGCTCGCACTTCCGCCGATGTGGACCGGTCCGGCTCCGGTAGTTTCGCAGTTTTCGTCGCGACAAGTTCGAACGATGCAGCGATCGCTTCGAGCTGACTCCGCGCCGGTTCGTCGTCCCATGTCTTGCCCGGTGCGGCAAGCTGAAAAATGAGATAGAATTCTTCTCGGACCAATCCGTATTCGAAGGTGCGCGAGGCGCCGACGGCATACTCGAGCCGATCGGCCTTGCTCACCCCAAGCATTGCAGAACCATAACTCTTGCGAGCATACTTCTCCCCAAGCACGGCTTTGAGTTGCGCCTCTCGAGTGACGAGGCCATCCGGGAGAACTGCCTTCGGAAGATGCAAGATGCTACAGCGCGTTTTCAGGTCGGCCTCCGGCGAGAAGACCAGGACGGTCGCAGAGCCCTGACTTTGATCGCTTAACTTCCACGCCTCACTCGGGAGACGGAGCGATAATCCAATCGAGTCGTTGCGATAGGTCAAAGCGTCGTCCTGGTTTCCCATCGCAACGAAACCGGCCAGTAACAGAAAATAAAAGGGCAAGACCATATACCCAAATCATAACTCAAAGAGAGTCGTCTCCGTTGTCTGATTATGTGGAATCTTGTGCGAACGCGGCCGGCCCGATCGTCCGCCGCCCTTCCTTTCCTGACCACCTGTTGCAGCTCCGCACGCTCCTTGGCTGTACGCTTCACGCATTGCGCATATCCGATCCTCCCTGACCGTTTTGACACCCTTGCCAGGGCAAGGAATCAAACCCGAAAACTAATGAGTGACCCACTACTAGTATTTCTCCGACGTGGCCAGATCAAAAGCTTCGTGGGCGGGGTTCAGCTTGCATTTTCGATATTCGGCGCGGCAACCGTAACACGTCGTCATTTTCCCGATCACGAGATAAATCAAGAAGTCCACGACGACTGCGGCGGCAAGGATCAACCATGCCAAGACAGCATTGGAGCGGAAATAATACAAGCTGGCTCCGCCGAATAGAAGGACCACGAACAATCCGACTCGTTGCGGAAAATCCTTGCGCACGAACAGTTCCGTTCCCCGACAGACGGCACACTCGTCTACAGAGTCCGCGTCGTGCATCTTCGGCGTCACGGTCATTCGGTGAGTCTGTTTGCAGCGCGGACAGGTGATCGCGCCCGCACATTGCTCCAGAGGTTGGTACTCAATGATGGCCACACAACCATCGGTAGGACAATGAAAACGTATTTGCATGGTTACACCGGCCAACCCAGTTGGGCAGTTAAGTGCTGGCTCGCCAATTCACCCACGTAGGCAAACGTCGAACCAAAATATAAAATTCCCGTTGCGGATTGCGTCGATCGCAAACGTACACAGTCTGCCACCATATAGGCGAAGAGGCCGACCGCCACCAATCCCACCCCGAAACGTAGCGAAACGATCAACCACGAATCCACGAGAAACGCCCAAACTCGACTCTGCCCCGTATCAGTCTGATCCATAAGCAACCACGCAAGGATCAAACTCGAAAGGAAAAAAACCGATCGAACGACAATCGCCCATGAAAGCAAACGACTATAAAATCGCAATGGGGCGATGGTCATGGTGGTGACGGTCAGGTAGGCGTGACCCAACAACCAAGCGACGGTAATCCCTCCCAGGAGAAACCCGGACAGCGCAAAATCGGTCACACCGAGGACAACTTCGGATAAGCTTCGTCCACCGGCGTCATGCCCCATCCGTCCGGGGGCTGCAAGCGAAACAGCCGCTAAACCAGCCAGTCCGCCGATGAGTCCGACCAAACGGAAAAATCCGCGTCTTCGCGCCGCGATGGGAGCCATGACTGCATTCATCGCCGCCGAAAAACACAGAACCGCGCCAAATACAGCGCTCCATAGTTCATTCGTGGACATTGTCGTCGGCCTTCGGCGCAGAATCCACACCGATGCGAGGCATGAAAGGGCAAAAGCAAGGAACGCCACAAAACGGAGAAACCTCCAGCTCGTTTTCTCCAACGGGCCGACCGCGGAGACGAAAACCATGCCCGCGGCCAAGATGCTAAGAAAGGTCACAACCATGTCCGCGTTCCACGACTCATCACCGAACCGCGAAGGATCACGAGCGGTCGACCAAGCTCCACGTCAACTCTCCCCGCCATTCAATGATGAAGAGGAATTGCTAGGATTGCTTAAAGTCCACCAAATGGAATTGTCGCACGACATACCCTTCAGAGCAATCCGCTCGCTCCATTGAACCGGGTCAAACGAAATCGAATCGCGCATTACGTGCAGATTGGCCCTTGCGCAACTTTGCAAACGACTCGAAAGCCTGGTACCTTGTGTGGAGGGAG
>JBBTCX010000363.1:0-8928 GCA_038043045.1 Planctomycetota bacterium | reverse complement strand
CTCTGTCGACGAGTGCCGATGTGAATGGTAACGGCGTGCCCGACGAGTGCGAGGACTGCAATCAAAACAGTATATTAGACACTGTAGAAATCAGCGGTGGGGCGGCTGATGTGGACGGCAATTCGATCCCCGATGTTTGCGAGGCCAATTGCAACGGGAATGTAAATCCAGATGAATATGAGATCACGGTCTTAGGTGAACCGGATGACAACGGGAATCTGGTCCCCGACACGTGCGAACCGGATTGCAACGCCAACAGCGTGGCCGATCATGTGGAGATCGGTTCAGGGGTGGAGCTTGATTTGGATCGGGACCAGGTGCCTGATACGTGTCAGGATTGCAATGGAAATGGCGTGGCCGATTACATCGATATCGATCGCGAACAAAATATCTTCATAGCCATGCGCGATGACGGTAAAGTACGGGAATATCACCGAGCGGCCGGCGTGGCGATTCGCAATCTGACTGAAGGAGGAGTCAATCAACCGCACGATGTGGTTTTTGGCCCGGATCGACAGCTCTATGTGGCGAGCTTTGGGGACGATCGCGTCGTGCGGATCGATGTCGACGCGGGGACGTTGAACGACCTTGTTCCTTCGGGCGGCGGCGGACTGAATGGTCCGACGAGTTTGGTGTTTGGATCGTCTGGGACTCTTTACGTTTCGAGTCAACTGAATTCGAGTGTGTTGGAATACGACGGGCAATCCGGCGATTTGCTGCGGATTTTCGTGTCGAGCGGGTCGGGCGGATTAAGCCAGCCTTGGGCCATCGCATTTGGTCCGAACGGGAATTTGTTTGTGGTAGACGCAACGCATTCGGTTCGGGAATACGGTGGTGCGGACGGATTGTTTGTGGGCGTGTTTGTCGTGGCGGGGAGCGGCGGTTTATCCAATCCGCGCGGGTTGCTGTTTCTTGGCGACGGTCACCTGCTGGTGACAAGCTTTGGCACCAGCCAGGTTCTTGAGTATGACCCATCCGGCGCGTTCGATCGAGTTTTCAGCGGAGAATACAGCATTGGGGGCCCGTGGGGTATTCGTTCGGGACCCAACGGCAACATCTACGTCGTGCGAAGTCTGGGGTCGATTCGATTGATTGAGTTCACGCTTGACCCGCCGAGGTATCGGCGTGCATTTGTTCGCGGGGATGTTGAAATGGTGGCACCGACAGGCTTCGATTTTCGTCCCGCTTCTCCGAACGACTGCAATCAAAACGGAATTCCCGACGATTGCGACTTGCGAACGCGATCGGTGCCGGACTGCCAGCCCAATGGGATACCCGATGTGTGCGATATTGCTTTAGGAACGAGTTTGGACTGTCAACCGAACGGCGTCCCCGATGAATGTGACATCGCCGGCGGCGCGTCGCTGGATGCGGACGGTGGCGGCGTTCCTGATGAGTGCCAATGCGTGACGTATCCGTATGGAGACTTGGACCGAACGGGGCTGGTCGACTTGGATGACCTGATCTGTCTGCTGAATGCCTTTGTAACCCTGACGTCGTGCGTGAACGCGGATATCTCGCCCTGCGAGGGTGACGGGCTCGTGGACGTGGATGATCTTATTGTTTTGTTGGCCGCCTTCGCGGGCGATCCGATTTGCCCCGGCCCGTGTGAATAAAGAATTGCTGAGGATTATGACGCTTCCTATCGTTGCTATCGTTGGTCGCCCAAATGTGGGCAAGAGCAGCCTCTTCAACTCCTTGGTGGGGCGGCGGGTGAGCATTGTCGAACCCACGCCGGGCGTGACGCGCGACCGGGTTGGGGCGGTGTGTGACATCGAAGAAACCTTTTTTGAACTGGTCGATACCGGCGGTTATGGGATCGTGGATCGAGACGACTTGAGCGATCACGTCGTGCGTCAGATTCACTTTGCCGTGGATCGTGCAGAGTTGATACTTTTTGTAGTTGACGCCCGCGATGGTCTTCTGTCGTTGGACCGCGAGACCGCGGAGATGCTGCGAAAGCAGGAAACCCGGGTTCGTTTGATTGCCAACAAGGTTGACGAACCGCACATGGTGGGAGCGTGTGGGGAGTTCGCGCGGCTTGGGTTCGGCGATCCGATTGCGGTGAGCGCGGTAAATGGTTCGGGTTTGCGAGAATTGCGCGAGTTGATCCGCGACGCGGTGAAAAGCGCAACTGTGCAGGCCCCGGCCGAGGCGGTGATGAAGATCGCCATCGTTGGCAAGAGAAACGCGGGCAAGAGTAGTTTCGTCAACGCTCTCGCCGGCGAGGAGCGTATGATCGTCAGCGAAATACCGGGTACCACGCGGGATAGTGTGGACGTATCTTTTGAAAAGGATGGTAGAACCTTTGTTGCCATTGACACCGCCGGGGTTCGTAAAAAAAGCAAGCTGGCCGATGACATTGAATTTTTCGCGTACACACGCGTGCTTCAGTCCATCGAACGTGCCGACGTGGTGTTGTTGCTCATTGACTCAACAGTTCCGGTGGGTCAAGTCGACAAGAAACTGGCCGACTTGATTACGGAGTCGCTCAAACCGTGCATCGTGGTGGTCAACAAATGGGATTTGGCCAAAGATCGCACCAGTACAGGTGTTTACGGTGAGTATCTGACGAAAGTGATTCCGCATTTGTCCTTCGCCCCAGTGGCGTTCACGACGGCGACGGAGGCGCGAAACATTTGGGCGGTGATTGACGTGGCTTCATCTTTATTCAAACAGGCCCGTACTCGCGTTGGAACCGGGCAATTGAACCAAGCGTTGAACGATTCGCTGGCCGCTCATTCTCCGTCGGCCAAACGGGGCAAGAGAATGCTCAAATGTTTCTACGCCACGCAGGTTTCCACGGAGCCGCCGACGATCGTCGTTTTTGTAAACCACACGGATTTGATTGATCAATCGTATGAGCGGTTCTTGATCAATCGTTTTCGGGAAACGTTGCCGTTTTCGGAGATTCCGATACGATTAACTTTCAGAGCGCGACGCGAGCGCGAGGCCACGGTCTAGGGCGTTTTCGCGTGGAATGAAAGAAAGTTCCATGAGTATTGAACTCCATTGTCCGAGTTGTCAAAAGCTGATTCGTGCACCGGACGACGCCGGTGGAAAACACGGAAAATGCCCATCGTGCAAGCAGACATTATATATTCCGACGCCGGTGTCAGACGATGACATTATTCCGCTCGCACCGTTGGATTCGGAGGATGAACAGCGCGCAGAAAAGCTTCATGAGGAGTCCGCCGGGTACTTCGCCAAGGTGGTGAGCGAACAGGAAGGCGACACGGGAGACACCGAATCCGCGCCCGCCGGACGTGGGGCTAGAGCGTCGGCGGCCGGCGAGGTTGTGGACTTGGGCGCGTTGGTGACGAAGTTTGTGGTGATGATGAAGGAGTCGAATCTGGAGGAGGCCGAGCGCGTGGTCGCTCGATTGCAAAAAGCGGGCGTCCGTGCGCGAGACCACGTAGAAGGTCTGTTTCTTGACCAAATGCCGCCCAAAATCAAAGACGTCCCCCCACAGCTCGTCAAAGGATTTCTGAAGGCATTATTGGACCGGCTGAGTTGACTGGGCCTAGAATCAATACAAAGTTGTTAACCTATTTCGGCAGGCAGTATTAAGGGGGGAAATCCGATGATGCCACGAAAGACCACGATTCTCTGGTTACTGGGCACTTTGTTTTCATTTGGGCCGACAGGAACCACGCTTGCAGTTGTCACGATGACCTGCACACCCTATTTGCCCAACGCAGGTGTAAACGGGGGCGACCTTGTCGAAGTCGAGTGTTTCATCACCAGCGACGTAAACCAGGGCATCAAAGGCATTCAGATCGATTTTCCATGCACATTGCCGGTGCCATCAGGAGCCGAAGGACCATTGACGATTGCGAGTGCCACGCACATCTTTTCTCGACCAAACGGCAGCCTTGGCGGTACGCCGCACCTTGCAGGAGGGGCCGGGCTCCTTTCGCCCTCCAATGGCACGAGCTGTCTTATTGCGATTGCGCCGCTTCCACTGTCGCCGCCCTTTCAGCTCCCGGCCAACACGACACGCTATGCAGCCACATTTGTTTACACCATTGGGGAATGTGCAGGGGGCGAATATCCTGTTAGTCCCGAGGGAGTGACCAACCCTCCATTGGTAATCAACGGCACACGTGTCCGGGACGACGCCTTGGGAACGGGCAACTTGGTTCCAATCACCGTGGTTGTACAACAGCTTACGATCGACACGGGTCGCTGCTGTTCCGGTTCGACGTGTTTGGGCGAAGTGAACCGGCAATGTTGTCTGGAAGTGCTTGGAGGTGAGGCTTGGCAAAACGGTGCAACCTGTGCGGATCGTTGTACTTGCGTAAGCGATGCCGAGTGCGACGACGAAAACGTATGCACGATCGATCAATGTCAGGACACCTTTTGCGTCCATTCTCCCAATGCCCTTCCCTGCGACGACGGCCTTTTTTGCACAATCAACGATACTTGCTCGCAAGGGGTGTGCCACGGTAGTCCCACCCCTTGTCCAGACGGTCTTTTTTGTAACGAGACTCTGAATGGATGCGCCCTTTGCGGCACATCGGCCGATTGTCCCGCAGACAACAACCCGTGTACCGACGAAGTTTGCGGCCCCAACGGCGATTGCCAAAGCGTGGTGAACAACGCCCCGTGCAATGACGGGTTGTTCTGCACACGAACCGACACTTGCATCGGTGGCACCTGCGTCAGCTTCGGCAATCCTTGTCCGGAGAACCAGACATGCGACGAACTTAACGATCGTTGCATCCAATGCTCGAGCAACGCTGAGTGCAATGACAACAACGTCTGCACGATAGATGCCTGCGTCTCCAACCAATGCGAGTACACCAATATCACGGTGCCTTGTGACGACGGCCTGTTTTGCACGCTCACCGACACATGTATCAACGGGTCTTGCGTGGGAAGCGGTATTCGCTGCCCGGGACAGCAATGTAATGAGACGACCAACCAATGCGCTGATTGTACGGTGAATGCGCATTGTAACGACAGCAACCCATGCACGACGGATTCGTGCAATTCATTGGGCCACTGTGTCAACGCCAATAATACATCTTTCTGCGACGACGGCCTGTTCTGCACCGTCGTCGGTCGGTGCACCGGCGGCGTCTGCGTGGGAAGCATTAATCGCTGTCCGCCCAGCCAAACCTGTGACGAAGCCAACGATCGTTGCATTCAGTGCTCCAGCAACGCCGAGTGCAACGACAACAACGTCTGTACGACGGACACGTGCAATGCTTCCGGTCTGTGCGTCCACACCAACAACACCAACACTTGCAACGACAGCCGCTTCTGCACAACGACCGATGTTTGCAGCGGCGGCGTCTGCGTGGGAAGCGGTAATCCCTGTCCGGCCAATCGCACCTGTGACGAAGCCAACGATCGTTGCGTCCAGTGCTTCGTGAACGCCGATTGCCAGGAATCTCCGGACAACATCTGCACGACTGACAAATGCAGCACCCAGGGACGCTGCGTCCACACCAACAACACCAACACCTGCAACGACGGCCGGTTCTGCACCGTCGTCGATCGTTGCAGCGGCGGCGTTTGTGTGGGCTCGGGATCGCATTGCGATGGAGGATTTCTGTGCAATGAGGCGACTCACGAATGTGTGCAATGCATCGTCGATGCCGATTGCAATGACAACATCGAATGTACCGCCGAGATTTGCGTATCCGGCACGTGCCAATACACCAACCGAGAGGATCCCTGCGACGACGGTCGTTTCTGCACCTTTGGCGAAACCTGCGGAGGTCAAGTTTGCGCCGGCGGGACACTGTCACCCTGCCAAGAAGGCCAGCATTGTAATGAAGACCATGATGTTTGTGTCGAATGTTTGAACGATGCACATTGTTCGGATGATAACGCCTGCACCACGGACGTGTGCGTTGAGGGCGAATGTCAGCATGGCAACATCACCGGCCCATGCGACGACGGGATGTTCTGCACGAGTGCCGATACGTGCATCGATGGAATTTGCGTCGGTGAAGGAGCTGCGGACAGCGACGAAGATGACGACGGGGTGGTCGACTGCATCGATCGATGTCTTTCGAGTGACTTGCTCGTGAACGTTTGCGGCTGTACGAAGCGAGGCGCTTGTTGCTTCCCCGCCAACCAGGGTTGTGTGGACGGCAAGGAGAGCCTTTCCAGTGTGGATTGCCAATCCCAGGACGGCCTGTACCAGGGAGACGGTTCTACTTGCGGCGCTGGATGTGGGTTCGCGGATGGCGACAACGACGGGGATATCGATCTTGTGGACTTCGCCCGGTTCCACGCCTGCATGCAAACCGACAATCCCAGCGATCCCACCGGAAAGTGCGCCGGGTTCGATGTTGACCGTTGCGGACAAATCGATCTGATGGACTTTGCGGCTTTTCAAATCGCCTACAGTGGCCGATAATCTAATCTGTGAACGGCTGCACCGACTTGGCCTGAGTAGAGTCATGGTGCCCGATGTCGTGGTTTGAAAGGTAGAATATCATGCTCGGTTCAAGGATGAGTTTTCCCAAATGGATTTTGTTCCCCGGTCTGACAATCGTGTCGGCGTGCACCATTCAAATCAACCCCGGCGACAGCGGGGGGAATGATAACGGCGGTGGTCCGCCAGATGGAACGGGCGGAAGCGAGCGAAGCCTTATGGTCGCGTTCGATGCCCAAGGAGGTAATCACGCCGTAGCCACCGACGACGAGGGGAATGAATACACGTTTCGTGCACGACAGAATCCGGATGGATCGACGGTCCTGACGGAAGCCACTGTCAGCATGACAAATGGCATAGTGGTAAAGGCCTCGCTTGATGGACAAGGTCGACCGGTCAATCTCCGGGGATCAGACAATACGGCGGCCGATTTGGTGTACGAGGGTGACACCGTTCGCGTTCGGCTGACCCATGCGGACGGCACGGTGATATCCGACCAGGCGGGGCTGGATTCCCAAGCGGGTCGACCCATCGTCGATGAACGCCGCGCGAAGAAGCTTTCGAAACTCGCAGCCCAATCGCAACTCGGTGGATCGTTGGTGTTTTCATTGACCGATGGCTTGAGTTCTTTCGAACTGGTGGCCGTTTCTGTTTTTGATGAGGAGGTCAATCCCGGCTCGGTTTTCGTGTCGAGTTCTCTCGCGTCGGCCACGCTGCTGATTGGCGAGATTTCTTCGGTCGTCGAGATCGTTGAAGTCGAGCGCGTCGAACTTGTGGAGGTCACGTTGGACGTAACGCCGGTGGAAATCCGTCAATTGGCCGGCCAAACCTATGTGCTCTTTGACGCGGAAGGGTTTTGTTTGGACTTGGCCGAAATCGCCAGCCGACTGACCTTCGACGCGGACGGGCTTTTGCAATCGGAGTTTGATCGCCATTTGGTTTTCCCGGATTTCAGTCTCGGCGGGAGCGGCGAAGCCGGCATTACGATCAATTATGACACAGGAACTCCGATTAACTTGACGCCCGATTCTGAAGTGGGGTTTGAGTTATTCGTGACTCCGGTGTTCACGGCCACCCAGGTGGATAATTTCGGAACGGTCACGATCGAACGAAGGTTTGAAGCCGAGGTCGGGTTCGATGCCGATGTTTTCGGTTCGGCGGTCGCGTCGGCAACTCGGCTTTTCGACGCAGCGCTGGTCAACGGATCGCTCAGTAGCGATGGGGACGTGCTGGCGTTTGACCTCGTACTCATCGACCTCGCCGACGACACGCCCGTTCTTGCCACGGGGAGACTGCGGTATCGAAACCAAAACGCGCCGGAGCCCGTCCGCCTCTTTGACTGCGAACTGGTCACCGGGGAAAAGGCACTCAGCACAATCGTCTGTCCCTTGGAGGTCGCAACCGGCGACGATTTTGACGTGGCGTTTCTGTCCGCCCGAAGCGAGGGCGTTTTTACCTTCGATTGGTTGGTCAGCGACGGATTCGGATTCGTGATCGGCGATCCGAACGGGGATCGCACCGTAATTCGCCCGACGGCATCCGGGTTTGTAGAAGTGACACTCGTTGTCTCCGATCTGACCACGGATGATTTGTCCTTCGAGGTCTACACCTGCGGGGTCAACGTCGGCCGGGTGTTGGACGATTCCATCGTCGATCTGGACTTGGCGATCGATTGTCCCTTGGGTTTGAACATCGGCGAGAACGGTTTCGTTTCTGTGTCAGGACTTGACACTCTTGATCTGATCCAGACCGAGTGGTTCGTGCTGGGGACGAGCGACTATTTCTTGTCCGATCCGTTTGAATTGTTCACGGAAATCGAGCTGTTCGACGCCGGACGGTTTGAAATCGTGTTCCAAGGATTTGATTTCAACGACAATGAATTCTTCGTGGGTTGCGAAGTGATAGTAGGCGGCATCGACTTCGACGAATGCGAGGAGGCCGGCTTCTATGGCGACGGCATCTGCGACGATTTCTGCCCGCAGATGGATCCAGACTGCGAAGAATTTTTCGACTTGTGCGAAATCAATGATTACTATGGCGACGGGGTATGCGATGAGTTCTGTTTTGAACCGGACCCGGACTGCACCGTCATCGACATCGACCTTTGCGAAGAAGCCGGACTCTACGGCGACGGATCATGCGACCTCTTTTGCCCGTTCGAAGATCCGGACTGCGCGAGCTTCGACATCTGCGAAGCCAACGGCTGGTACTCCGACGGGTTCTGCGACGAATTCTGCAATTTTCCCGATCCCGATTGTCTGACCGGCGGTTCGGATTCTTGCGAGTTACTCGGACTTTATGGCGACGGTTCTTGCGATGACGATTGCCCGTTACCGGACCCCGATTGTTTCGTCGATCAAGATGACATTTGCTTGATCAACGGGTTTTACGGCGATGGCGAGTGTGACGATTTCTGTCCACTTCCCGATCCGGATTGCGGTTTTGACAACGTCGATCCATGCGAAGTTCTCGGCCTATACGGCGACGGCACCTGCGATTTTGTCTGTCCATTGCCCGACCCGGATTGCGAATAG
>JBBTCX010000362.1:0-1155 GCA_038043045.1 Planctomycetota bacterium | reverse complement strand
ATCCTTGACGAACCATGCCTTGTCATGGATACGTTTTTCAAACGGCGTTTACATAAGAGCACCGCAACAGATTTAAGGAAAATTCTACGTTGTTTACGATGACGGACCTTCTCAAGATTCGGTTACGCGGTGTTGGAGCCGAACCGTGATCGAAGCACCACCGTTCCAGCCGCTAGCACCAGGAGCGACAAGGCAATCAGCCCCCAAACCGAGACCGCGGGGACACTTGGATTCACGCTTGTGACAACAATGGACAACGTTTTTTCGCCGCCGGCGCCCGTCGCAGCGTATCCCGGTGGCATGACCACTTTGGAAAACGTGCCCTCCTGCGACCCAAACTGCATGACAGGAAAGGAATCTCCAACGGACGGGGCAAATCCGTCTACAAAGGATACGTTGACCGTGCCGCCAACCGCGACATGTCCAGAGACGACCAACTGGTCGAATTCACCCGGCGCTGTTCCTCCAAGCTCGATATTGAGCATGACCCCAGGCTCCATGGAGAGATCGCCGTTGATGGTTAGCGTTCCAGGCGACGTGCCAGGCGACAACGTAGAGCTGCCGGTCATTGCAACAATGCCCTCAATAGTTCCGTTGCCCTGTAAGACGCCGAAATCGCGTACGAGTACGGCGCCCAGCAGGCCGCCGTCATCAATGAGACTGCCTACTTGAATGAAGCCGTCGGACGCGAGGGAGACGACACCCGATTCCAGGATTTCCAGGGTTTGTCCGATCATGACGCCTCCGTTCTCAGAGGCGGAGAGCTTGTCCGGATTGGTCTGCGGAGATTGCCGTGTGCCCACCCGACACTTCTCGGAAATGAACAAACGGCTCCAAAAAAGGGAGATGCGGCCTATCGATCGAGCGCCGTCGAAAGCGCCGATTTCGACGAGCCGAGACAAGACCGATCCGTCAGTGATGTGAAAATCGGCATTGCCGGTTTCGCCGGTCTCGGATTTTCGCTCTCCAACATAGAGGGTCTGTTCAATAGCATACCCGAAACTGGCGCTGCCGGGTGGAGGTGGCGTGCATGCACCGATGGGCTCTCCGTGGCTGAAATTCTCGAAGAACAATACTCCGTCTTGCACGTGTACATTGCGCGACCTAGCAGGCTGTCGGACTTATTGGCGCGCTTTTTTCGGCGATTCGTGTTAG
>JBBTCX010000361.1:0-8170 GCA_038043045.1 Planctomycetota bacterium | reverse complement strand
CCTGAAGCTCCGTCCCTTCGAGCCCCACCCGCTGCAATGCGGTCATGAGCACGTAAGCGATCGACGAGAACCGGAGACGAAGCTCGTTGGCTCGCATGGTGGCGCAGCTTGTACGATCGGCGAACAGACAGAGTTGCTGTTCCTGGATGCGATTCTCCATGTCGCCGCGAGCGCAGTACACCTTTTCATACCATACACGCGATGAACAATCGATTGATCCACCGTGTGATCGGATCAACCAAGGGCGGCGATGATCGGTGAAACAGGCCGCGAATTGCCGCTAAATCCCGGTCGCCCGTTCGGCCTCTCGCAGCAACAAAGCCCGCGCGTCCGAGGTGATCTTTCCTCCGTCGAACCGGCCGATGACCTGCCGCCGCTCCAGGGGGTGAAACGCAAACGACTTCCGATTACACTCTGTCGAAATAAGGCCCGCCTCCTTGCATGGCACACGTTGTTGTCACGAACGAACTTATTCCACAAGAGGCGGCCTTTATCCAACACCGGGTGAGAAATTCGGGGTAGCGTGAATGGGTATTTTTCGTCACTTCAGGTAGCGTAGGACAGATGATTCGTTTGGGCTTTTTATTCGACAGGGTTTATGGCTGGGAGCAGCGAATCGCCGCGCGGTACCTCTCGGAACAGTTGCCCACTTCTCGATTTGCCACGAGCATCGCCGGTTCGAAGTCTTTGGCGCACTTGGGACCAACGACTTTGCGGCGTTCCACTCGGCGAATGATCCAGTTTCCCGGGCCGAGACTCTTGGCCGCGTTGGTCGGCTTGCCAGGGATCGGTACATGGGCAAGAGAGGATCAATTTCAGATTGTACATACCTGGTGCGTGCCATCCGCGTTCGCGGCGTCGGCGGCGTCTGGTGGTATGGCCTCTAGTGTTCGACATGTCATCTTGGAACTTTATGAACCCGTCTTGTCGGCGGGTGAACGGCGGCTGTTGCGAACTCTGAGTCAAGGTGGATTGTTGACGGTCGTATGCTCAACCCAGACGATTCGTCGACGGCTGATCGAATATGGGATTTACCCCGAAAGTACCGTAGTTATCCGACCCGGGGTTGACTTTGGTTTCATCCAACAGACACGCCGCACCGGTTTGCGAGAGGAGTTGGGTTTGGCCAAAGGGGACCTCGCGGTCTTGCTACCGCCGAGTTCAAGTTCGGACAACGATCAATTGGATGCATTCGTCGCGGTATCGATCCTCCATTTCCTGCATGGTCCTGTGCGCGTGATTCTCCCACAAGGTCTTGCCGGGCGAGACCGCATCGTGCGTTTTTCAAGAACGGTGCCCCGTCCGGGATCGCTCATAGTGCCGGGCCATGACGTGCCCGTTGAACAGTTGATTTCCGTGGCCGATGTTTTGCTGGTTCCCACGCACGACGACGGTTCAACGACGGCGGTCGCTTGGGCGATGGCCGCGAGGATGTTGGTGGTCGGAGTCGCGAGTTACGCCTTGGCTGAGCTGATCGCGCACAAAGTCAACGGACTTCTTTTCAAACATGCGATTGGAAAACGAATGACCGCGCCGATCGCCGGATTGTTGCGAGGAATCTGTCACAATCGAGATTCCCTTGCCAAGCTCCAAGAGGCCGCGCGTGGTCAGGCGTATGAAGTATTTAGCGTTCGGCGATACGTGGACCAACACGCAAGGCTCTACGAAAACCTCCTTTCGGGGAAGGAACCCGGCGACGGAATCTCCGATCCGGCGATGGTGGGGTGAGCCGTTGGTTCTTAACAAGGTTGGTTCTTGGAAGCGCGAAGCAATTGTGCGTGTTGACGTTCGAGATTTTTTAGAACGATGTCAAAGGTCTCATTGCGGGACGAGTAGCGACGGTTGGTGGTCGCCAGGGCAATGAACCAAGTCACCAGCCGGTCGAAGTCGCCGAGGTCGATGTACTCGGGCGCGATGCGACGTCGTTTGGTATCGACGTTGTGATAGTTTCCCAAGGCCACGCACACGCCGGTGGCTTGATAGCCCAGTTGGCAAAACGCCGAGGATTCGCAGGTTCCCCCGTCCATTAAGCGTCGTTGATATTTGAAGCGCTTGTCGTGTTTGGCGAGGTCGTCGGCCACTTGCCGACAAAAGTCGGTGGCGGATGAGGTAAAGGTACTGGTCTTGTCGCCGACGCGGAGGATGGGACCTTCGCCGGGTTTCGCGTTTGGCCGACGAGAACTGGTTTCGACAGAGATCACGAGACAAGATTTCGGGATGGTCTTGCCCTTAGCGGCCGCTATGGCGCCGACAAATCCAACTTCTTCCGCTCGCGTGAAAAGAAAACGAGCGTCACACGAGGTCGGGGTATTAGACAAGGCGTCCATGCAGGCCAACAGCGAAGCCACGCCGACCAAATCGTCACAGGCGCGAGCGTGGATTTTGGTGCCGCGAATAACGGGATCGGGAAGGTCCCACATGCCGACGGAGCCTTTCGGGATGATGGAGGAAACTTGAATACGGGCGGATTGAACCCGGCGATTCCCGCGATCCAAAGCGGTTCGGATGGAGCGGACTTGGCCTCGCACGCCTTGTCGGTCCACGAAGAAACGGACCTTGGAACCCACGAAATATTCCGGGGGAACGCCGCCCCGCCAGAATGCGCGGAGGGTGTTCGGTCCGACCATGCGATCGGCCACGAAACCCGGATGATCCATGTGGGCGGTGATGCAGAGGGTCACTTTGGACAATGCGCGACCGCGACGCACGCGGACGAGTAGATTCCCCGCGCGATCCTCTTGCACGGCTACACCAGGTTTCTTCTCGCAAAATCGTTTGATGTAGTCGACGACGTTGTGTTCCGCGAACGGCGCTGTGGGTAGACCCAGCACCTCGCGCAAAATTCGGCGGCGATTCGATCGGGAAGATTGTTTGCTTGAAGACATGCGAAACCTAGCTCTACATAGGCCTCTCAAGTCGGAGCATGTAAAACGCGAGCAGGAGAATAATGTTCAAGCTCAAGATTGATCCGCCGAGGAAAAAGCCAAGCCAGGAACGTTTTGGTTTGTCGTTGCGACGTTGTCCGGCGCTGTTGAGTCCAAGGAGAAGACCGATTCCACTCAGCAGCATCGACGCCAACAGGCAGCCCAATAGACCGGGCAAAAACATTCCCTTGGATCCGTAGACGATTTGACCAAGGTCGTGGTGGTAGCGCTGTACGGTCAGGATTGCGGCCGCCAGGCAGGGCAAGGCGGAGAAAAATGCCAGTCCGCAGGCGTACGTGGCTTGAACATCGTAGCGTCGGAGGTTGGTCAACATGGTTATCTCCCCCAGCTTTTCGGTCACCCCGTCCGGTTTTGTCGAGGTTCGGGGGGGCGACCATTCAGCATACCGCGTTCAGTTTATCGGCTGAAAGCGGACCGTCCAGAACACCGACGAAGGGATGTTCGAAAATTCAGCGATCTTTGAAGACAGTCGTACAAGTCGTCCAAGAGCTTTGCTCTCCGTTTATGGGGTCGGGCGGGGTCTCGGCAAGCCGGGATAGACCGGCAACTCGGGATTGAAATGCCCGCGGCTCGGTCTTGTTGGAGTTGGCTGGGCATATGAATTCGGACGAATCGTTATGGAACGGAGATCACGGTTTCTTCTCGATGGGTCGTCCGATCACGCGATAACAAATTCGTGTCAAGGTCCGTCACTGATTATCGTGTGAGAAAAACTTCGACGCCGCTTGTCTCTCCAACTCAGCGGCTATAATCTCTCGGACGAAGGGGAATCGGAACTAAGTGTCACGTTCTGGCACTGTCGTCCTCGGACGATCCGATGGTCCGAACGCAAATCGCCGAAGAGGTTCAAGACGTGTCGACAAGCCCGTCGACCGCCGTTGTCGGAATCCCGCGACTTTCACGCGGGGAGGAGAGGGAAAGCATGTCCAGGCAGAGCGTGCGGCCAGATCAGGCAAAGGGCCATTGCATGCCATCGCACGACGCAAACCATTGTCGGCGCGTGCATGCTCTTCGAACCCATGTCCGATCAGGCGTGCGAATCCATTGTTGGATGGGGATTCTTGGAATCGGGATTTTTCTGGGCGGTTGTGGAGCCTTCGAGTTTTCGGCTTTGATCGACTCGAATGAACTTGACCCCGCGCCGAACATCGTCGTGGATTCGGACATCAAGACCGCGGAGTCAGCCCAAGGGCGTGCGATTGAACCGATCGGAAGCGCCGGACGAGCATCGGTCAACAAAAAAGGCAGCTTGCTGTTTTATCCTCATGTCGAAGTGAAATGGAATGCCGATGGAACGCTTCGTCAGGATACGTTCCTTCAACTCAGTAACGATTTCGCGGATGATGTTCAAGTTCAGCTCTACCTGGTCAACGGCGACGCTCCGACGGACGCGGTCTATACGGGAAATCCACCAGTGCTCGTGGAGCGAAAACACAGCGGATGGAACAAAATTGACGTGCAAATTCCGTTGACCGGTGATGAACCGACGTATTGGTCGGCGATCACCGGTAATCCGAAGGGCGTCTCTAGTTTTTCGATACTTGATCCGGGCGTGCCCGTCGGTCGACCGGATCCCGATCCGGATAACATTGGCGGTCGGGTCATCAGAGGGTTTGTTCTGGGATGGGCGGTGAACGCGGCGGGTCACGAAATTCGTTGGAACCATCTTTCCGGCAGCGCGATGGTGATGGATTATCGACAGGAAAGCACTTGGGAATATCCCGCTTGGGCATTTGCCTCTCATGCCTTGCAGCATGGCGTCGAGCCGGAGAGTTGCAAAACGCACAACCTGGATACGGGTCGTTGTGTCGATGGCGGCGTGGAACCGGGAGAGATCAGCCTAGACGGGTACGAATATGACTCGTGCCCGGAACGATTGCAATTCCAGTTCCCGGCCGTGGGTGGGAATTATCTGGCGGGGCCAGAGCCTGACAGAATGGTGATCGTCGATGCCTCCCTTACGCTAGCGGTGTTGGGCGTTGACCTACGACAGGATACTTCTGGTCCTATTACAACCAAAGCGAAATTTGACATTTGGAACGAAAACGAAATCCGATTCTCGGGAACGGAACGGTGCATCACCTGTTGGGACCTGACTCCATTGGGGCAGTACACGCGACAAGGAATCGCCAACCATTTCTTTGCCACGAACCTTCAAACCAGAGTCGGACGGGCGCGAGTGGATGGGGTGGCCAGCACGGTGTGTGCCGGAGGAAGAGGTCAGAACTTGGATACGCCGATCCTGGGCGTGATGCAAAAGATCGTACGATTTCCGAGGATGGACGAGGAAATGGAAACTGCGAGCGTCCTTCCGAAAATCGAAAAGAGCGGTTTGATCCTGGGTGGGCAGGGTGAAGAAGTGGCGCGAATCCTGTACGACATCGTCGCACCGCCGGAAGAGGCGCGAGGAAGTGACGGAGAGTAAGACATGCGAAAGATGACACAACTTCAACATTCGCTGGTCGCACTTCTCGTTTGGGCGATGCCTGCGCTTGGCGGTACCCGCGTGCTGTGCTTGGGACCGGGTCGGGGATATGACGCGCCGGGACTCTTCGAACTGGTCCTCGTGGGCGAAAGCATGCAATCGGCCCGGCAGACGCTGGAGCACGACGGGTTTTCCTTCACCTCGGGAGAATTGTTCGAGCCCGCGAACCTGGTTGGTTACGACATTGTTGTTCTAGGTCTGTTTGATCCAGAAGTAGGACTTTCCGCGACGGAGCAGACGGCGATCGACGCCTTCGTTCGTCAAGGCGGGGCCTTGATTTATCTGGGCGACAACGATTTCTTTCAAACCCCGAATGTGAGCGTCGCGGGGATGTATGGATTGCATTATCGGGTGGATCCGCGTGCGACTTACGCGGACATCGCCATCGATCCAACCCATCCGATTCTTCGCGGCTTGGCCGGTGTGGTCGGGCGATACGATGGGGCGATCAACCTTGTGGGGTTCTTCGGGGGTATCGACGATTTGGGGGTTTACGGACACGCGGTATTGAGGACGCCGGATCGGACGGTGATTGCAACCGTTGAAAGAAATGTACTCCAACCTGGAAGCGGTCCGGTTGTTTTTGTTTCCGAGACGAGCGGGTTTGTGGACGCTCCACTGGGTTCGGTGGGTTCGCCGGATAATCTTGTACTTCTTCGAAACATCTTCGCCTTTGTTTCGGGTCCATCGACGGGATGCGCCGTTGATCGGGATTGTGACGACGGATTATTCTGCAATGGATTGGAGAGCTGTGCGGCGGGGCGATGTGTTTCGGGTGAGTTTCCGTGCAGCAATGGGCAAGGGTGTAATGAATCGACCGAACCGTGCGGTCCGTGCGTGAACGATGGACAGTGCGACGATGACCGCTTCTGCAACGGTGTCGAAGTTTGTCATTCAGGCGTTTGTGAAGCGGGAACACGACCGTGCTTGGCGACCCAAGGTTGCGATGAGGAAACTGTTTCTTGCGGCCTGTGCAACGACAATTCGGATTGCGACGACGGGTTGTTTTGCAACGGATTCGAAGATTGCGACGCATCGGGCGCCTGCCGTCAAGGGTTGGCACCTTGCGGGGAAGATTGCGAACGGTGCGACGAAACCACCACGAGCTGCGAGCCTTGTTTGCTGGACGTGGATGGCGACGGGGTGATTGGCACAGGCGATTTCGGATTTTTCGCCGGATGTTTCGGGGCTTGTTACGCAAATGGCCATGAATGTTTGGCGACGAATTTCGACAGTAGCGCCGACGGGTGCGTGGGAACCGGAGATTTCGCGGCGTTTAGCGGTTGCTTTGGAGGTGGTTGCGGGGAATGCGGAAATTGTGGCGGTCCGGGCGAAGCGGCGAAAGTTCGGGCGGTCGCGAGCGCCCTCGTTTCGACCATTCGCCTGGTCGCCGTTCGAGTGCCGTCGACCGGCACTCTGGTTGACGAACTCCCCACCGGCCAACCTGATTTCGCAGTGGGCGATATTGGCTTTATCGAAGTCTGGGCATCCTTAAATGACGCACATTCCAACGGATTTGCGGCTGCGTACGTCGACATGGAGCACGATCCCCTGGCGGTTGTTGTGGAAACCACTCGAGTCGGTGATTCGTTTTTGTTGTTCCATGCTACGGAGGTTGATCGCTCGAAGTCGGAGATACGATCCCTTGGGGGTTGTGCGGCTCCTGGCGAACGAAGGGTCGGCGTGGATTCAAGATGGGTGTTGGTCGGGACCGTGCAATGGAATGCGACGGTCGAAGGCGTGGTTCGATTCACGACTGCATCGGCTGGAGGAACCCACGGGGTTTCCCTGGTCAGTGAATTCGGAAATGTGAATCCCGATGCGATCGATTTCGGCGGTTTGTCCGTGCGGATTGGAGCACGGTGATGGCTGTTGTTTCTTCTTGAGCGCAATAACGCTTCTTCTGAATCGCCAACTGAGGTGAGGTTATGAAAACGATTTGGACATTCTTTGCGTCGCAATCGATGATTCGGTTGGTCATACTTTTAGGTTCGGCCAACACGGTTTTCGGTCAAACGGCTGGTTTAGTGCCACCCATCGTCACCGTGCGACCGGTGGCTGCGATCTCTCCCACCGCAACGGATATCGTTTCGACCTTGCCTACGGGACTGACTCGTGTTGCTCCCGGCGATCGGTTCTTCATCGAAATCTGGGCGACAACGTCTCGCCCAAACGGCTTTGCGTCGGTTTATGTGGACGCTGCCTTTGATCCGACGGGCGTGCAGGTTCTCGACGTGATTCATACGGATTTGTTTGATTTATTTCCCCGCGGCGTCGTGGATGCTGACGCGGGGCTGGTCAATGATTTGGGTGGATCGCACCTGGGTATCCAGTGTGGCGATCATGTCGGCGTTGCGCCGGAATGGGCCCGTGTCGCGGTTCTCGAAATGCGTGCGTTGATCGTGGGTGATGTTCGTTTGCAGTCCGCCACCTCCGGTTCCGCCATTTTGGGGATCGCGATTTGCGGTGACCCATCCGGCAACGTCGACGACTCTTTCATCGACTTTGGAGCGGTTGACCTCGTGAGCGGGTGCACGTCCGACGCGGCCTGTGACGATGGGAGTATCTGCACGGATGATCTTTGCGGAAACGACGGCCTATGCGGGCATGTCCAGAATGAGGTCGCGTGCGATGACGGGAACCAATGCACCGCGGATGATCGCTGTCTTGGCGGAAATTGTTTCGGCATCCCCATCAATGGATGTCTTGAATGCGCGACGGACACCGATTGCGACGATGC
>JBBTCX010000360.1:0-10287 GCA_038043045.1 Planctomycetota bacterium | reverse complement strand
GGGGATGAGGAAAACCGGAGAACTGCTCAAATTCAACTACAGTCGGGACAATTTCAAGGGCTTCGCTCCACCTTCTTAGGGTTGCTCGGAAAGTTAATGGAGCGCCAGAACCAAGCCGCGTACCAACTACGAGATGACGTGCTGCGAATTGGATGAGGCAAAGAATGGCAAAGTAGCCGCGTCATTCGTTGCCAGCGTGGCTATTGTGGTAGTTACAGGCAAAGAAAGCAACCGATGCCTCACGCAAACGATCTTGACCTGACTGCAAAGGACGTCGGCTCCTTATCGTCAGCGGACGCGGTGGCGGGATGGTTCACGCGACTCGGCTACCCGACCGGGAGCCGTCGGGAACTAACCGCTGCCTCACTCGGTGTTTCGGCGGAACTCGTCCCTGTGATCCGGGGAATCGAACTGCTGGCCGTCGATACGGACGATTTCTTTCGCGTGCTGCTTGTGACGGTCAAGTCGATCACGGCGAAGGTGCGAAACGAACTCGCTCGGAGGCTCGGCCAAACGAACGTCGATCATTTGATCGTCTTGACCAGCAACTTCGACGTGCTGGAATTCGTGTTGCTCGACAAGCGGAACCGTCAACAACGTGGGCCGATCGGTGGCACTCGCCCGCAGATCGTTACGCGGATCGTCACCGTCCACCGAAAATCGAACACGCAACAGGATCGTCGCATTCTCCGCCGCTTGACCTGGACGAGCGTCGATGGACTCGCTCAATTCGAGAAGCTTCGCAACGTCTTTGAATCAGCAGCGTTCGCAACGGAGTATTTCCAGAACCGGGCTTTGTTCGCGGATCACTATTTGACGACCCGGCTCCGCGAAGATTCCGCTTGGCGAGAAAACCCGTCGGATGCCTTCGCTGCAACGAAATCACAACTTCAGGATGCCCGTACTCGCTTCTCCGGCAAGCCCGAAACGCTTCTACTCGAAGAACTCTATGCTCCATTGTGGAAGCTGCTTGGCTTCCGAGCGACGGCGAGCAAACCGAGTACGAAAGATCGCTTGGAGCCGGATTACGATTTGAAGGATCGGGACGGAAAGCAACTCGGCGTTGCGTTCACCTACCGATGGGACCGATGGCTTGACGGTCCCGATCCGAATGATCCCGAAGCGCCTGACGAGAATCCCGGCGCCGCCGTCGTGTCAGCCCTTGGAGGTGACGACATTCGCTGGGCCATCGTCACCAACGGCAAGCTCTGGCGGCTCTACAGCAAGGACGCCCATTCCCGTGCCACCAATTTCTACGAAGTCGATCTTGAGGAAGCATTGGCGGCGTCCGACGAGACCGATCCGAATGAAGCCTTCCGCTACTGGTGGTTGTTCTTCAGGGCCGACGCCTTCAAGCCGATCGGCGATGACAAGCGATGCTGGCTCGACGCGATTGTTCAAGGCAGCCGCGATTACGCCAAACGGCTCGGCGATCGGCTGAAGGATCGGGTATTCGTTGAAATTTTCCCGCATCTTGCCCACGGTTTTCTTGCCGATCGCAAGCAAAGGCTTGGAATCAAGAGCCAGCCGACCGAGGCGGAATTGTCCGACACGTATCAGGCCACGCTCACGCTGCTTTACCGGATGCTTTTCTTGTTGTACGCCGAAGCACGTGACCTGTTGCCGATCCGCGAATCGCCCTATGAACAGGCCAGTCTCAAGCGGATCAAACAGGAAATCGCCGAACACGCCGGCGTGGCTGAAGGAACCGTCGGTGAACGCCTCGGAAAAATCTACGATGGAAAGTCAACGGCGCTATTCGATCGGTTGTCGCACCTATTCGCCGTGATGGACAAAGGTGACGCGGCCTTGAACGTGCCGTGTTACAACGGCGGGCTATTCGTCACCGATTCCCAGAAGCTCGACGACCGTGAGCATCGCATCGCCCGGTTCCTCATCGAGCACAAAGTGCCGGACCGATTTCTTGCCGTTGCAATTGACCGGCTTTCCCGCGACGTGGACGACAAGACGCTCGGCTTGGTTTTCATCGACTACAAGTCGCTTGAGGTGCGGCACCTGGGCAGCATTTACGAAGGGCTTCTCGAATTCAAACTCAAGATCGCGGACGACGACCTGACGACGACCACCGAGAAGAAAAAAGAAAAGTACATCCCGCTGTCGGAAGCGAAGCCCGGTCGCGGGAAACGAACCGCCGAAGCAACCGTCCACAAGGGCGAGGTGTATCTCTCCAACGACAAGGCCGAACGCAAGGCCACCGGCAGTTATTACACGCCCGATCCGATTGTCGAATACATCGTCGAGCACACCGTCGGTCCCGTGCTGAAGGAAAAACTCGACGGCCTCCGCGACGAATTCCGCAAGGCCGGAAAGACGTTCCACAAGTGGCTGGATAACGCTCGCAACAACCCGGGTCTCGTTCCGCAGGGGAAGGACCATCGAACCTTCGCGGGAGAGAAATCCTACGCCGAGCACAAGGAACTTGTCGATCGGCTCTTCGACTTCAAAGTCCTCGACCCGGCGATGGGCAGCGGACATTTTCTTGTCGAAACCGTGGACTTCATCACCGATACGCTGCTCGATTTCCTGAACCGCTTCCCAAACAACCCCGTGGCATTCGCTCTTGAAAGAACACGCAACAGCATCCTCGACGCACTCGACGAACAAGGCGTCAAAGTCGATGCGGCCAAGCTCACCGACGTGAATCTGCTCAAGCGGCACGTGCTCAAGCGTTGCATCTACGGCGTGGACCTCAACCCGATGGCCGTCGAACTTGCCAAGGTTAGCCTCTGGCTCGATGCTTTCACGCTCGGTGCCCCGCTGTCGTTCCTCGACCATCACCTTCGCGGCGGCAACAGCCTCATCGGGGCAACGTTCAAGAATCTGGAAGCCGCGACCCAAGGCCAGCTTTTCAGCATCGACTATCAACCGTTGCTCGATGCGATCCGCAACGTGTTGTTCGTCAACGCGATGGCCGACGCCACCGCCGCCGAAGTCCATGAATCGGTTCGTCGCTACGGCGATGCACGGAAGGCTCTATCCGGCTACAAGATCGTGTTCGACCTTCTCGTCGCCGACCACTTCCTGATTCCGAACCGCGACCGCGAGGGAGCTGACACTGCGAAACCTACGAAAGGCCGAAGAATCAAGGGAACGAAAGGGGACGGATACAAGCCGTCTTCGCTTCTTGCACACGCTTCCGACCTGGACTTGAAGAGCCGCGATGCGTTCATCAAATCACTCAGTAATGACGCCGAGCGCAAGCTCGTCGGCGGCGTCGAGGAATTGGCCGACCGATCCGATCGTCGTTTCTTCCACTGGGAAATCGAGTTTCCAGAGATTTTCTTCGGCTTCGAGGATACCGATCAGCGTCGAATCAAATCCAAGAACATGATCCGCGATGGCTCGGCTGGCTTCGACGCTGTCATCGGAAACCCGCCCTATGACGTGCTCGCAGAAAAGGAACTGGAAACGCGGCTCGATGAAGTGCTCGGATACGTCAACGCGGAACCGATCTACGCCCCGGCCAGGAAAGGCAAGCAAAATCTCTACAAGCTATTCGTCTGCCGTGACATTGCCTTGCCGCGTCGCAATGGCCGAGTCGGCCACATTGTCCCCATGCCGCTTCTTGGCGACGAACAGGCCGTCGGCGTTCGCAAGAAACTCCTGACCGATACGTCCCTTCGAGCCGTTGAAGCGTTCCCCCAGAAGGACGATCCCTCGAACCGCGTGTTCGAGGATGCCAAACTCAGTACATGCGTGTTTGTCACCGAGAATTCGACCGACCGTGCGTCGTTCCGAGTTCGCGTCCATCCCGGCAAGGACATTGTGCCAGCGTCGCCGTCGCTGGTTCTCAAACCGGACGACGTAAAGCTCTACGACCCGGAGAATCAGCCGATTGTCGCGTGCAGTCAGGAAGACTGGGACTTGGCCGTCAGGATCATAGCAAGCGGGCGAATGCGACGGCTCGGCGAGTTCTGTGGGGCCTATCAAGGCGAAGTGAACGAGACAACGGACGGTGAGAAAGGAAACATTTCAGAGAATCCGAAGGACGGCCCACGAATCCTTCGCGGTTCCAACGTCTGCCTGTACGTCCTGCGCGAAGCATCCCAAGGTGAGGACATTTACCTGCGAAAGGGAAAGTACCTCGACGGCAAGAGGCAGGATGCCAAGGCGTGGCACCACAAGGAACGACGCATAGGACTTCAGGAAAGTTCGCCGCAGAACAATTTTCGGCGGATCATTGCATCCGTTGTTCCCAAGGGCGAGTTTTGCAACCACCTTATCAACTACTTCCCAGAGCAAGAGTCACGCATTCCCCTGGAAACGGTTCTTGCGATCCTCGACAGCAAGTTGGCAGATTGGTATTTTCGGTTGGGTAGCACAAACGCTCACGTCAGCCACTACCAGCTTTACATTCTCCCGACCCCGGCGTTCGAGGACGATCCCTCGGATCAGCCGCTCGTTTCTGGATTCGACGAAGCCGTCAGGGCTGGGCGACAGGATGAAGCATTCGCGTTGGTCGAGCCGCTGTTGCGACAATCGCCGTTCCCTGTCACCGTGCGAGATTGCATGGTCCGACTGGTCGAACGGATCATCGCCATCGAATTGAAGCGAGGCGACATCGCCCGGACCGAGCGATCGGCCCTTGACCCCAAGGCTCAGCCCTTGCAAGAACTTCTTGACCGGATCATCTTCCGCATGGCCGGTCTTTCCGACGCCGAGTCCAAAGCGCTGGAGCAACGCCTTGCAAAAATGCTGTGAACAATCGCATTTGCATTGGAGTCGATAATGAACATCAAGTGGAATTTCCTCAAGGTGATCCTCCAACAGGACTTGCCTTTTGAGAGGCGAAAGGAAGTACTTGAAGAGAGGTTCAAGAACGCCGACACCTACACACGGTCATTCCGGGGAACTGAGTACCGATACCAGCTATACGACGTAGAGGCCGTTCATGTCGATACGCTTGGCCGACGGATCGTACTTGGTCATCTCACTCGCTCACCCAAAGTCGCACACGGAAGGTCACTCAACGAGAACACTCGCAAGAGTGAAGAGGGGGCAGTGAATGTACCGGAGATCGCGGATTACACCGAGTTCATTTACGACCTGGATTCGTGCGTGCTCGCGATGCACCAACGCACGCCTTTCACTGCGTCGGGAACGATTGTCAAAGCGTGGCAGAACCTTCTCGGACAAACAATTGCAGCTCCGGGAAGGGGTTCGAGCTTGGACGTTCACGTCGAAGTGATGCGCGACCCGGCATTCGTCGCGAACGAACTCGATACAGCCGAAAGCCTTTGGGAGGCCAAACTTGTCTACGCTAAGCCAAACCCCAACGGTGGAGACGAGAGTCTTGCACGTATCACTCTCGGTCTAATTGGCGAAGAGACCGGAGCGGATGAGATTAACTTTGACGCGAAGCGAAGGGGTACCGGCAGCCTTCGCAAAGATGAAAACAGTTTTCTGCGCCGCTCAATCACAACGTTGCTTGCGAATGGGTATCTAAAGAGGGGATTACTCAGGATCGGACACCGCGTTGTAGATATTCTTGAAGCGAAGGAGAAGGTCCGGGACACGTCTGGATACCGGAAAGACGAGAACGGTGTTCCCCTTGGGCTGAAAGCATGGACAGCGCAATGGTTGCGAGAATTGTTGGAAAACGCGGACATATACCGGCAGCGGACGGATAACGATGACGAATAAGAAACCGAAGCTGTTCACGCCTTGGCGGGAGCTTGAGCGATTCGGATTCAAGCGGGTTTTCTTGTCTCGTTGGACAGGGTTCGCTGCGGCGGCGGCTTTGATCGTACCGGCGATTGTTCCGTGGGGACAAATCGGAAGCCTCCAGCTTCTCGCTGAGATTCATGCTGTGCTGCTTGGCTTCGGGCTCACGGTGTTCGGTTTTACGATTCTAGGCGGAAAGGACGACTTTTTTGAGCCGGTGATGAAGTCTCAAGGCAAGGAAGGCCTCGATGCACTACGAGATATGGTCCTGCTGCTTTGGTGGCCGCTAATCCTACACGGTGCCGCTCTCCTATTGTGTCTGTCACGACTGATGGGTCGTTCATTCATTGGTGCAAGCGTCTGTGCCGCCTACGCCTGGCGAGTCGCGTACGTATTTGTCATGGTCTGGGCAATGATCCAAACATATCATTCAATGCGATATTTGTTCGTCCTTGCGATTACGCGGCTTCACTGGCGATTTAAGGAACTCGGCTCACGAGAGTCAGACGATACGCCAACAGTGAATCCACGCGAAGAAAACAAGACGTGATCCTGTTGTCGTCAGTGTTCGATCGCGCAACCACGTCAGTTGGTTACGCGGCGTCCTTCACGAGACGGATTCCGGCACGAACGGCACCGCGGGAGCCGCCCAGGTCAATCGCCACGTGCCAGTGTCCGTTCTGCGGCGGTCGAAGCACGACCGGCGATTGTCGGTAGCACCCTCCGACGTAGCGGAACGAGCGACCACACCGATAGCTCGAAAAGTTCATGTCGTCGAGAAGTTGAATGTTGGCGGCATGGTCCAGCGTGACGACGATTTCGTCACACGGCCCGGCCCAGCCTTCCCAATGAAGAAAATTCATGCGTTGATTCCTCCATGACAGAGTCAAACACAATGGTCAACAGTGCTACGAGTCGGCAATCGTCGTGCCGACGATTGGCACTAACGATCCGCCCATCCTTGTCGCCTCCCTTGCCGTCGGGGATCGCTGGATCAATGCTCCGTGTCGCGGGGCGGATTTGGATCGTTGCCCGGCGCGATCGTGTCCTTGCTACGGAAGCGGTGGTTCTCACCTGCGGTCGTAAGTTCCCCGCCTCCTTGGTTGTGAAGCATCTCTCTGGCGGCGGCTTCGGCTGCACGTTGTGTGTCATGCACGCTCGACGCTTTCTCCGCATCGTTCCGCTTGTTTGCCCACGTCCCATCCTTTCGCGGGAACACCGTTCGATCACGTCCTTTGCTCATTGTCGAAACTCCTCAAGGGGGTTCGAGGCTAAACGACGACGGTCGCTTGGCGGGGAACCCCCAATAGATTGCGCTTTCGCTACCCTGGCGTCTATTACTTGACGCCCTTGTCCGATAGTCTACCTGAAAGCGTCCGGGAAGTCAAGAAAAACTTCTGTTTTGCAGAAAAAAGTCTTCCAGTATGGCCGATTCCTTGATATGATCTTCTGTAGGCTCTGCCCATGAGCCGAGCAAGGGAGGTTGCTTATGACGTTATCCGAGCGGCTGAAACACGCGCGCCGGAAAGCAGGGATCACGCTACGCGAGATCGAGGAGCGAACCGGGATCGGCCAATCGTCGCTCTCGGAGTATGAGGCCGGTAAGCGAGCGCCGCGACTCGTCCAGCTTCAGGCGTTGGCCGAAGTCTACCGGCGGTCGATTTCGTTTTTCCTCGCCGAAGGTGAACCGGCCCCGGAGGTCGTGCTGTGGCGAAAGCGGCCTGATGACGCCGTGGCCGCCGACATCGAAGGCAAGTTTCTTCGCCTTTGCGAGCAGTACCACAACCTTGAAGTCTGGTGCGTCGAGCGTCGGCCTTGCGAGTTGCCCGTCGTTTCAGGCATCTCCGCTGATTTCAACTACCGAGAGGCCGAGAAGTTGGCCTATGAGGTTCGGGCCAAGCTCAAGCTCGGCGACCGTCCCGGTCAAAGTCTCCTGCCGGTTCTTGAAGAAGTCTGCGGCGTCAAGCTGTTCCATCTTTCGTTCGAGCCGAGCGGCACGGCGGCTAGCACGGTCAGCGGAACCTTCGGCTCAGCCGTGCTGCTCAACGCGAACAACGTGCGATGGCGTCGGAACTTTGACCTGGCCCACGAACTTTTTCACTTGCTTACGTGGAGCGTCTTCCGAACGCAGGACAACAGCGACGGGATCGTAGCATCCGAACAAGAGGAAAAGCTTGCCACGTGTTTCGCCAGTAATCTGCTGATGCCTGCCGACGTGACCCGCTTGGCCGTGAACGACGCTGTCAAAGACGACAAGATCGGCTTCGATGATTTGTTCGCCATCGCCCGACAATTCGACGTATCGGTCGAAGCGTTGCTGTGGCGGATTCACTTCTTGTATCGGTGCGATGAGGATGACACGCGGAAGGACATTGAGCGATACCAAGCATTCGCACCGTTCTGGGAAGAACGCGAGAAGGATGAGCCGCCGATGCGTCCCGCACGATTCGTCGCACTGGCGGTCAAAGCACTTCAACAGGGGCAGCTATCGCAAGGAAGGTTAGCCGAGTATTTGGGGATCACTCGGCGGGAGGCCATGAGCATTGCCGAGCAGGAGGCTCCAACCGATGAAGAAGTTGCGATTCCTTCTGCTTGACGCGAATGTCATCATCAAACTCTTTGAACTCAAGCTGTGGGAACAGGTGATCGAGCGGTGCGAGATTTTTATCGCCGAAACCGTTGCGAATGAGGCACAGTTTTTCCATGATGACGTGGGACAAGAAGCGATCGACCTTTCGGCGTACTCGACCGCGAACAAGATCAACGTCGTGAGCTTGACGGCCAGCGACGTAGCCGAGTTCCGTGATCGGTTCACGCCGGATTACATGGAGCGAATCGACCCCGGCGAGGCTGAGGCGTTGGCGTACTTGCTCGGATCGAAAGACCCGTGTTTGCTGTGTTCTGCCGATGCGATCGTGTTTCGGATTCTGGGGCGACTGAGTTGCGGAGAACAAGGCATCTCGCTTGAAGAAATCCTACAGAGAACCGGCCTTTCGACGACGGTCCCGATCCAATACCGCCGGGCCTTTCGAGACCATTGGACCAAGGTGGGCCAACAGGACATGATCCGTAACGTTGGCTTGAAATGATCGACGGCTCGCCGAGAATCTTGATCCTATGCACTACGTTCCTTTCGTTATCGACAACCAGCGGCACAAGCTCTCCGACGTGCTGAATGGGTTGCTTGCGGCCACGGCGGGCAAGCCGTTCGACGTGGCTACGGCCTACTTCTCGATTTCCGGCTATCGGCTCATCGCGGATCGACTGCACCAAGTCGGGGCCTTCCGATTGCTCATCGGCTCTGATCCTCAGACCGGCGCTGACTTGGGGCTGCGACCGAATGATCGGAAAGCGTTAGAGGTCCGGCTCAAAGGCGACCTCGAAGCGGAACCCTTCACGCCTGAAACCCTGCGGCTGGTCGAGGACCTGATTGCGTTCCTACGAGCCGACAAGTTGCAGGTCCGTCTTTACGATCAAGGCTTCCTGCACGCCAAGTGCTACCTTTTCCATCAGGACAAAGTGGGGCCTAACAATCGGAACGATCGACTTTGCCCCTTCGCCGCGATCGTCGGCTCCAGCAACTTCACCGGGCCGGGATTCACGACCAACCGCGAACTGAATGTCGTTCATCGAGTATTCACGTCCGACGATGAAGCAACCGATCGGGAAGCCGCCCGCAGCGTTGAGTACCTTGGCGAAGGCGGGCAGCGTGAAACGATTCTCGACCCTAGCGGGATCGAAGTTCCGGCGCCCGCCCGGCGGATCATCAAGAGCGAAGTCGGCGGACGTGCGATTCACGATTTGACTTCGTGGTTTGAACAGCAATGGAGCGAGTCTAGCGATTTCAAGGATGACCTGATCCAGCTTC
Source organism: Planctomycetota bacterium (assembly GCA_038043045.1). Lineage (GTDB taxonomy): Bacteria > Planctomycetota > Phycisphaerae > UBA1845 > UBA1845 > JBBTCX01. The sequence goes on along the minus strand of JBBTCX010000360.1, from coordinate 734 downwards.
TCGACGCGAGTAAATTCGGGGCCACCCCGTACACACCTTACCAAGTCTACATGAAGGCCCTGTACGAGTATTTCAAGGACGAACTCGGTGAAGGTGAAACGGGGATCGGACGGAGTGCGGTCAATCTTGCTGAGTTTCAGGATGACGCCGTGCGAAAGGCCCGTCGGATTCTTTCCCGATACGACGGCGTCTTGGTCGCCGATTCGGTCGGACTCGGCAAGACGTGGATCGGCAAGAAGCTACTCGAAGACTTCGCCTATCATCGACGACAAAAGGCGGTCGTCATTTGCTCGGCTTCGCTGCGGAACATGTGGGAACGCGAGCTTGCGTCGGCGACGATCGCGTCTCAGATTGTTGGCATGGAAGAGATGGGCCGCGAATCTTTCGACCCGAAGCCCTACGGCGATGCCGACGTGATTCTCATTGACGAGAGTCACAACTTCCGCAACGACAAGTCGAATCGGTACGACGCGGTTGAGCGACTGATTCAACTGAACCGTGGGCGTGGTCGAGATGGTGAGCGAAAGAAGATCATCCTTCTGTCCGCCACGCCGATCAATAACGACCTGTTCGATTTACTTGCCCAGATTCAGCTTTTCACTCAGGCCGAGCCGGACTACTTCGCGGACATCGGCATCGGCGACTTGAAGGCGTACTTCCGCCGTGGGCGACAACTGGTTCGACAGGATGAAGCCACTGCGGGTACGGTGTTGTTCAACCTGCTGGAAGAAATC
>JBBTCX010000359.1:0-4364 GCA_038043045.1 Planctomycetota bacterium | reverse complement strand
GGATTATCCGGTGGAGCGGTTTTGGCGAGATGCGCGAATTACGGAGCTTTATGAGGGTACGAGCGAGATTCATCGTCTTGTCATCGCGCGGGGGTTGAGGGATGCGAATTGAGAACCAAGAGCAGTTTACCCTCCAGAAAGGCCGTGACCTGTAATTGCGTAGCCTGCATAAACCTATTTGATATAAAGGCAGACCCAACCCTATGAAACTAATTCCCCTCGATTTAGGAGGATAGGCAGAACGCATGTCGCGACTGCGAAAATTGCTTGAAAATATCCTTCGGGGGTCATCCGACGCAAATATTAAATTTCGCGACCTTCGAAGACTCTTGAAGGTTTTCGGTTTTGAAGAACGAGTTCGTGGAGACCATTATATTTATTCGCGTCTGGATATTCCCGAGATTATGAACCTACAACCCAAAGGTGCATTTGCGAAACCGTACCAAGTCAGGCAGGTACGGAACCTAGTTTTAGAATACCGACTTGGAGGCGAGTTATGAAATACGAAGTGATCATCTATTGGTCGGACGATGACGGCGCGTTTATCGCGGAGGTGCCTGAGTTGGCGGGGTGTATGGCCGATGGGCGGACGTATCGGGAGGCGCTGCGGAATGTGGAGCGCGTGGGTAAGGAATGGATGGCCGTGGCGAAGGAAATGGGACGGGAAATTCCGCAGCCGAAGGGACGGTTGATGTATGCATGAAAAAATTGCGGTTCTAGGAGCCGGGACGATGGGGAGAGGGATTGCGCAGGTGTTTGCGCAGTCGGGGATAGAGGTGCGGTTGTTTGATGTGGTGCCGGCGGCCATTCAGGCGGCGCAGAGTGAGATTGGAAAGTTCTTGCAGAAGGGGGTTGAGAAAGGAAAGGTCAACGCGGCGGATGCGGAAGCGACCAAGAAGCGGATTCAACCGGTCACGAATCTCGCGGAGCTTGGAACGTGCGATTTGATCGTGGAGGCCGCGACGGAGAAGCTGGAAGTCAAGCTCGATTTGCTCAAGCAAGCCCAGAAATCGCTTTCGGCAAACGGCATCTTGGCCAGCAACACGAGCAGCATCAGCATCACGCAGTTGGCGGCGGTTGCGACTGCGCCGGATAGATTCATCGGGATGCACTTTTTCAATCCGGTGCCGCTGATGAAACTGGTCGAGGTGGTTCGCGGGTTGCAAACCAGCGAAGAAACGGTGAAGCGGACGGTCGCATACGCCGAAAGCGTTGGGAAAACACCGGTCGTATGCAACGATCATCCGGGGTTTGTATCCAACCGTGTGTTGATGCCGATGATTAATGAGGCCGTGTTTACGTTGCAGGACGGTGTGGCCGATGCGGAGTCGATTGACAAGATCATGACCCTTGGAATGAACCATCCGATGGGCCCGTTGGCGCTGGCGGATTTGATCGGATTGGACGTTTGCCTGTTCATTTTGGAGGTTTTGCATCGCGATTTGGGTGAAGACCGCTACCGTCCGTGCCCGCTTTTGCGTAAAATGGTTCAAGCGGGACGATTGGGAAAAAAGACCAAACAGGGATTCTACAAATATGAGTGAAACGCAGGTTCGAGTTCACATGGAAGGGTCGCACGCCTCGATCGTCTTTGCGACGGAAGGGGGATTGAACGTCCTTTCCTCGGAAGTTCTTCGAAGTCTCGCGGCGGCCATTGCAAAAGTTCGGGCCAATCCGCACGTTCGCACGTGCGTGGTTCGAGCGGAGGGAAAAGTCTTTTTGGCCGGTGCGGATATCAAAGAAATGGCGCCCTTCGACGCCGATGAGGCTCGGTTGTACGGACAACTAGGACAAGGCGTGTTCAACGACTTGGCCGCATTGCCCTGTATTACGGTCGCGGCGATCAACGGGGCGGCGTTGGGCGGCGGGTTGGAGACGGCGCTCGCTTGCGATTTTCGAATCGCGGTGAAATCCGCGAAGTTGGGCTTGCCGGAAGTGACGCTGGGATTGATTCCGGGGTGGAATGGAATTTTTCGGCTGACCAAGTTGATCGGACCTTCACCAGCGAAACGGTTGTTTTTGAGCGGAACACCGATCACGGCCGAGGATGCGTTGGGATTGGGATTGGTGGATGAGATCGTGAATTCGGCGGAAGACTTGGACGCTCGCGTTTCTACGTTCTGCAAGGGATTTAAAAAGGCGGCACCTGCGGCGGTTACCTTGGCGAAACGGGCGATGCGGGACGGGGACGATTTGCAGGCGTTCGTGGATTGTTTCGCGACCGATGATGCCAAAGAAGGCATGAAGGCGTTCTTTGAAAAACGATCGGCTTCGTGGATGGAGTGAGCAAAATGAGTGTAAAGCCGGTGATCGATCGCAAACCCACGGGCGAGCCTGGAGAATTCGAAAAGCCGTTCATCGGATCGGAAGACCTTGGGGCCTTCGATTCTAAGAAGGCGTTGGGCGAGCCCGGTTCGTTTCCTTATACACGCGGTGTTCATCGCACGATGTATCGAGATCGTCTGTGGACCATGCGGCAGTTTGCCGGGTTCGGATCGGCGGAAGACACCAACCTTCGATTCAAATTCCTATTGGAAAAAGGGCAGACGGGATTGAGCACGGCGTTCGATCTTCCGACGCTGATGGGTCGAGATAGTGACGACCCTTTGTCACTTGGCGAGGTCGGCCGCTGCGGGGTGGCCATCGCCTGCTTGGCGGACATGCGGCGATTGTTCGAGGGGATCAATCTCGGCGACGTCAGCACCAGCATGACCATCAACGCCCCGGCGGCGATTCTGCTGGCGTTTTACATCGCCGTCGCCCAGGAAGAGGGCGTGCCGTTGGCCAATCTTCGCGGCACGTTGCAAAATGACATCCTCAAGGAATTCCACGCCCAGAATGAATATGTATTCCCACCGGAACCCAGCGTGAAGTTGGTGGTGGATACGATCGAATATTGCACGCGGCAGATGCCGCAATGGAACACGGTCAGCATCAGCGGGTATCACATTCGAGAAGCCGGCGCCACGGCGGCACAGGAACTCGCATTCACCCTCGCCGATGGAATCGCCTACGTCGAACAATCGATTCGTCGTGGATTGGATGTGGACGAGTTCGCGCCGCGATTAAGCTTTTTCTTCGACGTGCACAACGATTTTTTCGAGGAAATTGCGAAATTGCGGGCGGCTCGGCGGATTTGGGCGTATGTAATGCGCGATCGATTCAAGGCCAAGAACGAGCGAAGTTGGTTGCTGCGAATGCATTGTCAGACCGCCGGAGTATCGCTCACCGAACAACAGCCGATGAACAACGTCGTCCGCGTTGCCTATCAAGCGCTGGCCGCCGTCTTGGCCGGAACGCAATCGTTGCATACCAACAGTATGGACGAAACGCTCGCCCTGCCGAGTGAAGATGCGGTCAAGCTCGCACTGCGAACTCAGCAAGTTTTGGCCCACGAAACCAACGTCACGCAGACGGTCGATCCGCTCGGCGGGAGCTATTTCGTCGAGAAGATGACCAACGAAATCGAAGCCAAAGCCTACGGCATTTTTGATCAGATTGACGCGATGGGCGGCGTGCTCAAGGCCATTGATCGCGGCTACTTCCGTCGGGCGATTGCTGAATCGGCCCACGACGAACAGCGTCGTGTGGATCGCGGCGAATTCAAAATCGTCGGCGTGACCGATTTCACCGAAGAAGGACCACACGGCGTAAACCTATTGCAAATCGGCCAGGACACCGAAGATTTGCAGGTGAACCGACTTCGCAAACTGAAGACCACGCGCGACGTGGTCAAGCACGCGACGGCGCTATCTCGACTGCGCGACGACGCCGAAGCCAATCGCAACGTCATGCCCGCACTCATCGACGCATCCAAGGCCGACGCCACCGTGGGGGAAATGATGCAAACCCTTCGTACCGTCTTTGGTGGCTACGACGGCGGGCCGGAGTGGTAGATTCGATCTTCGACCGAAGGAGATTCCAATGGAAAAACCTGTGTCGGCGTCTGACGCTCATTACCAAGATGAGCAGTGCGAATACTTGTGGGGAGATCCGCGCGTGACGGATCGTCGGGTTAAAGGAAAGCTCGTCATGACCACGGGCGGAATTAGGTTTGTATACAAGAAAAGTTCGATCGCCTACGCCAGAACATCGATCCGATCCGTGCGTTATCAAGTTGATACGGGTGGAAATCGTTCCTACCAACTGATCTTCAAGGTTGAAGACCTCGAGGGCGTTTACCCTTCCGGATTCGACGTGGAGTTCGAGTTCCGAAATGATTACTACGCCAAAGTTTTTGGGAAGCGTTTTGAATCGGCTTTCGGATTGCCATTCTCCGTTGGAAAAGAGTAGCGTGTCGCCCTTGACGCAAGTCCAGTCGTCCCTACGGGACTTTGTTGGGATGGATGCACCTACTACCCAGC
>JBBTCX010000358.1:0-14348 GCA_038043045.1 Planctomycetota bacterium | reverse complement strand
CGACAGAGCAATGTCCGTTGCATCATTCACTCCATTGGCATTGCAATCGAGCCACAGGCACCCGCCACCTTCGACGGTGGACACGATCGTATCTTGAACGCGCCAATGAAATCGCGGATCGATGTTCAGCATCCCACCGGCCGTCGTATGGCAATAACTCATGATGTCGCTACGAGCCCACGTGCCGAACGCGCATTGATCTATCGGCGGATCATAATCATGAGTGTGTAGCGTACCCATATTGTGACCCATCTCGTGGGCCACGACAACGATGTCCCAATTGCCAAGGTCCGCGTCGTCCACGGGCGATGGAAACGAGCCGTTCAAATACCCAGCGATCGAAAACGCGTCGCCGTTGCATGGGCTCGTCAAATAGGCGATGCCTCCATAACCCATGTCCCGACGACCACTGAACATCTGAACCACATGTAAGCCGGTCATGTTCTCATTGGCGGTCCAATAATTGGCAAAACCAAAAAGATCCCCGGCGTTGAACGGTTCCCCTCCGCCAGGCCAGGTGCGGACGAACGACAACTGGAGCTTGATATCCATATCCCGCTCGTAAATATCGCTGACCGCCCCAATAACTTGCACGATGTAGGCCTGGGCAGCGGCGTCGTTGCCCTCGAACAACTGCAAGTAGTACGAATCTGTATCGATCGCCACGAATGCAATCCTAGGCCCTCCCAACAATGGTACCGATCTCGTCGAACTTCCAGACACTTGAATCTTGAGGCCATCGGTTCTCAACCCGCAAAACTCTGGAAAATCAGGCAATCCGCCATTTGGTTTTTGCTCTCGGATCAACATGGGAATGCCATCCGTCATGCGATTCCGAGAATCGCTAGACACCACAAATCGCCGACCATCGGCGCGAGTGATGTATCCACTGACTATCCCTTCAGCGCCGAATCCGAGAAAAACACGCGACGATGGCTCGCCCACCAAATGACCGCGCAACAAGATGACATCTGGAACCAAACGAGGTACGCCCCCGTTCGTGGTCGCGCTGATGAACCTTGCGCCGGGCGCGATCACCTCGAACCGACTCACCTTCGCCAACACCCCTTCATCTCCATCAAGTGGAATGCTCAGATTCCACGGACCAACCCGTGTCTTCATTCGATGATAAGTGTCATGGGAAAGCGAGTATGTGTCCTTGGGGTGCGGACCCAAACCGCTGTACCACGCCTTGACAATATGAATCAATGGGTACGGATGAGGCCTCACCGATGAACCATCATCGTCCGCCGCTTGTGCCACCCATGCTGCCGCACATGCAACAAGCCCAATGCACATCGTTGCACTCATCCGCATCCTTTGCAGGTTCATTCAGAGTTCCCCTTTCTCACTTGTCCCACCAATTGATGTCACACCTTGGCAACGATCATCAAAATTCGACGCCGCGAGGTTTGAGTCCGCCGCAATCCACCCTACGGCGGCGGACTGGTTGGCACTTCCGGCCTCGGCTCCGTCCCGGTTTCCCCGCCTGTGCCATCCGGCGTTGGCGTCAAAATGAGAAAAAGCGTGCTGAGTCGGCCTCGTTGACTCCCACTCGCATATGTTCCAACTCCATCCAACGTCAAAATGGTCAATGCCGTCTCAGGCCCGCCGAAAGGCGCCGGAAAGGTCAGCGTTTCACACGAACTCACCGCCCCATTGAACTGAACCGCGCATTCATCCCCTTTGGAAGTCGGCGGAACATCCCCATCAATTGGCAGCGTCGCGATCTCGCCAAACGATACATCCAACACCAAGGATTGACCGTTGAATACCACGGTGCCTGGTGGGGTTCCCGAACAAATGACAACATTGGAATCGACTTCCGAAGGCGAACCTCCCGTCGAAGGTGATGCAAACAAATCGGCATAGTCGATCGCATTCCCGAATCCCATGATGCTGATCGAGACTTCCCCACCCGTTTCATCCGTCGTAGGAATTCCAATCGTGGAAAGATCGATGTTCGTCAGACTCCAATTCAATCCTTCAAGCGATCGGGGCGATTCCTCGCACGGAATCAGTTCTCGAAATTGGATCCGCATCAACTGACCGAACGAAAGTTCCACGCTCGCATCGCCGACCACTACGCTGCCCGAAAACGTAACCTCGAACAAGTTGAATTCTAGAAAACCAACCTCGCTCGAACCGCAATCCGCCACCGTGCCAACGAGCTGCAAGGAGCATGGGCCCACAAACGTTCCGCCGAACGCACCCATCGGCGAATTTGAAAGGGCGGCGTTGATTCGAAGCGTAGTGCCGTCGAATGACACATCGCCGTCCACACTCGTCGAAGAACATCCTGAACCGTCCACTCCGCCTTGATAGAGGTCAATGCTGTCGATCGTAAGCCCTCTACCCATCATGTTCAAAAACGGCGACTCCGGTTCCGCGGTGCTAGAAGTAATGGTCCACGCTTCGTTGTCGCCAAACGGGCTCGTTCGAATTTCGCAGAGAGCGGGTTCACTTCCGTCCGAAGTTGTCTCCTCATCAGGATTCACGTCAACCGGCGGATCGGTTCCGGGATTGGGTATCGGTTCGCCCTGTGGCGGTTCCGACCCATCTTCCGTCGATACATCACCCGTACCCCCTTCGCCGGAATCGCCCTCATCCATCGAAACAGATTCGTCTGTTATGTCACCCGGCTGACTTTCGCTGACCACGCATCCGACGAGCGCTGCGACGACCATCATCGCACCGCACCACCCAAGTATCCGAAAAGACCCCGCATCCATTGGTTTCTCCTTCGCTCCAAACCGTGAAAGACGGCTCCGGCGCCCAATAAACGGCCCTTTCACGCGGCCTGATACCTCATTCTACGCCACTTCTAGGTGGAAAAGAAGCCCGTACGGAGTCATAAGTCCAGAGCGTGACTATGATGGATTCGGCGGACGAGTCAGAGGATCGAAGCAATTAGGCGGCAGGGATGACAGGAAAAGACACAAGCGTCCTTGCGGGCGACTACGGAATTCGTAACTCAATGGTGTGGGATCGAAGATCATCGGAGCCAGGCCGAAGCATCAGTCGGGCCGTTTGACCGGCCAAGGGGCCGACATCGATAAACCGATATTCCACCGAATGCGTTTCCTTCGGGGCCAGTTGATCGATTCGCCGGTACTGGCGCTCCCTTCCAGGAATCTGGACCGTACTTCGAAAGCTGGTGGGATGCGCCGTGTTGTTCGTGACTCGATGGCGAATGACCAGACCGCCTTGGTCGAGTGACGCTTGTCCCGTGATCTCCACGTCGTGCAGGCCGATTTCGAAGGTCAGGGGAATGCTGACCTGGTGAGCGCCGCCCATAATGGAAACGTTCGCGGTGATGAACTTCTTACCAGCGGATTCCGACGGCGGGTATTGAATCTCAATCGGAAAACTCGTCGACTGCCCCGGAGCAAGCCTGAGTTCAAATGAAGTCGGCTTGACCCCCCAATCCGCGGGAGTGGATAGCGTTACCTGCCCGGTCAGTGCGAAAGTGCCACGATGTGTCATCTGAAGCTGGTGTCGTACGGGATGAAGTCCGGCCTCGACCATGGGGGGTTCCCAGGTCATCGAATTCCGAAATTCCAGCAACCAACGCTCCACGCCATCTACGAAGACGGGCACTTGAGAAAGTTCCACAACCCGTCGGCCTTGATCGTCCACAGTGAGCGACCGCACCCGACCCCACAAGTCGATCTGTCGAGAGGCATGACCCAGTTCCAAGGCGTGACTTTCACCCTCTTCGTCGGACATCGCTGCCCAAAGAGCGACGATGGCGTACTCTCCATCGAAAAATGCCAGACCTTGAATTCCACTCCCCAAATTCAACCGAGGGCCAGGCTCCGCATGCCCCAGAATGTCCCCCAGGGTCCGCAGAACGATCAATTCTTCCTGTGGCTCAGGCGATTCCGAACTGTCACCGCCGCTCGTCCAAGGCGCCGGAACAAAAACGGGATTCGCGCCGGCATGGCGTGCAGCTACCAATCGCTGGGCATAGTCCGCCAGTCGGGGAATCCGCCTGTAAGACGTCGAATCAAGCGGTTCGATGTACGCCGAAACTCGAGGATGACCCTTTTCCTTGGTTTGTTGAATCCGGGAGGAAAGCCATTCCCAACCCACTTCAGGACCCGCCGCAAGGGTCAACTCGTCGCCTATCAACGGATGATTCGGTGGCTCCACCGCAGCGGAAATGGCCGTCACTCTTCCGCGCATTTCATCACTACTTGAAGGAGCTCCAGCCTCATCGCTCTTGGATTCTAAATCGCCGCCCGCCTGATTAAAAATTGAGTCCCGATCGTTTCCGACTTGGATTTTGCGCGGAAGTCCTTCTGAGGACGCCTTGGTTCGATCGCTCCCTTTCACTCCTTGGATGGACCCTTCGTCAGTCGCTCGATCGACCAAACCGGTGACATCGAATCCCGTGTCCGTCAGCGTCGAAGTGAGTTGACGGAAAACACTTTCTCGTCCACCTCCCGTTCCCGAAAGAGATAAAGGCACTTTGACGGCCCCAACTCCCGTACTCTTTATGAGCGATATTTGCGTCGGGACGGACAAGGGATGGGTTGAATCCAAAACAACACCAAATGCCCCCGACGCGTGCTTAATCAATGACACAGAAGGCGGGACGCAAACAAAAACGAGCTTCTTGCGGACCATAGCCGGACCCTCCGTCGGCATTCTTAGTTCCGCGTCATAGACCCCCACCGGCAAGGATTCCAGGTTTATAGTCGACGACATTGCTCCCTCGCGGAGTTCCCAATCTACGGGCGGATTGGCCACCACTTTGTCTTCCGAGTTTGTAATGGTCACAACTCCGGATAAATTCGGATCTCCGTCGTCTAGCACACGAACCCGCAACGCCCTCGGTCCATCCATCGACAAGACGTTTCCCGAATGCGAGGTGGAGAATTCCACATGGGGTGAGATCAGAACGGAGAGGTCATCGAACCAGGCCGCCCCATGAACATCGACCCGACCAATCGCTCGCGGCTGACGGGCCGAGACATTCCAAAGTGATTCTTGCAAGACCCAAGCTCCAAGGTGGATGAAACGAGCGCTGGGTGGCGGCGGCGGTAAGGGAATTTCAACCCGAACCCAATCTTCTCCGTTATCACTCTTTGCGAGAAACGAAGATCGAACCAGCGTCTCGGCCATCATCTCCCCCTGCTTGTCTACAAAATGCGCCGTGAGGCAAGCGCGAGCGCGTTCCAGGCGATCGGGTCGAATGTATCCTTCCACTCGATACTGCTTTCCTTGTCGCACGGGGATGGCTTCGCCGACATAAGCGAACGCGACATGGCGACCTTCACCGACCAATTGGAAACTAGGCGGGGCCAGGTGACCGATTTCCCGATCCAGGGAGCCCCGAGTGTATTCCGGAAACCCTGGAATCCGCAATCGTTCCCACAACATGGGGACGTCCTCGACGTTGCCTTCCGCAAGTTCATCAAAGTCGAAGGTATAAACCGTTCCCAGCGAAATCGTCTCGCCGGTCACGGTTGCTTCATTTGAATCCGCAACTGTCGGGTTCCCAAGAAATGACACGATGGCGCAAAGACACGATGACGCACCGCGAATCCAACCAAAATGTGATGTTCCGCTCATGCACTTCCCACCTTTTTTTCCCCTTATCGGATTATCGGTGACACAACGAAAGCAGGTGAGGTGGCAAATCCTTCAAACTTCGGGTCCGATTGAAGGTTCGAGGGCGTATCTCAATTTGTATGGCGAATCCAACGAGAGTGGCACTGCCAACCACGGGTTGGAAGTGTTTGCGGCTATCAGGCGTCGACACCGCCAAATCGTCGATTGGCGGTACCACCCAAAAATGGAATGCATCCCAGGCTCAACACTCCCCTCAACCTCCGGTTGAAGTGCCTAAGATAGACCGGTAGAATCCCCTGCGGAGATAGCGGCAGGACCTCATGGGTTTGGGGCCCATTGGGTCGTAAGTAAACCGCACGCCTTTGATAACCGTATAATCGCTGTATTTGTATTGGGGTCGCGATTGGCGAACGATGGCCAAGAAACGCAAAAAACTGGGTGAGATTCTGACTGAATGGGGCTTGGTTAACCAGCCCGCCGTGGAAGAATCCGTCAAATATGCCATCCAGCATGGAAAACGAGTGGGTGAAGCCCTGGTAGAGTTGGGGCTTTGCACGGAGGACGATGTTACAAAGGCCTTGGCTTCTCAATTCGGACTCGAATACCTCGACCTAGATAAACATTCGATGTCGAAAGAGGTATTGGACCTCATTCCGGCCAAACTAATTGAAGAACACCAGGTCCTTCCGTTGGAGGATAACGGGGCCCGGCTCAAGATTATTATTACCGACCCGCTGGACCTTGAAACCCTCGATCTACTCCGATTCAGGCTGAACAAGGAGATTGTTCCAAGCCTAGCCGCTGCGGGAAAGGTCAAGAAATACATCGACCGTTTTGTCAATCCGCAAGGGGACATGCTCTCCAAAACGATGGAAAGCATCGACCAAGACGCCCCCGACGAAGAAAAGGAAGCCAAGAAAAAGGCACTCGAAGCAGGTGACGATGGCGAAGCGCCGATCATCCGTCTCGTGAACCTAATCATCACCACGGCCGTGCACAATCGCGCGAGCGATATCCACATTGAACCGATGGGCAACCGTGTTCGCGTGCGCTATCGCATCGACGGCGTCTGCGAGGTTCAGGATGATATTCCGAAGAACATGCAAAGCGCCGTCAGCACCCGACTCAAGATCATGGCCGGTCTCGATATCGCCGAACGCAGACTCCCCCAAGACGGTCGTATCAAAATGAAAATCGGTGGCGGCAAGATCGACTTCCGCGTGAGTGCCCTTCCCAGCTACCACGGTGAAAGCGTGGTCATGCGTATTCTTCGACCGGAATCCGCCAGTATGGGTATTCCCGCCCTCGGATTTGCCGAAGATGACTACCAGCGATTCTTGAAAATTATCAAACGCCCCAACGGCATTTTCCTAGTTACCGGTCCGACCGGCTCCGGCAAAACGACGACGTTGTACGCGGCCTTGCAGGACCTCAACCGCCCGGACAAGAAAATCATCACCGCCGAAGACCCGGTGGAGTACAATTTTGCGGGCATGAATCAATGCCAAGTGCGAGAGGACATCGGACTATCGTTCTCCAAAATTCTTCGGGCTATGCTCCGTCAAGCCCCGAACATCATCCTGGTCGGCGAGATTCGCGACAAAGAGGTAGGCGAGGTGGCCATCCAAGCGGCGCTGACCGGCCATTTGGTTTTCAGCACGCTGCACACCAACGACGCTCCGTCGGCCATTACTCGATTGATCGACATGGGGATCAAACCATTCCTCGTCGCCAGCTCGATCCAGGCGATCATGGCCCAACGGTTAGTTCGCATTTTGTGTGTCGAGTGCAAAACTACCGACCCTAATCCGAACCCACGAACGCTTCGCATGCTTGGATATACTGCGGAGGAAACCGCCGGCCGAACCTTCATGAAAGCCGTCGGGTGTAAGCGGTGCAACAATACCGGGTATCGTGGTCGAAAGGGTGTTTTTGAAATGGTGCAGATGAACACCCAACTGCGAGATTTGGCCTTCAATCGTGCTCCGACGACGCAACTTCGCGCCGCTGCGCGAGCGTCGGGAATGAGAACCTTATTGCAAGACGGAAAAATGAAAGTGCTCAACGGATTGACCACCCCGGATGACCTTTTACGCGTCACCCAGGCCGAAGGCGTGATCGAGGAATAAGCAATCCCAGTGGAAACCCGCCGTGGCGGGTCGAATGATGAGTTTGACGGAATAACCGGAACGGAGTGACATGGCCACGGTTCATATTGATCGACTGCTCGAAACGGTCATCAAGCAAAATGCATCGGACTTGCACATCACGGTGGGACGCCCCCCCACCATTCGCCTTCACGGCCACTTGCGAAGTTTGGAAACCAAAGTCCTCGGTCCGGAAGACACCACCGCTCTGATGAAGGCGATCACTCCGGAGCGGAATCAACAGGAACTTCAAGAAGAAGGCGGAACGGATTTCGGCTTTGCCTTTGGCGATGCCGGGCGATTTCGCGTGGCCATTTTCAAGCAAAAAGGCAACATCGCGATGGTGCTGCGGTTGATCCCGTCCAAACTGCTGACCTTCGACCAGATCGGTCTGCCGCAAATTTGTCGTGCCCTCTGTCGTCGCCCAAGAGGGCTTTTCTTGGTCACCGGGCCGACGGGATCGGGTAAGACCACGACTCTTGCCACCATGCTCGACTACATCAACACCAACTTCGATCGCCACATCGTAAGCGTCGAAGACCCCGTGGAGTATTACCACAACCACAAGAAATCACTGTTCAACCAGCGTGAAGTGGGCAACGACGTCCCGAGCTTTTCGGAGGCTTTGCGCCGCGTGCTTCGACAAGACCCCGACGTGATTCTGGTCGGAGAGCTTCGAGACCTTGAGACAATGGAGTCCGCGATTCGCGCCGCCGAGACCGGCCACTTGGTCTTTGCCACGGTCCACACCACCGGTTGCCAGGGCACCGTGAACCGAATCATCGATGCGTTCCCGCACGAACAACAAGAGCAGATTCGCGTTCAACTTTCCACCAACTTGATTGCCTCGCTTTCGCAGGCCTTGCTTCCGAGAATTCCCAAGGGCATGGTCGCCGCCTACGAGTTTATGGTGGTGACGCCCGCCATCTCCAACCTGATCCGCGAAAACAAAACCTTCCGCATCGACTCCGCCATTCAAACCGGAAAAAAATACGGGATGCAATTGCTCGATGAACATCTGTGGAGCATGTACAAAGAGGGAATCGTGAGCGCCGCCGACGCCATCGACCGTTCCCGTCAACCGGGCCAAATGCAAGACAAAATCGATACCCTACGCCGTGGTCAAGGAAAGGCTCCTGGAGAAAAGAAAGAGGGCGAAGAGGGTGATGACGATGGAATGGACATTCCGACGATACGCACATGAGTGAAGCACCAACAACTCAATCCACCGCGGCTGCGGCGATTAAGGCCTCAAAGTCGGCAAGAAAAATGCCGCCCATTGATCAGCTCAAGGGTCGACCGTTGGGCCGTATCCTCGTCAAAATGGGCAGGATTCGACGCCCGCAGATCGAGCAAGCTCTCGACATTCAAAAAACGCAACGAGGCCCGATAGGGGCCATTCTTCTCGAATTGGGCTACATCAATGAAGAGGATTTGAACCTCGCGTTGGCCGCTCAAAACGGGATGGAATTCGTCGACATGGGCAAAGTGGACATCCCACCCGAAATCATCGCCCTCATGTCCGTACAGATGGCCAACACCTACCGGGTGGTTCCTTTTGAATTCAACGTCGAAAAGAAACATCTTTCGTTGGTCATGGACAACCCCGACAATTTTGTGGCCACAGATGATCTGCGCACCCTCCTCGGTTACAGCATTACCGCCTACCTTTGCAGTCCCAATGACTTGAAAAAAGCCTTGGACCGGTATTACCCCGAAGGAGAGGTGGAATCCATCGCCGGGTTGATCGGCGAACTCAGCGACGACAAAGACCTTTCCAAATTCGATGGACGAGGAGACAGCATAGACCTCGCGGACATCCGGGAGATGATCGACCTCAACCCGGTTAAGAAGCTCCTAAACCTCGTGCTTCTCCAAGCCATCAAGGAAAAAGCCAGTGACGTTCACTTCGAACCCTTCGAAGACGAATTCAAAATGCGGTATCGAATTGACGGCGTTCTCTACGAAATGGTCCCGCCGCCGCGCTATGTCGCGCTGGCCATTTCTTCAAGAATCAAGGTCATGGCGAACTTGGACATCGCCGAGCGCCGCCTACCCCAAGACGGTCGAATCGAATTGCTCGTAAAAGGGTCTCCAATCGATCTTCGTGTGGCCGTTTTGCCAACCATGTTCGGCGAAAGCGTCTGCCTTCGTATTCTGGATCGATCGAATGTTCAATTGAGCCTGGATCGCATCGGCATGCGCGACGACGAATTGGCAATTTTTCGCCAACTCATGCGCAAACCGAACGGGATTATTGTCAATACCGGCCCAACGGGTTCCGGTAAAACGACCACCCTCTACGCCGCGCTGACTGAGCTAAACTCAACAGACACAAAACTCCTTACCGCCGAAGACCCGGTTGAGTACGATATAGATGGATTAGTTCAAGTACAGGTGAAAGCGGACATCGGGCTGACCTTTGCCAGAGCATTGAGGAGCTTTCTTCGACAGGACCCGGACGTCATCCTCGTCGGAGAGGTTCGAGACCCTGAAACCGCCCAGATTAGCGTCCAGGCTTCGTTGACCGGACACCTGGTCTTTACAACTCTTCACACGAACGATGCCCCGGCGGCGGTTGCCAGGCTTTTGGATTTGGGATTAGAGCCGTTCCTAATCACCGCAACGCTTGAAGGGATCGTCGCTCAGCGTTTGGTGCGTCGGATTTGCGTCAATTGTAAAGCGGAGTACAAGCCGACCGAAGAGCAACTGATGGAAATGGCCCTGAAACCGGAAGATGTCGGCGATCGCACGTTTCATTACGGAAAAGGTTGCGATTATTGCAAACACACCGGGTACTTGGGCCGGACCGGCTTATATGAAGTCATGGTGATGAACGACCATCTTCGGGAACTAATCATGGAACGTTCGTCGACCGCAGTTCTCCGCAGGGAAGCGATCAAACAAGGTATGCGCACCCTTCGCGACGCCGGCCTTTTGGCCATCTACGACGGCGTCACCTCCTTGGACGAAGTCGTGCGCGAAACGATTTTGGAAGAGTAATTTACGGGCGGCGAAAACCGCTGGAGTTTCACTACGAACTAGAATCATCCAGAGACAGGACGAAAATCCATGCCTTCATTTGCATACGAGGCCATGAACCAAGCCGGGCAGGAGGTCAAGGACGAACTCGAAGCGCTTTCGAGTGAAGACGCCTTGGCCAAGATTCGTGGGCTGGGATATTTTCCCACGCGCATTCGTGAAAAAGGGGCCGCCAAAGCCAGAGTCACCGGTCCGGCGAAAAGGAAAAGCGTCGGCGGGATTGGTCGCGTCAAAGTCAAGGTTTTGACCCAGTTCACGCGTCAACTTTCCACCTTGCAAGACGCCGGTTTACCAATCCTTCGAAGCTTGCGAATTTTGGAGGAGCAGCAGAGACCCGGCATGATGAAGAACATCCTGCGAGGGGTCGCCGAGGACATTGAAGCCGGGGCCACGCTTTCAGAGGCGTGTTCTCGACATCCCAGGGCGTTTAATCGTCTGTACGTCAACATGGTCGCAGCGGGTGAAACCGGCGGCGTTCTCGATGTGATTTTGCAGCGACTGGCCGAGTTCATGGAAAAGGCCCAAAAACTCAAACGCAAAATTGTCGGCGCCATGATCTATCCGATCGCGGTGGTTACGTTCGCCGTGTGCATCGTCGGCGGAATCATGGTCTTGGTGATTCCGAAGTTTAAGGACATCTTCGCCGATTTCGATATCACCTTGCCTGGCGTCACCCAGGCGTTGATCACCACGTCGGACTGGTTTGTCTTGGGGCGCCCGCCTGGATGGGCGGTGATCATCTTCGCGCCGATTGCGGGCTACTTCTGTTTCAAATTGATTCGTTCCTCCGAGGGCGGACGGTATGTGTCCGACGTGATTTCTCTGAAATTGCCGCTGTTTGGTAAACTGTTGCAAAAGAATTCCGTCTCTCGATTTACTAGAACTTTGGGCACCTTAATCAGCGCCGGCGTTCCTATTTTGGAAGCGATCAATATCACGAAAGAGACCGCCGGAAATGAGGTCTATTCTCGTGCCATGCAAAACGTTCACGACTCCATCCGCGAGGGCGAGTCGTTCGCCAACCCGCTTCGCGCCACCAAGGTGTGCGACGGTTTGGTGGTCAACATGATCGACGTGGGCGAGGAAACGGGCGAGCTCGACAAGATGCTGTTGAAAGTAGCGGACAACTACGACGAGGAAATTGACGTGGCCGTCTCCAGCCTCGTGTCGCTGTTGGAACCGCTCATGGTCATTGTGCTGGGTGGGATCGTTGGATTCATCGTGATTGCGTTGTTCATGCCGCTGGTGAAGTTGATTGAGTCGGTCACGGGCGGAAAATAGTCGATCGAACGGAGTCGAATGGGCGAACGCCAAAGGGCCGAGGGAACGAATCATGAGAATTGTCGGATATTCAACCAGCTCGATGGGGTGTCGACGAGACTTTCGACGATTACGGCCATTGCGAGGGTTCACCCTGGTCGAATTGCTGACGGTCATGTTTATCGTGGCCTTGCTGATTGCGATCCTGATTCCGTCCTTAAACAACGCGCGCAACAGCGCGAAACGAACGTCGACCAAATCAACCCTGAATGCGCTAAAGGTCGCGTTGGAATCGTTCAGGAGCGACAACGAACGAGACTTCCCCGCTACGAATGGTTATCCACCGTCGTTCATGCATCCCCCCATGAAGGATGTGCCCGGGTTTCGACCGCACGAAGGGAATTTTCCGTTTCTCGAGGGGATGCCGACCGTATTCGGCGCCCATTGGCTACCGGCAATGCTCATGGGCGTGGATACGCAGGGGTACCTACGGCGCAGCGCCGTACCGGAGAATCTGCGCGGTGCGCCGTCGAAGTGGTACAAGCCCGACCTCAGCGGCAAGATCATTGCCCCACGATCCCCGCTCTACCTGGACACCGCCAACATTCGGTTGACCGCCACCCGTGAATTGCCCGGCTCGTTCGACAAGAAGAGAATCATGGACCTCTTTCCCGGTTGGGGATCTGAAACCACCCCGCCCGATGAGCGTTCCATGCGGCAACTTCCGGTCATCGTGGACCCCTTTGAACAACCGATTCTGTATTATGCCGCCAACAAGTTCGGCACCACGCGCAATCTCGTGGATGTGAGACCGGTCCAAGGAAATGACTATGGCGTGAAGGGTCCTCCGGTCTATTTTCAAGGGGACAATTCCGGTTTTACAGGGTTTGAAAAGACTCAAAATGATTATGTTCCCGGTTGGAATTTCGGCGGAGGGCCGGATCATCCTTTGGGCCACTCGGGCGATTTAGCGACGATCTTGAACATCGATACCTTTGATGATGGCAAGACGTTTGCCA
This sequence comes from Planctomycetota bacterium, assembly GCA_038043045.1. GTDB lineage: Bacteria > Planctomycetota > Phycisphaerae > UBA1845 > UBA1845 > JBBTCX01. The sequence goes on along the minus strand of JBBTCX010000358.1, from coordinate 1,300 downwards.
GATATATTCACGATCATCGAGCCGAAGGTGCGATTCAGGAATCTCTCAAGAACGACAACACCCCCCTCAAAGCGAACAACGCCGACACCTACATCTTGGTGAGTGCCGGACTTGACGGCGCATTTGGAACCAAGGACGACATCAACAATTTACCGGTGCCCGAAAACTAGAGTGGCTTCGAGATTCACACCGAAGATAGGATTAACGCAAAGGAATGTTACGATGACCCACCCTCGACCCCGCACTTCTGATGCCGCCTTCACACTCATCGAATTGCTCGTGGTGATTGCGATCATTGGAATTCTCGTTTCCGTGCTGATTCCGTCCATTTCCGTCGTCCGAACCAAAGCCAAGTACACCGATGCCAATGCTCAATTCAATGGGATTACCGCCGGGCTGGAAGTGTTTCGCGGGGAGTCCGCCTTGGGCAGCACATACCCTCCCTCCACCAGCGATAACAACGACCCCGATCTCATTAAGCGGTTGTTGATTGCGAACCCACTTAAGGAAGACATCTCCGTAGACACCACCATCACCGGCGCCCACCTTTTGGTGCAGGCTTTGGTCGGCGCCGACTTTCTGGGTCCCCCCGGCTTCAAAGATTTCGATCGCAACGGACTCTGGTCCAATGATACCCATAAGAAAACCCCAACCGGAGCCTATGGAATCGAACCGGCCACCGGTGAAATCATCCACACCCGATATGGTGGACCGGGAAAGTCTTACGTCGATGACAAGGCCAAGGCACGGATCAAGTCGCTCAATGAAATGGCCTCACTAGGTCATGTCGCGGTTTTGCCACCCCTTGCTGCCACGGACGGGTCCTATGACCAACCGTTGTTCGTGGACCCCTGGTTTCGGCCCATTCTCTACTACCGAGCAAATCCCTCCGCCCAATTGATTTCCGGGTTGGTCGACGGAACACCGGGTATCTATCGAGCCGAGGACAACGCTCTCATCACGGGCCATATGGGCACCGGTGGTCTGGGTTTCGAGGGAGTGGACTTTGGCGCAGGCCGAATCTCAATGCAACTTCACGCCATCGGCGTGTCCGCTTATCCTAAAGCCATCGACGATTTAACGCTTCCGCTGTACGCGGATAGCTTCGCGGTGTTTATTCGAGACAAATCGGTCAAAGCCATCAACCAGCCGGTTCGAAAGGATTCCTTTTTGCTCATCAGCGCGGGACCCGATGGGCGATACGGAACCGATGACGATGTCACGAACTGGCCCAGGGACGACAAATAAGTGTGCAAAATTTTCACCCACTCGCGGCCGTCAGTTGTTCGTGGATTTCGCG
>JBBTCX010000357.1:0-13646 GCA_038043045.1 Planctomycetota bacterium | reverse complement strand
GCCGACGCAAAAAAGCCGCCCTGACCGCAGATACCTCATAGCGCTGTCGTACTAGTAGGTAGTGAAATACCATCGTAGCGTCATCGAAAGTGTCACGGTTTGTCATTGCAGATGAAGCGGCAGTAGCCGGGCCATCGATCGGAACAGAAAAAAGCAGGCCGCATGAACGGCCACGCCCCCGCAAGCCTCCGCTTGCCAAAACGAAAAGAACCGGGAGCGACTCATCGTCGCCCCCGGGTTGGTTAGGGTTAGGAAGTTTGTCTACGCGTTTTTACGGCAGTCTGTAGTACGCAAAGCCCAGGTACTTCGGGCTCATGTCGCATCGGAACTTGTTCACGCGAATCTTGTACGTGCCCGTCGTCGACGGTGTGAAGTCCACGATCTCATAGGTGTTGTCATAGCTCAGCGAGCTGGTGACCACGGTGTTCGTCGGGGAGATTACCTGGAGGTCGAGGTCCGCACACGGCTGCGACGTGTAGCTGCCGTAGGTCGGATCGGTGTCGAACACGATGCAAACCCGCGTTCGCTTTCCGGCGACCAGCGACATGTTCATCACGTCGGTGCTGGCGGCTGCGCTGCACGAGTAACTCTGAGCGCCCCAGCTACCATTCACACCGCGAACCACATCGTCCGCACGGTCTGCGTTGATCCCACCCGCACCATCCTTCTCGCTGAGGCGAGAGGCCCCTTCGACGTTTTGCAGCGCGGTAGCCATGAGGATCGCCTTGACCGCTTCCGGCCACACGCCGAGTGAACTGTTCCGCTGAATCATGAGAGCAGCGGTGCCGGTGACCATCGGAGCTGAGTAGCTGGTGCCCGAACCCATGTTGTTGATCCAGGGAGAGGCCGTATCCGTGCTGGTGATGTTGGTGCCAGGAGCGGACACTTCCGGCTTCTCGCGATCGCCGTGCGTCGACAGGGGGTCTTTCCAGCTCGAGCAACCGCTCATGATGTCGTCGCCGGTGCCGGTGGTTCCGCGATCATCGATGTTTCCGACCGCGATGACGTTGTAAGCGATCGCTGGGTTGGTCACGACACCGTCAGTGCCTTGGCTGCAACCGGCCCCGCCGCGATTCCCTGCCGCGAAGACGATGGTCCGCCATCGATTGATCACCATGTCGTCGAAGAATCTGGCGTTGGCATCGGGAACTTGACTGTTCGAGGTTGAACCCCAGCTATTGTTGATCGCCCGAGCGCCCCAGTCGGCACATGCCGTCGCTCTGTTCTGCAACTCCGAACCCCAGCCGCCGCAGGAACCGCCGACCCACAGTGTCGCGTTCGGAGCAATCCCACGCTGCGTACCGTGCGTGCTGCGAATCATTCCCGCCACGGCCGTCGCATGCCAGTGGACACAGGAGTACAGAAGGTCTTGAACAACACCGGCCAGATACGGATTCGCCGTCGCAATGCGACCGCCAACTTCAATCTCGCCGACCCGTACGCCCGATCCGGTGAATCCGCGAGCATTCACAATGTCCGCACGTACAACGACGCGGGCTGTGGCCAAGTTGGCCTCGTTCTGCGTATCCAGATAGATCATGTCCACATTGGAGATTCTGGAGACTTCATCGATCGTCGCCGGATCCAACTCCGCGTACACTACTGGCGATTGCTCATTGACCGACACGTTGAAACCAGCCTCCGCGAGCGAATTCGCCAGCGGTTCCACCGTCAAGCGGACGGCTTCCGACCGCTGGAATTCAATCTGTTGAGTCAAGGCCTCCCCTTCCGACTTACTCAATCGAACACTTGGGTCGGGTCGTTCGGCTGCGGCATCCTCTGTTCCGCTCAACCAGATGATGACCGGAACGGTTTCATCCCCAGCTACCACAGGCAATGCCTGCAACAAGTCGGGGTGGAGTTTTCCATAGGTGGCCTCGTAGGCCTCCTTTTCGCTCTGTTGAACCGCTGCAGTGTCGAGTTCAAAACCGTTCTCATCGATCATCACGCCGTGAAGATTGCCTTCGGCATCCATCACCTTGTACGAAAACGCCTCTAAGCCGAGTGAGGGGAAGTTCGCCACGCTGGAATGAGCGATCGAGAGACCGGCGCGATCGAATCCCATCGCAGCCGCGAGACTGTCAATGGCCGAACTTTCCAGATTCGCGAGCTTTTGCATTTGGGGAGCCTGAACAAAATCTACTACGGCAGTTTCACCTTTGCCCGCCGCACGGTCGAGCGGCCTCTCCGCATTCACCACAGTTCCGCCGATGGTGAACACGCCGGCCACTGCGAAACCCTGGACCTTCTTGAGCAATTTGCTTGTAAAGAAACGGATCATGGTATTCTCCTTCTTGTCGTTTGCGGAAGTCCGGCTCATCTCTCCTCGCGTCGAATCACCGCCGCACACGCGACGATTCATTTTTCTTTCCGACTGATTCATGACTTCACCTTTCCTTCCTATTTTTTCATTTCCTCTAATCGCCGCGGCGGACTCGAATCCTTGGATCCGCTTCGACCTTGATTGACAGCCGCTCGGAACTCGTTCACACTGAGTTTTTGTTCCGGCGTTTCGTATCTGGGTCGTTCACGGGTTTTCTCTGACCCGTCCGTCGCAAGCGTCCGCGTCAACCGCGGCACCCATACATGCGAAGAAGTTGCCGGGACCCCTTGAAAAGTTTTTGCGCCCGGAAATGAAACATGAAACCGGAACCCGACATCCATATCACTACCCTTTTGGAGAAAATCCAACAGGGCAACAAAGAGGCGGAAAACCAGCTTGTCGAAAGGGTGTACGGTGAATTGCGCCGACTCGCTGGACACATGATGATCAGGGAGCGGCCGAACCACACCCTGCAACCGACTGCTTTGGTCAATGAAGCTCTCATTCGCCTCGCCGATGATCGCGTACTCAGCCACCTTCCCAACAAGAGATACTTTTTTTCCGCCGCGGTCTTGGCCATGAGGCGCGTCCTGGTCGACCATGCTCGCCAACGCTCCGCCCAAAAGCGCCAAGGGAGTCGCCGACGGATTCCGCTTGATGATTATCCGGAGGCCCTTGCCCAGGGGGACGTTGACGTCGAGAGATTGGACGCGGCCTTGTCGGAGCTGGAAAAGCTGAATGAGCGGCAATACCGTGTCGTTATGTTGCGCTTTTTTGGGGGCTTATCGATGCCCGAGATCGCGGAGCAGCTCGACATTTCCTTAAGCACGATTGAAAGCGATTGGCGGATCGCACGGGCATGGCTGCGTATACGGATGGAAGAGGAAGATGAATCCTCAAGAATGGCAACGAGTTAACGAACTATTCACCCAAGCCTTGGAATTGCCGGCGGACGAACGATCGGCGTTTCTTTCACGGGCCTGTCCGGATGAACCCGTATTGCGGGAAGAAGTGGAGAAGCTTCTCGCCAGCGACGCGGAGAATGCCGACCGGGGATTGCTCGAACCGGGGGCGTTCAACATCAAGGCCCTTTACGGCGCACACTCCCGGGACCCGCTGGTGGGCCGCGTCATCGGCAACTACCGCCTTGCGGAAAAAATCGGCGAAGGGGCCTTCGGTTCCGTCTACTTGGCCGAACAAAGCTCGCCCTTGCAACGCCGCGTCGCGTTAAAGATTCTTCACGCGGGACTGGACACGTCTCAAGCGTTGGCCCGATTCGAGGCCGAGCGACAAGCCCTGGCCCTGATGGAACACCCCCACGTCGCCAAAGTCTACGACGCCGGAACTACCGAAGAGGGTCAACCGTATTTTGTCATGGAGTTTGTCCCCGGTATCCCCATCACCGAACACTGCGATAGACACCGCTTGGAAATCACCGATCGGTTGAACCTGTTCATGCAAGTGTGCGACGCGGTTCAACATGCCCATCAAAAGGGCATCATTCACCGGGACATCAAGCCTTCCAATGTTTTGGTCGCCCTGGACGGGGAGAAGTCGATACCCAAAGTCATCGACTTCGGCGTGGCCAAAGCCGTTGTGCACCGGCTGACCGAACGCACGTTGTTTACCGAACAAGGAGTGCTCATCGGAACGCCGGAATACATGAGCCCCGAACAAGCTGAAATGACCAACCAGGATGTCGATAAACGGACCGACGTGTATTCCCTGGGCGTACTCTTATACGAGCTTTTGAGTGGAGCATTGCCATTCGACCCACGCACTCTCCGACAGCAGGCCTTCGACCAAATGGTCCGAATGATCCGCGAAGTCGACCCCCCAAAACCCAGCACCCGGTTGAGCATGTTGGTCGAAGGGGCCCGCGACCCCATGGCGAAACGCTTGGTTCCGGTGGGCGTCCCTCCGCCTCATTCCGCGGTTCGGGGGGAAATGGCCTCCGCGGAGATCATTGCCAAGCATCGGCGCATCGACCCAAAGACCCTCGTCCGCCGTCTTCGCGGCGATTTGGACTGGATCACACTCAAAGCACTCGAAAAAGATCGACAGCGTCGATATACCTCGCCAGCCGATCTCGCCGCCGACATACTTCGCCATTTGAACTCCCAGCCAATTGTCGCCGGGCCTCCCTCTCTCGCCTACCGGACAAAGAAACTCGTCGTGCGACACAAAACGAGTTTTAGCGCCGCCGCCGGCTTTGTATTGGTACTCACCCTTGTCGTTGTTGTGTCCCGCGCCCAGGAGACCACTTTGAAAACACGGATTTCGGTCGGAGAACAACAGAAAAAGGTCATTGAGGATCAAGTTGCGCGGCAGAAGGAATTCGAAACGATATTGAAAGAGGCGGACGTACTACACGACAATCACTTCTTCCCTGACGCCAAGGCGCGGTACGAGAGCGCCTTGAAGGTCAATCCGGACAGCGATAAAGCGCACCGCAAACTGGCCGAGACCATGCTGGATTGGTATTTCGCCACTCCATTCCCCAGCAGGCCCTCTCGGCGAAATCTCCTTCATGAAGCGGACGAAGCCTTCAAAATAGCGACAGGGCTAAACCCATCCGGAGCCGGTCACCGAAACGCTCGGGGTGTTGCCCTTTGTGTGGCAGGCGACCTGACCGCTGCGGAAGCGTGTTTCCGCGAAGCACTCCGCCTCGATCCGCGTATGTTTCACGCCCTGTCCAATCTCGCCAAAGTCCTGGCCATGCAAAGTCGCTTTGAAGAGGCCATGGCCTCAGCCCTGGCGGGTACCGAATTCATTGCGGACAAGACCGAACCCTCCAATTCCAACGACGGCATTTGGCTGACGCGTGGAACTCTCGAAATGCACTTGGGGGACTGGAAAGCCGCCAAGAAATCCCTGGAAACGGCTCGATCAATCGACAGCGACGATTCTCGCAACATCCTGGTGTTGGCCAAATACTATCTTCGTGCCCCTCAGGGTCTGCGAGATTACCATGAGGCGTTTATGAAGGCCGAAACGGCGAATTCTGTTAAGGACCCCTGGGCCTATCCTCAACTCCATAGGATTCTTGCGGAAGCTTTTCTTCGCACGGGCCGATACCACGACGCCATACAGTTCGCCGGCCAAGCCATACGCGAAGGCGATTCTTCCACTATAAACAAACTTTTCATTGGACTCGCCCAAGCAAAGCTGGGCAATGAGTCCGAAGCGGAGACTATCCTAGGCAAAACTCAAGAGAATTGGCCTCCAGAAGAATTCGCTTCTAACCCAACTATGGCAAATTCGGCAAGTTATGAAATGCTGTGGATTGACACATTGGACGAATTGAACCTTCTTAAAAACGAACTGGAGTCCGAGCTGGGACGGTTACCATAGCGAAACCTTGAATTTTTTTCCCGCTTTGTCTTTCATTGTGAATTTATTTTTATCCATATTCCAGTTTTGGACATGCTTTAGGGCTTGAACTACCACTTCTCGATCTGTTAGATTGCCCCTTTGCTTTTTTCAAGTTTACACTGGACGCTGGAGGAATGAAAGATGAAGGTTCGCCAACCCAAACATGCGACGCATTTTCACTTGATCATGGTTCTGCACTTGGGATTCATCGCCAGTGTTCTGGCGGATGGGCCATCCCAATCACAGAAGCCGTCATCGCTTTTGGAAGGGAATCTTCATTCTGAGTTGATCGACAACCCCAGCTCCAGGATTCCTGCAATTCGTGGCGGTGACGGGTGCAAGTTCGATGAAAACTGCGTGGATGACGATTCCTGCACGGTGGATCAATGCAACGACGGACATTGTCAAAATATCGATATAGGCCAGTTCACGTGCGGCCCGACCGGCCCTTTTTGTCCGCTGGGGTCCTGCAATTTCAAATTCGCCGTCTGCGTTTGTCAGGTTCAAGACTGCAATAACAACGATATTCCCGACGATCAGGACATTGCCTCCGGTACTAGCCAAGACTGCGATCAAAACGGAACCCCCGATGAGTGCGGTGTCGACGTATGCTTCACCGGCGAATGCACGACGCCCGACCTGCCACCTTTGAACCGATGGAGTTGCCCAGACAACTGGGCGCTTCCCGGCGAAATCTTCCCTGATAACGTTCGCTTCCAGGACGATTCCTATCGCGTCGTCTTGGAGATCGACGCCGACGACAATCAACTTGACGACGTATTCCTCGACGTCGATGTGACCATTGACGGCCTGACCCTGATCGACAGCACGATTCTCCGGGTCACGCAAAACCCAGTCCAGAGCGCGGAAGGCGATCTCACCATTGCAACACCGGAGGGTCTGACAAACGGCGGACATCTTTTCGTCGGCTTCGAAAATCGGATCATGGTGCCTACCGGTCTGACGACCCTTGCCGCGGGCGGCATTTATCAAGCGGATCCGGAAGTGCCGTCTCCCGTATCCGCCGTCTTGCAAACCCGCGACCTCCTCATTCGCGAAGGCCCTCGCCTTCGCGCTTCAGGACCCGGAACCATGATACTGACAAGCGGGATGGGTGTTGAAGTAGAAGAAGACGCCACGTTTGATGGCACCGGTGCGGAATCGTGCGCCGACAAAAAAGGAAATTGTCGACCGCCTGTCGGCATGGTTACCGATGGAGCTTCTTTCAGTGTCGGTGGCAACTTACAGTTCATCAATTCGGTTCAATTCACCCATTCCTCGACGGTGCCCGTCGTCATCGGTGGCAGTTTTGAAAACGGAAGCCAGTTCCCGGAATGTTTTTCTTGCCAAGGAATGAAGTTTGGCGGGGCGGGGAGATCGTTGGGGATCACTCACGGTTTCGAGGCTGCGGGCGTCGACCGTGGACCCATTGACTCTGGGTACATCAACAATTTTGCCTTAGGTCAGTTGGAAGTGGCCGCCGGCCATACCTTGATCGTCCGTAATCAGTTACCCAACACCGTCGGGGTCGGGGCGTGCATGGAAGCCCTGTATGTAAATCAGTTGATTCTTCGCGCCGGCTCCACATTGGTCTTGGACAATTGTCGCCTCTATGCTCGCGTCATTTTCGATGAGGGAGGAAGCACGACGAAAATCGGCTGTGCCGACCTCGTCTCCACCGGTTGCCTGCGGGACACGGACTGTGCCGACGCCGACCCTTGCACTTCCGACACCTGCAGAAACCGCGTTTGCTTGCATAACCCCATCACCGACTGCGGTCTCTCGGAGACCAACCGCGGATCAAGTTCAGCCAAGGGGAGTGTTCTCGTCTACCCCGACGTGGAAATTGAATACCAATTCGTGTCGGACCAAGGTGGAAATCGGTTTGTCCTCAGTCAGGATACCTTCTTGAGCATCGTCAACGATTATCCCGAAGATGTAGACGTTCAGTTCTACTTCGTGAACGGCGATCCGCCGCGCGATGGAGTCTTCGTGGGCGATCCACCAGTCCTTGTAGAGCGGTCGCATCCGGGTTGGAATTTCGCCGACTGCCAGGTGACCCTGACGGGGAACCAACCACAATATTGGTCCAGTAACTCCGGTTTGCCCTTGGGCTGCCAACCAATCACCATCCTCGATCCGGGATTACCTCCCGGTCGACCCGACCCTGATGGCCGGCCGGCCACGAGGGTTTTTCGCGGTTTTGTAGTCGCATGGGCGGTCGACCGTTTCGGACGCGAAGTCAGCTGGAATCACTTGAGCGGAAGCGCGGTGGTCATCAACTATGCGGACTCTGGCGCCTGGGAATACAATGCCTACGCGGTCCGGGCTCTTGGCATTCACGGCGAACGGATCGAAACATCACCCGGCTCCCTCGATTTCAATGGAATTGAATACGAGCGCTACCCAGCAAAGCTTCTCTTTGATTTCTTGGCCGCGAACTCGACCGTATTAAGCACCCCCCAGCAAACGCTTTCGGTTGACACGGACCTGACATTGCTACCCTCCGGGTTTGATTTCCGCGGCGGTGGTCAACCCACAACAACGCTCGCGGTATTTGACATTTGGAATCAAAATGAGATTCGATTCTCGGGGACCAGCCGTTGCGTTCGCTGCTGGGACCAAACGCTTCTGCGCCGCTACAACGCCCCCAACCATTTTCTTCTGCAGAATCTACATACGGATCGTGGCCGAGCACGTATCGACGGCCTTGCTAGTTCGACTTGCCCGCAGAGTCAACCGAGTCCCTTGTTGGCGGTCGCCGTGCGGCGAATACTTTTCACCATGGCCAAAGCCAATCCCGCCGTGGAATTCTCGGCTTCCCTGCTCCCAGGCCTCGGTGCTGAATCCGCAACCATTTGGGTCGGGCATTAATTTTCGCGGGACCAGTGCACGAGCCAATGCTCAAAGTACGCGGGTAGTGCTTGTCGCAACGCTCGTCACGCCACGGCATCTTAGAGATTAAGAGGCCGGGGTTTATTCTGGTTCAAAGTGCGTAACTGTTTTCCGGAATTCTCAAGGGCGATTCGGCACTGGTCCCAAGCCTGGAGGAACCGTCTTCTCACTCATACCGGAATTCCGTGATGAACTGAATGTGGAACGGCGTGCGGCCCCGAGGGCGAGATGGTATTGACGGCGAGCGTACCGAGCAGATAGAACTGTCGCCTGAGCTTCGCAAGCGCGCAACGGCGCGAATCATCGGGGGATGCGAAAAGTTTCTCGCTGTCGAGGGGTAAAGAAATGAATCGGAAGGTTAAGTCAGACGGACAGACACGGAATTGGTCCAACCGCAACGGTTTAGCGGCTTTGGGCAGTACCCACCAACCATGTTGCGATTTGAGCCTTGACTCTTGGTGTCAAGATATGGGGCATGCGACGGGCCGCCGGCACGTGCGGTGGGCGATCAACGGGCTGGTTGCAATGATCCTTTTGGGCACGACGGCCACCGCCTTCGCCGTCGGCGAAGGGGTCATCCTCTTGAATCCGAACAACGCGGGACCCTATTCGGGCGGCGAAGCGATCAACGTCCAGATTCTCCTTCGGAATACGACCACTCAGCAGCTACCGCTTTCTTTTGTACGACTGGATTACGTCGATTCGGCGGCGGCAATCGACTTGCCCGCGAACATGACCTGGTCACTCGTCCCGCCGCCGGGCACCCCCGCGTTGCCCGTGCCTACCTTTAGACCGCCGAGCCCGACCCTAAACGTCGTGCCTGCCGGCGGGCAGATCCAACTTGGTATGGTGGTCGTAAGGCTGCCGAAGGAGGCGGGATGTTACGTTCTGGACGTGATGAACTCCAACGACAGCAACACGCAGCGCGGGGCGGAGATTCACTTCGTCCTCGGCACTGTGGTGGTCGGCTGGCGAGCCTTCACTGGGCAACTCCAGGGCGGACGACTTTCTTTCAATGTGGGCGGCGTTGGCAGCCCAGAACGGTGCAACAACGAAGACGACGACTGTGACGGACTCGTCGATGAAGACTTCTACGAAGAGCAATTCGACCCTGACACCGGACTGACAAAAAGGGTCGGACCAGGCAACACGTGCGTCCTAGGAAAGGGAAACTGCGAGTTTCCCGGAAGACTGCGATGTTCGGCAGATGGAATGTCGATCGAATGCATCCCCGCCGGACAGCCGGGCACGTCGCATCCGGAAGGTCCCTACCTGGATCGCACTTGCTTCAATCTCGACGACGACGACTGCGATGGTCTTTACGACTTCGAGGATCCCGACTGCCAGGGACCGGAGATCTGCGACGGTTTCGACAACAACAATAACGGAGTAGTGGACGAACTTTGGCCACAAATAGGGCAGCGCTGCACGGCAGGGCTTGGCGCATGCAAACAAAACGGCGTTTTGCAATGCTCTAGGAACGGAATCAATTTGGTCTGCAGCGCCGATCCGCTTACTCCGGGCGTTGAAGGTCCGCCCGATTGGTTCAACTGCAGCGATGGGTTCGACAACGATTGCGACGAATTGGTCGATATCCGTGATCCCGACTGCCAGACTCCTGAAGTCTGCGACGGAAAGGATAACGATGGCGACGGACAAGTAGACGAGAACTTCCCCAATCTCGGGCAGGCTTGTCAGGTCGGCGTCGGCGAATGCTTACGCACGGGCATTGTCGTCTGTAGGGCGGACCACTCCGGCGTAAAATGCAGCGTCTCGCCCGGCGCGCCTAAGCCCGAAGGCCCCGGCTGTGATTGCGGCAATGGCTTGGATGACGACTGTGACGGGCTGATTGACATTGACGATCCCGACTGCGGCGGAAACCTTCTTCGCGTTCAAGCGGCCCTCGTCCCGACATGTGTGAACCCCGACGGTGACTGCGTAAGCTGGCACGAGGTCGATTGGAACGTCATCAACGGTGGTCCGCCTGCGGTGGAAACGGCCGAGATTCTCGCCTTGGATCTCAACGGTGCGAGCCTCGGTTCGCTTCCGGTCAACAAGGGCGACGTGGTTCGTCTGACCAGCCGGATCAATGCCGCGGATTTCGACATCAACACATTTTCTTTTACCGCGGGCCTCGCTTTCTACGATGCGAGATTCCTGCCTTGCATGATGGGACCGGACATAAAAGTTCCAACGGGTTGCCAGTATGTGGATACGGACTGCGACCGCGACGTGGACTTGGCCGATGCCGCTTGGCTGCAAAATCACTTCGAGGAATTTGTGGAAATCCACGAAGTGATCGCCCCGCGGCCTGTCTTACACGTCCACGCCAACAACGGGCTGACCAGAGAAAACGCGTACGTCTCTCCCGTGCCGCACATCCAGGTCTGGCAGCCGAACGAAACGGTCGTGCCTTTGCAGGAGGGCGATCGCGTCAAGGTCGAAATTGCCTTGGCTAACGTTGATCTTCCTTCGCTCGAACTGTTCATAGACGGGGTATCCGTCTTCCCGGCGATTGGGATCAACCCGGCTACGGACTTCCCCGGCGGCCCCTACGGCGGCAATGTCCCCCTGCCGAATAATTGCACGGCACATCTCTGCGAGTTGATCGTCGATGCCGCCGACGTAAGCACACTTTCGGGCAACACGTTGCGGATGTACGTCGAGGGCATGTGCTGCGGCGGCCACCGGATCGTGGCCCGAAGCGGAGTTCTCGCTGGTTCTTATCCCCTCCCGATTCCCGCGCAGTGTGATCCCACGGACATGCGCGACGACGGCGTTTCGCACGGTTTCCAGGTCGTCATAATCAGTCCGGCCGATGGCGGCGTCGATCCCGCGCCGCCGACAACGGTGTTCGGCTTCGTCTGCCACGGACTCAAACTCAACTCGCCCACCCCCAGCTCGGGCGGAATCGTGAAAGTAAACGGCGCGGAAAAGCCGCTGTCGCCTCCGATGCTGATTCCCGGAGACGGAACCTTCACGGCCGACACATACACTTACTCGTTCGAGACCAGCTTGCCGGAAACCAACCTCTTCCAGGACTTCATCGGGGCAATTCATGTGCCGGGTACGCTTGATCCCGGCGGCAACAAGCTCATCGCCGAATGTATGGACCCCGGGCTCAACACCGCCTTTGATCTGCATCATATCGCCGTCGGTCCGATTCTTGCAGGTCCGGAGCCGGCTTCATCAGTCGCCGGCGGCGGGGCGATCCCTCACGGCTTCGCCGTGATTGCTGACGAACCGACTTTTGTAACCATTGTCACGGAAGCCCTGCGAGCGCTCGCTCCGCTTGCCGTCGAAGCGATGGAGAACGCATTGGATGCGATGAAGGGAACCGTGGTAACCATCCCCACCGATGCCTGCGACGTCGACGTGCGAGTCCTGGTCGACAATCCCATTCCTTTCGACTTCGACATGGACCCCAACGCTTTCACGTTCAACGTGGTCCTCTCGGCAAACCAAGTAGACATTGAGGCCATTTCCGGCCCCATCCACGCCGAAGGCTCTGTTCGGGGAACTTGTGAGATCGAAGGAATCTTTGGGGAATGCTTCATCCGGTTGAAAGTACGAGTCGGGGCCATGGTCGATATCACCCAAGCTGGCATCAAAGTCGTGATCACCGAGGTCGATCTGGAAAACCAGAATGACCTGACGCCGACCCTCGATATCGACAACAATGACGTGGATATCACCGTTGCCGATGTCGGCACAGACGTGGAATGCTGGGGGGGAATACTTGCTCAAATCCTCAGCTTCGGAACCATCGAGATCATTCTCGAAGCGGTGATCGAAGACAAGCTGCAAGACTTCTTGGACGACCTCGATGTGACGCAATTCCTGGCGCTGATTCCCGTGCCGCCCATTCCCCTCGATGTGCTGGATTTTGACCCGGTCAACATCGAGTCGCTGCAAGTGGAGTTCAACTTCGGGCTGACCGAAGTGGAAATCACCGCCAACGGACTTTCGGTCGGGTTCGACACGGAGTTCGTGCCCACGACGATCGACCCGGAAGTTCAAGTCTTTCCGGGGCTTCCGAATACCATTGCTGTCTTGCCGCTGCCGCCGCTGCCGGATCCGCCAGCCAACGGACTTTCGGCGCTCTTGCAGGACGACACGGTCAATCAACTTCTCTACGCCCTCACGCGAAATGGAATCATCAAGACCCAGTTCGAGGACGAGCGGCAGTTGCAAGACCTCCTTCCAGCAATGTGCAACACGCTTCCGCCGCTGCTCTTTGGACAGTGCGAGGCGATCAAGGGAACGGATTGCATTACGTTGCCCACCCCGAACGAGGTGCTGGCCTGCATTGCCACATCCGTGCTGCTAAACCAACTGAATTTGTCGGGAACCACGCCGATCCTTTTGCATGGACGCGTTGACGTATCGCCTACGATTTACTGGTTCCGGTCCACGGGAAATGGGATCACGGCCTTCATTAGGCTGTCGCAGACTTTTGTAGGCATCGTGGCCGGCCGCGACGGCGACGGCAACTTCAGCGGCGATTATTCTGCGTTGCCAAGTTGTTTCGGCGGCAATCCGGCCACCGTAACCGAGTGCCAAATGTGGGGACAGTGCTTTAACGTCAATTTCTCAACGCTCCTCACGCTTGGTCCGGGTCCAGGGAGTACGCAGCGGATCACGCTTTCGCTGTCCCAGGCGGACTTGAGCACTGCAACTGGTTGCTCCGGCGGGACGGCCAGCCCCGCAGGCTCTTTTGGCTTCGAGGAAGTCTTCGAAGGGCAGGTGTTCGACCTGATTCAAGCTTACGTGGATAACAACGTTCCCCCGCTGGACATCCCCGGGTTGGATTTCGGCGGAATCGTAGCGCTTCAGAACCTTTTCCCGATGTTATTCGGAACCGCATTCGACGCGAACTTCGAGGATTGGGGCGGATTGACCGCCGACGTGGTTCCCAGCCCGTAAGGAACAAAATGGGGACTGGCTCCGCGCGATGCGCGCCGGACGTGCTGCCAAAGCGCTTCGGCAAGTATCCTGGGGTTGCATCCCATTTTGAGTGGCGCGATTGAATAATTGCAGTTACCCTTTCTTG
>JBBTCX010000356.1:0-5452 GCA_038043045.1 Planctomycetota bacterium | reverse complement strand
GGCCCAGGATATCAGGTTCTCATCCTGAAGACAGGGGTTCGAATCCCCTTGGGGGTATTTGCGGTCAGGCGATGACTTTCGGCGACGAGGGCGGTCATAAGTGGCCGTCCTCACTGCACTTACGGAATGCTCTTCATTGGACCGATTGCCGTTGTCGGTGCCACACGGCGACTTGGACATACCTTGTGAGGAATCCCCTACCGACGAGCAAAACGGCGAGAACGACGACGAGTTTTCCGGCGAGTTTCGGCGTAGTTTTCCTGGTGCCAGGGATTCGGGCTTTGGAGGGTTTTTTCCCCCGCCTGATGGCGTGGTCAATCGCCCATTCACACCCGATGATCGCTCATGCGGGCCACCAAGTTCGAAAGCGGGCAGAGCGTCCACGGCCTTCCGCTGGTCGAGTTGCCGAGGGTCCGTGTAGACTTTCGTGGTCAATTGAATATCGCTGTGCCGCATGATTGCTTGGGCGATTCGGGGCGGAACTCCGGCGTTGGCCATTAGAGTTGCCGTAGTGTGCCGTAGGGCGTGAACATCGATCACGCGGTCTAGCTCGTCTCGTTGCGGGATTCCCGCCGCATTAAGGTCCTTTTTCAGCACCCGCACGAGGTTTTTTGGAATGCAGAAAACCGAAGATGTGTGAGTTGGTGGTTTGCACTCGTCCCGCCATGCTCGAAGATCATCCGCCAAGTCGTTGCGGATCGGTACCGATTCCGACTTCCTGTTCTTTGCCGTCTCCGCTCGGACTTTGACCCAAGCAAATTCACCGTCAAGGTCCAGGTCACTCCACCGAAGTGCTGTTAGTTCCCCTTTACGAAGTCCCGTAAGAACGAGCGTCTTGTACACCAACGCTGTCTCCCGACCAATTCGTTCCAATCGTTCTCGATTTTCCGATTTAAGTTTGGCGTCGGCCTGCCCCTTCCGTGGGCCACGCCGAATTCTCAGTGCGTCTTGGACCGGGCGATTGCTTGCAACATCCAAGAGTCGTTGCAATTCGGCTTCGGTCAATGCCCGCCGCTGGCGTCGTACGTCTGTCGCGGCGTTGACGGGTCGAAGAATGACAAGCGGGTCCGATTCGAGGCGTCCGGTTCGCAAGCACCAATTGCAAAACGCCCGGATGGATTCGAGGTAAGTATTCCTGGTTCTAGCCCCAAGTCCCATGTCCTTGAGTCTAGTGAGGGATCGCTCGACTGGGGTGGGGGCCAAATCGGCAAGCGTGCCGAACCGACAATCGGCGATGATTGCGTTAAGACGACGAATCGTCTCCCTTTCGTGGTGTTGGCTGACCTGCTTCGATGAAAGGTGGATTTCGTATTCTTTGACGTGCTCGCCGATTGGCCTTTGCCGTTCGTGAAACAATCCGGCCCGGTTGTCGGCGGATTTCAAGTCCTCAAGAAACCTCTTGCGGATCATAGTGGGAACATCGTTCGGATTAACAGCAACTCCAGCCCTGATCTTTGTCAAGGCATCTACCAAAGTGTCAAGAGCTTGCCGCGACGCCTGTTTGTCAGAGCACAACGCGATCTTCCGGGGCCGACCGTGGAGGTCCCGATACTCCGCGTACCACTTGCGGGTCGGTTTGCTGAGCCGATCACCGTTTCCATTCCTAGCCGTATATCTCTCTCGGAAAAGTCTTGCCATATTAGTTTCGTCTCTCCCCTTCGTTTTGGCGGGACACGGTTGCTAACCGGCCCGCCCGGTCCATCATACCCGCTTGCTCACCCGATCCCTCCCCTCGATTCGCTTCGTTCAGTTGCGTCCCTGCCACGTGTTGCCCATCGCTCGAACCTGCGTTTTCGGGGTCGCCAGCGGGGGTGCAAAAAAATCGGGGGTACGCCTCGTTAGGCCACCAGAACTCGCCAAACCCGGCTGGCGTGCGAAAGTTCTTTAAGACCAGCGAGTTACGGCAATTTGTCAACTTTTCAGGGATTCGAGGTGTCTCTCAATATCCCCAACTGTCGGAAGACCTACGGTCTTGGCAACCGTCATTTCGCCAAAGTCGAAGCGATACAGCGCCTTCTTGCCGTCAAACTTCCGTGTCACACACGTAGTGGGAAGTGCGCCGATGCGCCGTCGAAGCGTTGATGTAGAAACCTGTGTCTTTGCCACGAGGTCGTCTATCGAGAACCACCCGTTCCCCAGACCTCGGAGCTTCTCGATAAAGCTCTGGAGGTTGAAGTCGGGAAGTCCCTGCTTCTGGGTTACGATGACCTCAACCAAGGGGAGGGCGATCCGCCAGTCCTGAACATCGGCGTAGGCGACGACGCTTTCATCCGCTTGTTTGTCACGTCGGCGCGTGCGGCGGAACTGGCCTAGGAACACAACAGCCTCCAGCAGTTGCAGGATTCGATCGTAGAGGCGGCGATTAGCCGGATCATGCGTAGGTAACCGCAGTTCGTCCGCAAACGGGATCACAATCTTGATGTTGTCTTTGGTTCCCGCAAGTAGTTCCTGCGCAGCCCAGTGCTTGGACAGAATGTCCGTGGTGTCTGAAACAACTCTGTCGCCTTTTGCTCTATTGGCTCGCTGCTGCATGACACGGTCAGTCAGGTCTTCGCTCTCGTTCGTGGGGAAATAGAACATTCGGCTGGCATCTTCATCCTTGAGGTCGGACGGCGATTGCGTGGTCGTCAATATGAACGTGATCGGCCCGGCTGTGACGGAAACGTCGGAGTCCCCGTCCCGAACGGTCAGGTTGGAGACTTCACCACTCTCCGCCATTTCCCGAAAGGCCAGCCCCACTTCCGCCTTTGTCTGCTCACCGATGAAGATGACCTTGTGACGGTACTTCTCCTTGTCACCGGGCTGGAGGTTTAGCAGATGTTTTTCAGTCATCTGCGTTGCTGAAATTGCCTCACCCTTTGGCAGTAGGTCGAGCACCCGGCGGACAATCCACGATTTCCCGGTGGATAGGTGACCATACACGCACAGATTGATTGCCTTGGGCAATAGACGGCCCGTGGCGGTCAGGTACGTCATCAGGATTAGGTGGTTCTCGCCGACCACACCGCAGGCTTGAACATCCCTAACAATCTCTCCGACAAGGTCAGATGATTCCAGCATCTGTTTCGCTGCCGCAATGGGGTCCTCGTATGGGGGCGCTTCCGTGGAAAGTTGGCGAGCTTCCGGTAAACCCTTGTCCGATAAGGGTTTCCGCTCGCCAGCGTTGTTTGGTGTGTTTTGGCGAGTTGACGTGCGTCGTTTCTTTGCCTTTCCGGGGACTTTTCGAGTATGATCTGCCGGTTTCACGTCGGGGTTCGGTTGGCCGTTGCTGACATCGGGTGACACCGAAGGGTCTGGGTTCCGCCCGTTGTTGCTCAGTGGCTCACTGGTGACGCCTTCGCACGGGGATTCCTCGACGCTGCCCGGTTCGATTGAGTTCTTATCTTTCATGTCTTGGCTCTCCTCTCCTGGATGACTCGATAATGACAATTTGGTTCCGGTTCGTTTGCTCCGATCATCGGGATGGGTCTTACGCGGCATGGCTTGCCCTCCCGTTGGACTTGGTTCTTTCCCAGGTCGCACGGTCCGGTGCCCCGGCGTGCAACCACGCCTCGATCTCGCCTCGCAGATATCGTTTGGCAGCTCCGATACGAACGGCTCTTGGCAGCTTGCCCACAGAGTCCATCCGCCGAATGTGCCGAAGACTGACGCCGAGCATCTTCGCAAGCCGCTTGGCATCGACGGCTATAGCGTTCGTTTCTTCGTTGGTTGGCATCTCTGACCTCGTACCTGTTTCTTTGCACGTAGGTAGGCCGGTCCGGCCAGGGCTTCTTACATCCGTCATCGTAATTCTCCTTTGTTACGCCGCACACTATCGGTGCAGTCACCAAATCATTTCCGCGACGAACGTGCGAGTCAGTCCTGACCTTGGTCCTGACTCTCCTAAAAGTTCTTCAAATAGAGAGCTTCCTACGGACCGGATGTCGCAAGTATTCGGTCCGATAGTCGGCGCACGTCTTTGATCGCTACTGCCTTTCCCTACGCGAAGGCGTGTCCATCGGTCCCAGACGAGGTGGCCTTTCCTCGGTCCCTTGGAACTTGTCGCTGGCAGGCAGAGCTTAGCCCTGATACTTACGCTAACTGCGTTGGTATGATTCGAGAGCAGCCTTACCTTTTGATGTGACTTCGTACCCCTTTCCGTGAGCATTGCTGAGTAGATGCCGCTTGACAAGACTTGAAACGTTGGACTTGAAGTGCGAGTTGTATGGGTAACCAGCCTCCTTGGCGAGCTTCACGCCAGTTAAGTGATTAGTTCCCAGTGCTTCAATGATGGTTGCCTCGGTGTCGTTCAGTTCATCCACAAAGTCGCTTGGGGTAGCGGTAGGCGTTCTGTCGGCCTCACTGGTAGGGCCAATCACAGTCTCGGCGGTGGGTCGGCGGAGTACGGACGCGATTTCTTTGGGGTCCTTGCTGCCCAGGTCAAAGGCTGTTGAACTGTAGTGCGCCGCAGCCTTCTGCTGGTAGAACATTGTCGAAAGCTGTTCCACGATACGGTAAGCCTCATAGACAGGATCGTGTTCGGAATTCGAGATGACGGGCCAGTCCCGGATGCCGCTCGTCTTGAACTCCTCGCACGTAGCGTTAAGCCGCCTCTCTAGCTCACCCTTGTATTCGATTTCATACCACCGGTATGTGTGTCCTTCGTGGACTGTCGAATCGGCTATGGCGTGATCCACGATGAAGTCCGCTAGTCCCTTCAAATGGTTCCACAGCGCGCATTCGTCGCTCATGGAGTATTACTCGGCTTTATTT
The DNA here is from genome assembly GCA_038043045.1 of Planctomycetota bacterium. Taxonomy (GTDB): domain Bacteria; phylum Planctomycetota; class Phycisphaerae; order UBA1845; family UBA1845; genus JBBTCX01. The sequence goes on along the minus strand of JBBTCX010000356.1, from coordinate 700 downwards.
GACCGGTCATCGAATATGTGTCCCCAGGTGCGGGCCGTTCCGGGTGAATCAAGTCAGGCGAGCATCGTCCACGCCCCCAAGGCGGCCAGTTTCTCGTCGGTAGTCCAAGGCGGACCGATTGAGCGAGCCAGCGCGGCGGGGTGAAGGACACCACTGAATATCATGCCCACTCCCGCCCCATTCGGAAAGCTTGGCGTCGAGGCCGGATCAACGCGACCGGCGTGGGGGGGTAAGATGCGCTCGGTTATGCTGACGGGTTACGTGCCACTCTATGGCACTCACGGTCCTTGAAAAATGCGCGAGGCCATTGGTATTCAAATCCGGCCTTCAATTGGGCCTGACGGGGCCTCGATTTTCCGAGTCGGCTCCGCTCGCGCCGGTCGAGCGTGCGTCGCGGACGGTCGACGGAAACGCTCCGTAAACATGCCGGAACACGTCGCCAAGTGTCTTCATGTGGCACGACATAGGTCCAGTACAGTGTACTGCGCTACAGACGGTGGGCTGTAGCGGAATCGGCGTCCAGTACAGAGCCGGAATCCTTGCGAACAATGAGGCGGATTGTCATTGCCGAACGGTTGTGACATTGGCGAGCAAGCAAGGGGCCGCAATACATAGCCAATTGCACCGAATATAGGTGCCAACATAATGGCACTACAACTTGACAACGTACTGTGTATATGATATCATTAGAGTGTAGTTA
>JBBTCX010000355.1:0-38668 GCA_038043045.1 Planctomycetota bacterium | reverse complement strand
AATCAAACGTGGCTAAGTTAGATTCATAATGCCATCTATTGGTAGTGTTGTGAATCTTACTTCCAGGGATCCTGTTCCCTTGAGCATCTGTCCAAAACATGTCCTTAATGTTGCTACTGTGATCAAGCGTTGTCCAGCCAACATGCACCAGTTCTCCATTGTCGATCTGCCCGTTACCCGGCGCTTCATTCAAGTTGTCCCATCGCAGTTCCGTATTGCCTTGAGCGTTTGGTCCCCAAGAAAAGGATCCGAAATTTCTATTTGAATAACCGTCAAAGTGTCCGTTGGGGACGACTATCGTCTCCGGACCCTTGAGTATAACTGTTAGGTCGTGCGCTGCGGCGGCGCCCGTGTTTACTAGGTCCTTATTGACGTCGTATGGTGCGGCCATGGTTGCACTTAGACTTCCCAACAAAACGCAGAAGCCTACGAGAAGAGTGGAATATGAGAAAGTTCTCATTGAAATCTCCTTGAAAAACCCTTTAGGGTTGTCTCCAGCTAGATGAATCCCCTCAGTTGAGGGTTGGAAAAAAGTTCGATACGAACACGATCAATTTGAAACGATGTCGATTGTTGGAGGGCCGCGCGGTTGGGCCGTTCTCAACGAAACACGGGATAGGTAAACGATTTCTCTCAATTGCAAACGAGCACGGGAATCGGATGATACGAAAGGGCGATTTCGCGACTTCGAAAATGTTTTGCTGACAACAACGCAAATGAACCCAGCATTCACATACGCCACCACGAACGCCGCGACGACGTAGCCAAAGCTCAGGCCCAGCGAATGAAGCCAACCGGATTCTTCGACCCCCAAACCCAGCAGGCCTAGTCGCAATCCGATCGGCGAAAGGGCCAGTTCCACGCCCATCCAGCCGACGGCCAATACGAACGGGCTGAAACCAATCCATCGCGTTAGCGCCGCACCGAAGCCCGCATACAAACCAGGGACGATGGCGATCAGTAGCACGGACCACGGCCCAAGCGCATCCGCGCGCCAGCCCGCATACGGTGCAAAAAAGATGACACTCACACCCCAAAGGACGCCCGACAACCCCGCAAAAACGGGCTTCAACACGTAGATCGAAACAAAGATAGGAACCAGCGCAAACCAGCCGACTGCGGGATGTTTCATCGGCCCCAGCGCCCCGGCCATCAGGTAGGCGCTGCCGACCAGAGATACCAGCAAGCAACCTACGTCAATAACCGAAAGCGGGGCAACATCGATGGCCTGCCTGCGACACTGCGTTAACTTACGATCTTTCCCACAAAGAAAAGTCGACGCATTGGCCAAGGCCAATTGCAAGGAATGAACGGACGACCACGCGCTCATCGACGCCTTTAATAGAGTGCCACAGGCAGACACTCCACACAAAGCGGAAGCCGATTCGGAGAAAGGGAATCTCCCCGCGCCGAAAAGAAATTCAATTTCCTCCGGCGTTTACGTGGAAAACCCTCAGAAACAAGTCCCTCACACGCGCAAGCTTCCCTTGCGCTCCGAACCAGCTTCCTTAACCCTCAATCTGTCAAAACCGAAAGGCGCACGGATACTACTTGGCGTCTTTACAATGCGTCCGGCAACACACCCGACCGGAACTGCTTATGGTCGGGGACCTCGCAACAGGCCACCATCATATCAAAACGTTCAAAGAATGCAAGAGAAATCTGCGATTTTCTTTACATTGTTCGCGCCCGAAATCAATACATAGTTCTGCGAATGGCAATCAGATTCCCGGCGCGGCCAAATTTGTGCGCTTGGGTTCAATTGCCTGCGTTTTCGGGTTTCGCGGGGTTAATGAATTGTTCGTAGAGGCGGGCGTATTTTCCGCCGGAGGAGCGGAGTTGGTTGTGGGTGCCGCGTTCGAGGATGCGGCCTTGGTCGATGACGAGGATGAGGTCGGCGCGGAGGATGGTGGAAAGGCGGTGGGCGACGATGAAGGTGGTGCGGTTTTGCAGAAGTCGCTCGAGGGAGCGTTGGATGACGAGTTCGGTGGCGGTGTCGACCGAGGATGTGGCTTCATCGAGCATGAAGATGCGCGGGTCGGCGAGATAGGCGCGGGTGAAGCAGATGATCTGGCGTTGGCCGATGGACATGTTGGAGCCGCGTTCGGCGACGGTGGTGTTGAAGCCATCGGCAAGTGCCATAATGGTGTCATGGGTGCCGAGGTTGCGGGCGGCTTGGATAACTACGTCGTCTGAGGCGTCGGGTCGGGCGTAGCGGATGTTGTCCATGACGGTGCCGCTGAAGAGGAAGTTGGTTTGTAGAACGAGGCCCATTTGGTGATGGAGGGAATCGGCGGTGGCGAGACGAATGTCGTGGCGGTCGATGAGAACGCGGCCTTGTTGGGGTTCGTAGAAGCGGGCCAGAAGGGAGATGATGCTGCTTTTTCCGCCGCCGGTGGGGCCGACGAGTGCCACCACTTGACCCGTTTCGATGTCGAAATCGATGTCGTGAAGGACGGGTCGTGTGGCGTCGTAGCCGAATGTAACGTGGTCGAAGGTGACGCGTCCTTGGATTGAGGGAAGCGGCGTGGCGTTGGGCGCATCGGTGATTTCGGGTTGGGTGTCGAGAAGGTCGAAGACGCGTTCGGCGCTGGCGAGAGAAGTGAGCAGTTGATTGTGGAAATTGCCGAGGTTGACGATGGGGTTCATGAACCAGTCCCAGTAGAGGAATGCGGCGACGACGGAGCCGACTCCGCCGGAGATTGAGCCGCGGGCGAAGAGATACGCGCCGTACACCAAGAGGGTCACCCGACCGATGAGGCCGATGAGTTGCAAGGCGGGTTGATAGACGCCGTTGATTCGAGCGGCGGCGACGTTGTTGGCGGTGTTGGCTTCTTGGAGCACGTTGAACACGCTTAGGTTTTTTTCTTGGCGATGGAACGCGGTGACGACACGTGCACCGGTGATGTTTTCGGCGAGGTTCGCAGAAACGCGGGTGAAGGCTTCGCGGGCGATTTGGTGGGCGACGCTCGCTCTTCTTCTGTAGGCGCGGTTGGTGACATATAGCGGCACTCCAAGCCACGCGACGGAGAGGAAGAGCGTTGGACTGGTGGCGAGGAGCATGGCGACGGCGATGATCATCATCAGCACATTTTTGCAGATCGTATCGACGCCCCAGACGTTGATTTCGCGCAGGCTGCTGATGTCGCTGGTGCAACGCGAAATGATGCGGCCTAGTTTGGTTTTGTCGTAAAAACTCATGGAGAGGCGTTGCATGTGAGCGAAAACAGCGCGACGAAGGTCGAACTGCACGCGTTCCCCGGCGTCGGTCATGATGAGAATCGTTGCTCGTTGGAGCAAGAGGGCGGCGGCCCAAAGAACCGTCCAAAAAGCGACGATGCCGACGAGGCGCGTGATGGCGTCCGATGAGGGCAATGGGGACGTTGTGACCTGAATGATCCAGCGGACGAAAAGGGGGGATTGCATTTCCAGTGCGACCATGATGAGGCTCAGGAAAATACCGAAAGCGTAGCGCTTTTTTCGATGTGCCAGAAGGCCCATCAATCGACGAATCAGCGACCAATCGATCGGACGGTAAGCGGATTCTTCCGGATGGAGATCGGTTGCGGCGGCCAGTTGCGTCCGGGCGGATGGCGCGGCGTGTTTGGAAAGTTGGGATGAGGACATGCGTTTCATTAACGATCTCGTTGGGCAATTCGATCAATGCGTAACGGCGGTTCCTGGTCGTCGTCGAGGTTCGACTCGTCCGCGTGTAATTGTGCCAAGGCTATGTCACGATAGTGGCCCTCTTCGATCATCAGTTCTTGGTGCGTGCCCATTTGGGTGACGGCCCCGCCTTCGAGGACGATGACGAGGTCGGCGCGTTGAACGGTACTGACACGATGGGCGATGATGAACGTGGTGCGGCCTTTTCTGGTCAGGCATGTGCCGGAGTGAATGAGTTCCTCGGTTTCGGGATCGACGGCAGCGGTGGCGTCATCGAGAATGAGAATTCGAGGATCGGACAAGATGGCCCGAGCGATGGCAAGTCGTTGTCGCTGGCCGCCGGAGAGTGTGGAGCCGCGCTCGCCGAGCAGGGTCTTGTAAGATCGCGGCAAATTCGCCACGAAATCATGGGCCTGGGCGATTCGTGATGCGGCTTCGATGGTCATTTCCTCCGCGTCGGGATGACCATAGGCCACGTTTGCGCCGACCGTATCGCTGAACAAGTAGGTCTCTTGAAAAACAAGGGCGATTTCTCTTCGAAGGTCCGGGATGGAAATACGGCGGAGGTCAACGCCGTCGAGTTCGATGCGACCTTTTTGCGGGTCGTAAAAGCGAGCCAAAAGATTGACGAGGGTGGTTTTTCCGGTGCCGGTCGGTCCGACGATAGCGACGATACTGCCGCCGGGGATGGAAAAGGACACGTCGTGCAGAACCGGTTTTTCGGGATCATAGCCGAAGGTGACGGAATCAAAGGTGACCGCTCCAGGCCCTGTAGGAAGGAGCCCGTTGACACTTGATGTCACTGTGGGAACGGTGGACATGATCTCATGAAGTCGTCCGGCGGAAACGATGGCGTTTTGGTATTGATCGTTGATGCCGGAGACTTGTTGGAGTCGACCGAGAATCGCGCCCATGGCCGATCCAAGCATGAGTACGTCGCCGGCACGCATCTTGCCCCAAACGATGAGCACGCCTGCGGTGAGGAAAAGCGTCAAATGTGAGGCGGTGGCGATGGTACGGATCACGGGGGTGAAGTTGGCGAACATTCGGATTCGGGCGAGCACACTGAAGAGGAAGTGGTCGCAATGTTCGTTGTACTTGCGGAATTCCTGTTCTTGGGTGCCGAAGGCCTTGACCACGTGCACGCCGGCGATGTTTTCGGTGATGAGTGACACGTTCCTGTCACTGGCTTCCAACGCGGCGTGAAGGAGCGGTTGAATTCTTCGGCTAAATCGTCGGATGTAAAACAACCAGATTGGCAATGGCAGAAGTGCCAACGCCGCCACCCAAGGAGATCGAGTCAGCAATAGGGCCAGATAACCGCCAACGATGAGGACGATTTCCAAGCTGGTTAGCAGAGCGGATTGGATAAATGAGCGGACGTTTTGGAGGTCGGTGAGGGAGCGGTTGATGAGCTCCCCGGTGGAGTAGGTGTCATGGAAGGTAAAGCCGGCGTGTTGAAGGCGATCGTAGACGGCCTCGCGAATGTAGTAGACCATGTTCATGCTGAGCTTGGAGTTGGTCATTTCACGGAGGTAACTCATGGCCGCCGCAGCGAGCGCGAACCCGACGAGACAAGAAATTCGCCCCCGCAGGGTGGATGCTTCCGGGTCTGTTCCCCGAATCCACTCCAAGATGTTTTGAGAAGAGGAATCTCTGTACGTGTGAAGAAGCTGGATTTCATTGACGGTTTCAGCGGTTTGCCGAACGACGAGGATTTCAGCCCCGATCCCTAGTGACAGGTAGAGGCACGCTTGAAGGGCCAATCCACGCACCGGACGAATGAAGCCGAACATCCAACGAAGCAACCTGCGGTTGGTCATAGGGTGTTCGACTTTGGGGAGCGGATTCAAACCAATGACCTATGGTCGCTTTTCATGACGTGACGCAAGAGGTGCCGAGTCGCCGATTTTTCGGATATTAAGCCCACCGGCCGCATCGAGCGAGACCTCCCAATTCTGACCCACTCTGAGCGGAACCGCGGGGGCTTCAACTTGGGCAATTCGCACCCCATATTCGTCGGCCAACTGACGGTTTTCGACAAAATCCCAAAATCGTTGCCACAAACGGGCGTGCAGTTCTTCGTTTCCTTTTCCTTCCGTATCCGGCGGTCTGTTGGACTGATCCAATTGGGGACCGGATTGCGGTGCCTGGTGATCGCCGAAGATGCGGCGAAACAAAGCCAAGCTCGTCCCGCGTGAGATGTCGCCTTCGCCGACATGATGGTGGGAGAATTTCAAAACCAAGGCTTCGAAGTATACGAGGGTACCGGAGACCTCGAGCGTCTGCGGGCGAGCAATCGTTCCTTGCGTACTCATTTCCTGCCACAAGATTGTCGTTTTTGGTCGCCCTGAGTCATCCGGTTCCTGTTTTAAAACGGAAACTTGAGCGACGCGGCGAGAGGCGCTGAGGCGTTGGGCATACTCCACCAATTGGGTTTTCTCGCGTTCCAGTTGCTCGGCGCGTTGCCGCAGCCGACGAGCTTCGAAGTTGCCGAAGTGAACCACGGCCATACCCGCGACGAGAATCATCGCTCCGCCGGTTATCCCGTTCTTCCACATGCTCACCGATTCGACTCCTTCCCCGCCCCAACCTTGGCCTCACGCAGCTACGCTATTTCTTTATTATCGGCAAACGGAGGCCGGTTGCGATGGGCGCAACTATCGGTGCGGTGTCGAGGCGGATCAAGCATCAATCCGTCGCGGTTGGTGGTGTTGATTGTGGGCAGCTTGTGCGGCACTGCGAATCAGAATGGCCGTTGTCACCGGACCGACCCCACCGGGAACCGGCGTAATCACGCTCGCCACTTCTCGAACTTCTTCGAAGACAACATCGCCCACCACTCTTCTTTCTCCCGAGGAATCCAGGACGGAGTTAATTCCCACATCGATCACGACGGCACCCGTTTTCACGTGTTCGCGGCCAATAAGCGCCGGACAACCCGCCGCCACGATCAGAAGATCAGCCTGACGCGTGTGTTGATGCAGGTCTCGTGTGGCGATATGGCAACTCGTCACCGTAGCCGACTCGTGAAGTAGAAACAATGAAACCGGTCGACCGCCGATGGCTCCTTGTCCCACCACCACGGCATTCAATCCTCGCACTTCGATCCCCGCCTCTTTGACCATCTCCATCACCGCCAATGCCGTACAAGGGGCGATGATCGCCTGGTCATAGAATAACAAACCAAGGTTGGCCGGATTGACCCCCTCGACATCTTTATACGGATCGATGCAATATTGAATGGCCGGGGTATCGATTCCCGCGGGAAGCGGAAGATTGAGTAGAATACCCGTGACTTTAGAGTCTTGATTCAACCGGCGGATGAGGTTTCGAATATCGTTTTCCGATGTTCCGGGAGGAAGGGCATGTAGGCGATGCTCAATTCCAACTTCCTGACAATTCAAACGTTGTGATCGTGTATAAATCTCTCCGGACGCGGGGTCGCCGACCATGACCACATCCAGCGAAACACGAACGCCCTCGACCAACAAAGCGCGGACCAACTCCGCAGCTTCAAGCTTGATCCGAGAAGCCACCACCTTTCCATCGATCACCCTCGCATGCTTCATGGTGCGGTTTGATCCTATCTTCGATCGCCGGAATGGGAAAGTGGGATGAATAATGCCTTTTGCCAAGACCAGGCCGCCTGCCATGTTATCCATCGTGACCGCGCGGTAAGCTACGCGCATGAGCGACCAGCGGCTCCAGATATACGTCACCAACGATCCCATTTACGCCGAGAATGGATACACCCTCTATCTGCGCACGGATGGACCTTGTTGGATCATCGACCCTGGTTTGCCGCGACAGGCCGAGCAGATCATCGAGCACATTCAAGAAAAGGCTCTTCAACCGCAGGCGATTGTCCTGACCCATGCCCACGCGGATCACATCGCGGGCATTGATGAACTCCGAGACACGTTTGCCGATCTGCCTGTTCTTCTCGCGCGAGAGGAGTGGGCCGCGCTGACCGACCCGATGGAAAACCTTTCGGGAATGGTTGGATTGGGGTTTGCAACTGAAGTGACGGATCCGCGTGATTTGCCGGTGGGCGAGACCTTGGAGCTGGATGGGACACGGTGGCAAGTTTTAGAAACATCGGGTCATTCGCCGGGCGGGCGAACGTTTTACTGCGCGGAGTTGAAAACGGCCATCGTTGGCGATGCACTTTTCGCCGGAGGCGTGGGACGAGTAGACTTCCATCACAGCAATGGCGATCGACTCCTCCGCAACATCCGCAACAACTTGATGACTCTACCGGGCGAAGTACGAGTGCTTTCGGGTCATGGACCGGCCACGACGATTGAAAGGGAGCGCAGCACCAACCCGTACATCTTGCATGGGTTTTGACGGAACCGTCGTTCCTCCCATTGGGTCTCGAATTCCGACATTTTCCGACAAGCCCCGATGCAATAACCCGATGTTCCGTTCGTTTTCCCATTGGGGTAGAATAGAGCCGTCTCACTGGTCGATGAACGATCATGGGTTGAGTCTTCTAGGGAAGGGTGGAATGCGAAGAGCGCGGGGGTTTACGCTGATTGAGCTTCTGGTGGTGATCGCCATTCTGGGTTTGTTGATCGGCGTGCTGGTTCCGGCGTTGAAGAAAGCGCGAGGTGCATCGAGACTGACGGCCTGTGCCAGCAATCTCAAACAGGTCGGGGTGTTGTTTCAGGTCTACCTTGGCGAACACCGGGATCGTTTTCCCCACGCATCGATGATGCCGTCGGTCGGTCCGTTTCCGGTGCGCGGTGAAAAATCAATCTATATCGCTGACGTATTGTTGAAGGACCAAAAAAAAGACTACGATGTGTTTCACTGCCCGGATGATGATGAAGGCGTTTCCCGACCCGCGCCGAATCAGGGGAAAAGCTACTTTGAAAGTGAGAGATCCAGCTATTCTTACCGTGCAGCTCTTGACTTGCGAACGCCGATCGGCGGCATGTCGACGAAGGATGTGTTAAATTTTTTCAAGGAGCGATTTCCCAATCGGACTGTAGCGGAAAATGCGTTCTGGATCATAACTGATTACGACAATTTCCACGCGCCGGCCGGGAAGCCCGGTTCGCGCCGATACCTTTATAGCGACGGTCACGTGACCGATTTTGAAAACTAGGAGTGACGAATGATGACACTATCAAACGCGAATTCTCCCAAGACCTGGATCATTCTGGTAACAAGCGTCGTCGGGGTATCCGGCGGAGCCTGGGGCATGTGGTCCTATTCCCACGCCAAGGTCGACCCCGATGCGCTGCCGAAAGAGTTGTCGGTTGAATCGCTAAAGGCTCAGTCCCATGAACCGGGCAAGATGTTTGAAACCATGCGGGACTTGAGGGATCGGGAAGACCTCACCGATGAACAGCGCCAGAAGCTTCGGGACAATATGCGCGAAGTGTTTCAGTCTCGCATGAAGGAAAATGTGGATGAATACTTTGCCGCGACGCCGGAACAGCAAAACGACGTGCTCGATAAACAACTGGATGCGTTTCAAGAACAAATGAATCGCTGGGAGGAGCAGCGGAAGCAATTCGAAAAAGACCGCAAACCCGGCGACGAAGAACGCTGGCGCGGTAACCCCGGCGATCAAACCCAACAGGAGCGAAAGACGCGGTCCGAATCCCGCAACCCGGATCAAATGGCCCGCATGATGACCTATTTCGCGGCCATGCAAAAACGTGCCAACGAACGCGGCATCAAACTTCCGCAATGGGGTCCGGGTCGAGGTCGTGGTCCCGGCGGCCGGGGCCCGTGATCGATGCCCTGTATCGATTGATCAAAAAATGTGGCGGAAAGCAGGGGAGTTGACATCGCAACCAGTAATGGGTACGCTGGTTCTCGACTGTGTAGAGGGAAAACTTGTGTTCCGACCTTTTGTAGTTTGCTTTTATGTAGTTGCGATGTTGCCGAATGTGTGCGGCGTGGTCCATGCCACGCACGGCGCCGGAGCACCGCAACACTCTCATTGTTCCCATTCGTCTTTACCACAGCCGGACCCGGGAAATGGAAACTCGGACGACCATGATCCGTCGCATTGTCCGGTTTGTCACGCCTTAGCTCAAAGTTACGTTGCGCCAACTTGCCCAACGAATCTGGCCGGTGTTGACACCCTTCAGTTGTTTCTACACCCACCGGATTGCGGTTTTTTTCGGCTCTCTTCAAGGGAATTTTCGCAAGCGAGCCCGCGCGCTCCACCTCAAAGCCATTAACCTCGTCTCATTGTTTCTTGATTCATAGGGTCGTTCCACGATTCCGCGCGTTGCTTTGATAGGCAATGGTGGAGGGATTCGAGTTCGTCGCTTGGAGCGTCGGCGCGTTCGTGATCTTGTCACGTGACGGAGGGCCGGCCCTACCGGCGCGAAGGTAATTCATTTGGAGAGCCAAAATGGACTCAGCCAACCGCGGTCAAACTCCGCGCGCGTTTACGTTGATTGAGTTGCTCGTGGTGATTGCGATCATCGGGCTGTTGATCTCGATTCTGATTCCGAGTCTCTCGCGGGCGCGGACCATGGCGAAACAAGCCGTGACACTCGCACACCTACGAAGCATCGGTCAAGCGATGGCACTTTACGAAGGTGAAAACCGGGATCAGCATCCGGCGCTGGTTGACCAGGAAGAAAAAGCGTTTCTTGGGCTCAGTTTGCTTGCCAAACAGTTTGACGTCCCGCCGGAGGTATTCATTAACCCTAGCACGGACGATACCCCCGCGGAACAGCGCAATGCGCGAGGGCGTCTGATCCTTTCCGATATGGACGGATCTGAAATCGTGAACGAAACAGACGTGAATCTGACAAACGTCGCCCGCGTGAGGTTGCATTGTTCTTTCGCCTACGATAATGACAACAAGAAGACGTTTAAGTCCGCAATTCACGTTTTCGCGTATGTAGGCGATCGGGCCGACTACCAGCGGGGCCGAACAATTTCCGCCGCCTGGAACGCGGGGGGAACATGTCTCCTGTTTACGGATCAACATGCGGAGTTTCGCAAGGGGCGATCCATTCGTGAACAAGCGGACCCGAACAGCTACCATCACAACGAATTCGAGGGTGAAGGCGGCGACGAAATCGTGGATGGGATCGAGGTCCAAAAGTTCACCCTCGATACGCACCTCCGGTTTTTTTCAGAAGAGGAGGACGACGTTTTGCTACCCGACAACAATTAGAAGCTTTCCTGCGTTCGCTCCGGTTGAACTCATTGTGGTCCCACGGCTCGCATGATGGCGTATTTCGGAGCCATGAAAAAACGCGCCGATGACGGGGCATCAAACTCCCGTAATGGGGTCTGAGCGTTGGGGGCCGTGACTTGAATTTGGTCTTCGCCTGTCGATTGCAAATCCACCCAAACGGGCTATATGTAAAGGTGGCCGGGCGATTGGCTCAGCTGGTTAGAGCGTTCGGATCACACCCGAAAGGTCGCAGGTTCGAGTCCAGTATCTCCCAATCATTTTTCCCCGTGTTTTTCGGCCTTTTTCACGCATGACAGGTCGTAGCACTACCCTCTCGAATCCGGCCAGAATGGGCCGCGTTTCCTCCCACCCCTCATGGCCCGTAGCTCCTCAAGAAACCGAATAAGGTCAAGGCTTGCCAACTCAATACCAGCAAACTCTACGAGCCTTAATACCCTTCAAATTATCTAGATTTGTCACCCGTATTTGTAATGGATTGTCTATATTTGTGGCACCGCTCGGCAGGGGAGACGATAGGTGATATGCTGCGGAGTGTCGAATGGCGAATGCCAGCGGATTTGGTGAATTGGACATTTGAAGTTGAAATGGCGAAGGATGTCGGGTCGATGACCCGGTTTACTTCAATACAAGGGTTGGTTGGAATCTTTGGAAGCAGGAAAAAAAAGGAGTCTCGTTCATGAAGCGTAAGTTGGTCACGTATTTCTCATTTGCACCGGTCTTGTGGTCGGTGGTGGCGTTCGCGGGCGATCCGATGAAAGACGCCATTGCGGTGCTACCGGGTGACACAATGGTGTGTCTGGTGATCCCGAGCTTGAAGCAGCTCGACGCGGATTATGGCGCTGCGGTTAATGACCTTGGATTGCAGGCTCAGTTACCGCCGCCGTTCAACTCTCTCGTGGGGATTCTGAAGACGTTTGTCCCACCGTTTGCAGGGATTGATGAAAACGGATCCGCTGCCTTGGTGATTCTGGGAGCGGAATCGCTGGATGCCTTGCAGAAGCAGCAGGTGATGGTTCTTCCATCGGCGGACCCCAAGGGCATGATCGAGAAAATGGGTGGGCAGGCCGGTGAAGGCGGCGTGTGGTCGGTGAACTTTTTTGGTCAGGCGTCGTTCGCGGTGGCCGGTGACAAGCGCGTGATCCTTGCGCAGAGCGCGGACGCGGCGAAGAAAGTGAATGAAAGCAAGGGATTCGATGCGAAGATTCCTGCGAATGACTTGAAATCGCTGGAGGGATTGGACATCGCCTTTTGGGTCGACGCGCAGCGGTTTTTCAAGTTGGTCAAGCCGCAGATCGACATGTTCCTTCCGATGATGCTGATGGCGCAAGGGCCGAAGCAGGCCGAGGCGACGAAAAAGCAAATCGATATGTTCATCGACGGGTCGTCGTCGTTTTACTTTGGCATCTCTTTGGGCAAGCCGGGGTTGGATATTCGCGCGGGACTGGGCACCAAGGCCGGTACGGAACTGGCCAAGCGGACGAAGACGAAGGCGACGACGGAATCCCTTCTCAAGGGATTGCCGGGCGGCAAGTACATGTTGACGTTCGGTCACACGTCGGACCCCGCGGCTGCCACGGCGACGGTCAAGGATTTGGATCCGTACATCGGCATGGTCGAGAGCATTGAGGGCGTGGCCAAGGAAATGGTGGCGGAGTTACGGGGACTGATTGAGCAATGGGCCCCGTTGTCGAGTGGTGGTCGGGGAACGGTCGAAGTGTTGAGTGGCGCCGGCGACGGCGTGTTCGGCGTTTCGTTGGTCGTCGATACCTCGGACAGCAAGAAGTGGCTGGAACTGACGGACAAGGCCATTCAGATGGGCAAGAAGATCGTGACCGACTTGAAGGCCGATAGTCCGGGGTCCGAGGTCAAGGAAATCAAGCAGGTGGTTAGCGCGGTGTCTCATACCCCTGATGTCGAGCAAATCGGGGGTGTCAAAGTCGGTCACCTCAAGCTGGACTTGTCCAAAGTAGAGGGCGTGGACAAGGAAGACCAAGAGCATCTTGCCAAAGTGGTGGGAAAGGAAGGGGTTTTGTTTCGTCTGGCCGCCGCGGATGGGAATGTGGTGGCGATCACCTTTGGCGGGGGTCAGAACTACATGGGTCGTCTACTTGAGTCGATTAAGAAGAAGGAAACCGCGATGGACGGTGAAGCGGGAATCAAGAAAGTCTCGCCGCATCTTCCGAATGAACGGTCGATGGTGTTGTATTTGGCCGCGGACCAGTTTGTCGCCGGATTCAATAAGCTGATGGCGGCAGTAGAAGAGGAGCAGCTTCCGGTGCAGTTTCCGGCGATGGATGCGCCGCTGGCGTTTTCGGCTACGGGTGGCGACGGATGGTCACGGGTGGACATTTTCTTCCCGACGGAGTTACTGGTGGCGGGGAAGAACGCAACCATGACGATGATGGGTGGTGGAGCGCCTCCACCGCCGGGGAATGCGCCGGTTGTTCCAGGTAGCAAAGGGAATTAGGACAATAGATACGGGGACATGCCCGTCTCACAAAGGCGGGCATGCCACCCCGTGGCATTTATTCCGAGAATCGCTCGGATTCAGGGTGGACCGCGAATGAACGCACTTCGCCTGTGGAAGAACCGGGGCGGCGCGATGATGCCGCTGGTTTTGACGCTGATGACATTTGTCGGCGGGTGGAGGGTAGAAGAACCATCGCCACCGCCCACAGCGCCGCCGCCTCAAACAGAACCCATCACGCCACCAACGACGGTCGAAAACCCCGCCGCGAAAATGGAAAGCCCGGTCGTGCCGAAAACGGAAGAGCCGGCCATCAAGCCGCGGGCCGAAGTTCTTGTTCCGTCCGTGCGAGAACTCTTGTCCGAGGTTCACCGGTCCAAAGGAGGAATTCTGGTTCGTGCCGTCGCCGACATTCTCTTTGATCGATTGACGGCGAACGTGGATGGGATGGGTCGGGAAGAAGTTCTCGCGGTGGTGGATCAGATTCGCTCTTGGCCTGATTCGTCGTTGACGTGCGTGCTTTTCGCGCCGGATCCAGAAGGTCGGGCACGTTGGGCGCTGCGGGTGGATTGGCCATTGGCGGAGTTGTTCAGTCGCGTCGAGACCCTGGTGGGGTCGCCGATGGCGAACGAATTGTTCCAGGGATTGAAATTGTCGGCCAAGTCGGAATCGCTTTACGAGATCGCACTTCCAGATGGTCCGGTGGCGTATCTGATTGCGGCGGGATCGACGCGGGCGTTGATTGCATCTCATAGCGATCTCACGGTGCCGACGGATGTCTACGCCGGAGAGACCGTCGAAGGATTGGATGGGAGAATCGTCGCGGCCGCCCGAGTGACTATGGGTGCGACGGAGAAGGACAGCGGTGCCACGTTCCTGTCATCGTTCAGCATGGTGACCTCGGTGGATTACAGCGGGGCGGTGGGATCGAACGGCGAGTGGAATGAATCCGTTCAGGTTCGCTGGCCGCCGCTTTCGGGAATGGGCGCGAAGGCCCTTTTCGGGCGTGTCAAACATACGTTCTTTGTTCCGGAAAGCGCGTTTGGAGCTTTGGCATTGCATGCGGACATGGCGGCGGGGCTGCTTGAGACGTTCGCTGGTTTTGGCCCGCAAATGTTCGTCGAGGATGGCGGAGGCTTCTCATTCGTGGGCGAACGGGCGATTGGGCCTATTGCGAAAAACATGAGAGGGGAATTCTGCGTGACCTTGTTGCCGGGCAACGGGTTGCTACCGATGCCCGATGTGCTCGTGCAAACGAGGGTAAAAAAGCCGGATGGATTCACGGAGGATGTTCGCGCGGCGACAGGAAAGATCAATCAACTTTTTCGGGAACGGGATCGGAAAGAGCCGTGGCACGAAGTCAAGGTGAGAGATCGAACGGTTTTTTGGCGAGACGCGGAGAGTCAAGGGGGCATGGGGATGATGCCATTGGTTCTGCGACCAGTGGTGTTCGCGACCCAGGAAACCGATGGGGAAGGTAAAGAGAAGGACGTTGCAGTGGTGGCTTGGACAAGCACGTCACCAGAGAGTCTTGTTCGGAGGTGGCTGGATTTTCCACGATCCAAGGAGCGGCGCGATCATCCTGTTGGTGGCAAGACGGACGGGCAACTGTGGGTGAACTGGCCTCAGGTGTATCGCTGGGTGCAGCCGTACGTCGGCGTGGTTTTAAGCGTCGCGTCGGTGGAGGCCTTGTTGCCGGGGATCGAGGAAATGAAGTCGGTTCTGACGACGGGAACCGTGAACGCAACATTGAGATATGCGGGGCTGACGGTGACGCATCGCGGTCCGATCCCGGCCGGGGCGGTGGTAATTCCCGGATTTTTGGCCGGGGCCCTGGGAGCAAGCGACGCCGGAGGAAGCGACGTGGCCCGGGAACGATATGCGTCCCAGCGATTGCGCGTGCTGTACCATCACTCCAAGCTTTTCAAAAAGGACCTTGGACGTTGGCCGGCGGAGATCGAAGAATTGGACGGCTACGTGGACTTTGAGGGCAATCCGGGTCTTTTGGCATTACAGCTTTCTGCGAAAAAACAGTGGAGCGAGTGGTGGAAGGAGACGATGGAGGCATCCAAGAAGAAGGTCGAGGATGAAATCGACGAGGACAAGCCGAAGCTTCGGGGTGACCAGTTGTACGTGATCGAATGGGGGAAGGAGCGTTGGAGTTTGGGCTTCGCGCCGACGACGTTTGAGCATTTGGAAAAAATGTACATCGACCAAGATGGAATGATTCATCGGGTGGAAAGGAAAGAAGCGGTGTCGACTGTTGGCACCCAAGAGGCGGGTTCAGCCGCCAAGGAGTAAGGCTCATGACACTGATGGATAGGATCACACGACGAGGATTGGTTTTGGCGCTGGCTTTGGCGCCGTGCTGGGTTCATGCCGGCTGGGATGAGGAAAAAGACGGCGACGATTCACCGACGCCCACGAAAGCCGAGGAAAAAAACGGCAAAGAAGGCAAGGAAGAACCCAAGAAAGAAGAATCCCCGATCAAGCGACTTATTGAGCTAAAGTTGGACGAGCATCTGGTGCCGGCGCGGATGATCAACCTTCCAATCCCCGGTCGAACGAAGACGGTGCAGGATGTTTTGGATCGGTTCGAGGAATGGTCGAAGGACGAAAAGGTCGGCGCGGTGCTGCTTGACATCGGGGCGGTAAATCTCGGATCAGCGGATGTGGATGAACTCCGTGCCGGGGTGCAACGACTTCGAGACGCGGACAAAAAGGTGACGGCTTTTCTCAACGGCGGCAGTCCCGATGCGTACATGGTGGCGTGCGCGGCCGATGACATCGTGATTCCGCCGATCGGAAATATCATCATTCCGGGGATTGGGGCGGTGTTTCCGTTCATGAAAGGGCACTTCCAGTTGCTTGGAATGGAGTTCGATGTCATCACCGCCGGGCGATTCAAATACCCCGGATTCCTGAATGAACGTGAACCCAACGAGTTTTTTCGCGAGGAATACAATGCGATTCTGAACAGCTGGTTTTACGACTATCAGCGGATCATCGGGCAGGATCGGGACTTGTCGCCGGAGGTCGTCACGGAAACGGTGAATACGGCCTTACTTACCGCAACGCAGGCCCAGCAACGCGGACTCGTGGACACGATTGCGTATTATGACGAGTGTCGTGATCGACTCCTTCGTAAGGAGAAACTGCGCAGATTCAAGACCGATGAGCGCGGGTTGGCCGGGGTCAACTCGATTCAGGATTTGTTTGAGCTGATGAACTCCGAGATGCAGCGTCAGGAGGAGGCACGCAAAGCCGTCGGTCCGAAGATCGCCGTATTGCACGCTCGCGGACCTATCGTGGATATGAGTTTGGGGGCCGGGTTGGCTTCGCAGATCATCAGTCGCGACGATTTCGTCAAGGTGGTGGATGAATTGCGGCGGAACAAATCAATCAAAGCCGTGGTCATGCGGGTGGATTCGCCGGGCGGATCGGCGTTCGCATCGGACGTGATTTGGCGGGAATTGCGGCGGTTGAACGAAGAAAAGCCGTTGATCGTGAGCATGGGGAATGTGGCCGGTTCCGGCGGGTATTACATCGCCTGCCCGGCGAGGAAGATTTTCGCGCAGCCGACGACGATCACGGGCTCCATCGGCGTACTGGGCATTTTTCTAAACGCACAATCGCAATACAACCGTGCGGACTATGAATTGGCGGAAATGAAACGAGGACAACGAGCCACACTGGGCTCCACGCATCGGGCGATGGAAAAGGACGATCGGAAATTCATTCAGGAATACATGCTGAGCATCTACTCTGTGTTTGTGGACAGGGTGGCTCTCACACGGCGAATGCCGGCGGAAAAGGTGCGGGAAATCGGCGAAGGACGAATCTACACCGGTCGACAGGCCAAAGAGATTGGGCTGGTGGATGAGCTGGGCGGTCTTTCGGAAGCGATTGAGTCCGCTCGGGAAATGGCCAACATTCCGGACAGTGCGGACCTGAAAATCGTTCATTACCCCCGCGCGAGCAGCCTGGGAGAGATTTTCGAGAGTTTTGGGGCCGCATCGTTGGAAACCCAGATCGCGGCGCTGCTCAAAGGGACGATGCCCGCGAAAACGGTCTCGTTTCAGGATCAGCTTATGCTGTTTTCCACGGGTTTTCAGCCTCTGTGCTGGGTAGCGGTTCCGCCGTTTTGGGGTGGGCAGGAACAAGGGGGACTTGCGGGGTCGGTCCCCGGCGGGCCGGAAGCCATCGGCGGCAACTCGTGGCTCCAATTGCTTGGGGTCGGAAAATAGGTTGCTTGGCGAGCGGCAGGAGATAAGATGGCGGCGTTCGCTCTGCCCGATTGGCGTGGGAGGAGCAAAAGTCGGTTCAGCAGATATTGCTGACTAAGAAAGGTGGAAGTTATGATTCGTAAGTTTGTTTCTACCCTGTGCGTGACTATGTGCTGCTTGGCGATCCTCGGCGCTAGCGGCTGCAAGTGCTGCGAGAAGAAGTGCTCGAAGTGCCCAGATGCCAAGCAAGAGAAGCCGGCGGATAGCGGCAAGAAGTAAGACCGGCTAGGTCTTCTCCCTTCAAGGGAAGGAAACCTCGGCTACGTGTGCCGTATCGGCCTGCGTAGCCGATGTTGTTTATGGGAGGTAGCTAAGCGGTCATGGCCCTTTCCGTAACATTTGTCAGCGGACTTCGACGATCGGGCAAAAGCGCCGTCATTCAGATGATGGTCGATCAACTGTGGAAGGCGCCTCCGCACTATTTGCGCATGGTTCTCGCGGGCGGAGATAAGCTTGCACCCAAGCGGCCGGCGAAACCCCCCGACAACTGTGGGGTCGCCAGCGCCAGATGGGTGGAATATGACAGCGAGCACATCTTTGAAGTGCTTCCGAATACTCTGGCGCTGATCCATCGGGGCGATCGGTATGGCTCCGTGGTCATTGAAGCCGACGCCGATCCCGCTTTGCGACCGGCGTATCCTTACGACCATCGCGTGTTCACGATGCCGCTCCCTGCAACCATCGACGAAGTCTTTCGGGATCCCACCGACGCGGCCGATGAATTGAAAAAAGCCCTGGACGACACAGCCGCTTTCGCATCGGAAATCTTCGGAATGCTCTCGCGGGACGCGTCGGACGATTTCGAACCGCGCGAAGAACGCGCCGATCTTACCTCTACCCAAATGCGAGGGTTCTTGTATTCCCCCTTGGGCGATGAATTGGCCACGCGGATTCTCTTGCGCCAACCGTATCACGGTCTTCTGGAAAGCGATGTCATCATCGTGAACACTGCCAGCGGACGTCGCGGCGTGGAAACCGACGAGTGCCTCCATCGTATCAGCCACTTGCTCGAACGGCTCCGCGTAATCGGCGAACGACGGGGCGAACTGTTCATTTGCGACTTGGCTCACCCGGACACCAAAGTCCTTAAACTCTTGTTGAAGGCCCTAAAGCCCATGTGCCACTCGGGAAAATAACGCGGTCGGGCACCTGCGGCGAGAAACAAGCTACAATGTCGCGGCATGAGAATGGCCGGAACGGTTTGGAAACATCCAAGACTCTGGGGACTTTTGCTGGGTCTCATGGCGACCTCCGCGTTGGGCGTCCTGATGTGCTTAGGTTTTCTCGACCGACTCGACAACTTCGGGCTCGATTTGCACGTCCGCCACGCCGGTCGAATCGACACGGATCCGGCGATCCTGATGATCGATCTTGACGATACGTCGCTGACTCAAGTCGGTCGTTGGCCTTGGCCTAGACGAAAACTGGCGCAATTGGTTCGGACGCTGAAAGAAATGGGTGCGGGGGCAATTGTGTTGGATGCCGTGCTTTCTGAACCCGCCGCGCCACGATCCGAGCATGCCGGTTTGGGCCTACACTATGACGCCGACTCTGAACTGTCTGAACAGGGCGATCGCGCGAGCGACCCCATTATTCTCGATGATGACGAACTGGCCGCCGCGATCCGCGATGCGGGCAATGTTTATCTGGCCATGTATTTCGACGCGGAATCACTAATCGATGACGTTGCCGGAGTCTATGAAAAGGCGTTCCTCGCGGTTCGCTCTGACCCGACGATTGACCAAGATCGATTCGTGGAAAAGGCAAACCCGCCACCGGGATGGTCCGTGGACGAGATGTTTCTGCGGATGCGCATGGCGACAAAGCTGACCGATGATTTCACCCTGGACATCGAAACGCTTTCGCAACGAGTATTCGCCGCTGGGCGAATGCCTTCCGACTCGCCGAAGTACCGCGCCCTCGAGGCCAATCTCCCGTGGGCCAAACGGTGGGTGGCCCGTCGAACGGTTAAGCAGTTCTTCGAAAGTCAACCGGCGGGGACCTGGCGACTGTTTTATGACCACGTTCAACCCCACGTACCCTTTGATCTACTTAACGCGGATCGAAATGACCTCTTGCTGGCTTATCGGGCGCGGCGGGCGGAATTGGCGGTTCTTCGGTCCTGTTTTCCCGCGCCGGATCAAGTCTTCGGGCGGATACCGATGGTGGATCAAATCCATTTGCCATTGGACAAGTTTGCTTCGGCGGCGAAAGGGGTTGGATTGGTTTCGTACGTGCGCGACGACCCTTCGGGTGTGGTGCGGTCGGTTCCGTTATCGGCGATTTTCGAGGGGCGGCTGCTCCTGCAACTAGGGTTTCTGGTTGCGGCGGATTTTGCTCGAATGGACCGCTCGACGATCCGTCTCCATGAGGATGCGATGGTTGTCCGACGCGATGCCGAGGAGCTGCGCCTTCCTTTGCAATCCGATGGAACAACGCTCATCAATTGGCACGCCTCGGCAGGTGGAGATTGGCGGAATAGTTTCACGCATCTTCCGGCGGTCCGTTTCGTGGAGATGGTCCATCTCCGGGAAGCGATTGACCATAATCTTCGCCATCTGGCGATTGCCCTGGGACAACTCGTCGAGATTCGACATCGGGAAACGCCGGGTGAATTTGAACGGTACGCGACCATGGTTCGTGAATTTCAAACCCTTCGAGCCACCGTGCTTCCCGGTATTCGAATCCTCGCACAAGAATCCACTCGGCGGTCATCGCAACTCTCCAAAGATATCCACCAAATGGAACTGGAGGCGCTGACCTGGCTTCAGAGAACCTGGAGCTTGTGGAAAAAGGAAACTCCGAAAAACGACGAAGAGCGATCGGAACGCGAAAGGATTCGATCTCTTCAAGAGAAGTTCGCCGACGAGAAACTTCAGAAGTCGACCACCGAGGGGAACCGCGCGCTCGAGCATGCGGCGTCCCTTCGCCAAAAAGAACTGGAACCTTGCGTGAAAGGCAAGATCTGTTTCGTCGGATTAACCGCCACGGCCACTGCGGACCTCATCGCCACGCCGATTTCTGGAACCGTACCGGGCGTTCTTGCTCATGCTAACATTGCGAACATGGTTCTGCGAGGTCAAACCATTCGGCGGATCGATCCCCAAGCAAACCTGCTCATCCTTGCGGCGGCTGGGTTGGTGGTCGCCTTGGTCACGGGTGCTCAAGGTCCGATAGTCAGCCTACTTTTTTTGTTTCTAATGGTTTTCGGCATTGGCATGGGTGGAGCCCATGCTTTCGCAACTCAAGGGGTTCATATTGCAACTCTGCCGGCCTGCCTCGCGGCGGTTGCATCTTGGGCCACGGTGACGCTCTTTCGTCAATGCACCGAGCAGAAAGCTCGTCGCGCTTTTCAGAGAGCATTATCGCAATACACGTCTCCGGCCATTGCCTCGCGCATTTCCACTCGCCTCGATTCGCACGCCCTTGTCCCCCGAGCCGCGAAGGTGACCTGCTTCTTTGCCGACCTAGCCGGCTTTACTCGCCTCAGTGAGCGCTTAGGCGCGGAAGATACTCGTGCGCTCTTGAATCCCTACCTCGACGCAATGAGTCGTGCTTTAGTGGATCGACAAGGCCTGGTGAACAAGTTTATGGGAGATGGCGTTTTTGCTTTTTTCAATGCACCGTTGTTGACCTGTTCGCGCCATGCCGAGTCCGCGTGTGCCGCGGCATTGACCGCATGCGATGCGATTCGAAGGATGAATGAAGAATCGCCGCTCGCGCGATTGCACGGACCGTTGGTGGTTCGGATCGGAATCTCGACCGGTGAAGCCTTCGTGGGCGACTACGGCAGCGATTCTAAACTTGATTACACGTGCATCGGCGACACGGTGAACGTGGGCGGTCGACTGGAGCAAACCAACAAACTGACTGGGACCACAATCCTCGTCGACGACGCCACGCGCAGGGAAGCAGGCGATGGACTAATCTTCCGAAACCTAGGATGGATTCCCGTACCAGGAAGAGATGCGCCCGTACATGCCCATGAATTGTGTCGTCGGGCCGAGGAGGGGGAACCGAAATTGATAGATTACATTCGACTTTTCGAAACCGCCGTCGCCCATTATCAATCCTACGAATGGACAACGTGCTTGGCCGTGCTGAAGGAATGCTCTCAAATTGACCCAGAAGACACCGCCGTTTCCTGGCTTGAGAAGAGGGTTCGAGAGGAATTGTGCCGATAGTATTCCTTGAGAAATAAAACGCCGCTGGACCGGCTTCATTTTATCGGCCCTACTTTACTCCCATACCGGAGATTGCCGACACATAAGGTATTGTTGAATCGGCGTCGCTGTGAGGCCGCTTCGTTGTTTCATCGTGGAGGCGCCTGCACATGCCGCGTATTCAAGTGTTACTCGATGGCACTCAGTTGACACCCAACATCTCGGAGTGTCTTCAACAGTTGAACGCGGAATTGCAAGTCCTGCCTCTTCAAACTCCTGTTCGCACGCATGAAACCGGGGACATCGACGCTCGGTTGGTCATTACCCATGACGCTCAAACCCTGACCAACGGACGGTTGAAACATCTCCTGGCGTGGGTGGATTGCAATCCTTGCGCCACATTGGTTGTTTCCCAAACACCTCTTTCCACGAACCCGAAACCGACCCTTGGTCTTGGCAATCGAGCGATCGACTTTGTGAGCGACCATTCCCTTGACGACCTAGCCGGCAGGCTTTCGGCGATGTGCGGACTACGGAAGTCGTTTGATGCCCTGCGCGGTGAACTTGAAGCCCTCAAGCGTCATGACGAGGAGCTGATGGGAAGCTTGCGTCAATTGCAAGAAGAACTTCGCTTGGCCGGTTTGATTCAGCGCGACCTGTTTCGTTCCAACGCGGGGGAGATTGAAGGGGCGTCGGTGCACATTCTTCATCGACCCGCTGGCGAGGTAAGCGGCGATGTTCACGTCGTTCAACGATTGGATTCTTCTCGCGTGGCGGTCACCGTCGCCGACGCCACCGGTCACGGTCTTTCCGCAGCGCTGCTGTCGGTGTTCATTCAACGAGCCCTCCGCGAATCCATGCGGCCGCACCACGATTCAAAGCATCGATCCCCCGCCGAAACCCTGGCCGACTTGAATCGAGAAATCCTAGCAGCCGAACTGGAAGAGTGCCACTTTTTGACAGCCGTCTACGCGATTTATGACGAGGACACCCGCGTGCTTGAATTCGCACGAGGCGGGGCACCCTATCCAATTCTTGCTCGATCAGGTCGCCCTTGGCAACCTATTCTCTGCAAGGGTCCCATGCTTGGCGTGAGCGATGATGCCGTATTTGAATCGGTGCGTCTCGAACTGGAACCAGGCGATTTGTTTCTGATTCATACCGACGGAATGGACACGCTAACGCCTACGCCGACCAATCCGATTCTGAGCGAAAACCGGGACGAGCCATCGTGGCTGCGCGAATTGCTCTCCGGCCCCATCGACCGCCGGCTTTTTGCGTTAGAGCAACGTCTTCAGTCCCAAGTCGGAAATCATCCCCGTTCCGATGATGTCACGATCCTTGCGCTTCAAGTCGCCGCAACCGCTCTGGTGAATAATTTTCCTCGAAACCCCAGGCCAACGCGGGTCGAACAGCCCGCTTCCCTCTGATTCTGGTCGCCGCGATTGGAGAATCCCAGGTTCCGTCGGTTCTTTCATGGGGCCGGGACGGTATTTTGACGCGCCCATTTTTCCTCTGATTCCGGCAATCGCACGTAAAGCGGAACCAACGATCGTGCGTCATCGAATTGACCCTGTTCCGCGCGAAGTTGACCTAGTCGATAGACGACCTCCGCACGCGCCGCATGAAACGACTCTGGGAGAATGGCCCGTCCCAAAGACTGAATCGCGAAAATGTGTTTGGCAACACCCTCACCCAAAACAACGCAGTCTTCAGGTTGACCCGACAAGAACACTCTAAGATCAACCTCCGCAGGCTGGGTGACGGGCTCGAATCGATCCATTCTTCTTACAAAAGCGGCCGCATATACGCGACCGCGCTTCGCGTCGAGCACCGCGACCGCTGAATCGGGCGTCGGGTCCATGCACAACGCATTTTGTGCCACAGTTTCAAGAGTCGGCACAGCCACGATTCTCGAGCCAACCGCAAGAGCCATCATCCTTGCGACGGTCACCGCGATGCGAAGTCCCGTGAAACTACCAGGTCCGATCGAAACAAACACCTGATCGATTGCGGTCGGAAAAACGGAATGTGCGCGACATAAAGCGTCGATCGTCGGCATTAAATCGGACGCATGACGTTTGGGCGTGGCGAAAGATTGACCCGCGAGAATCGTCGCGTCGCACCCGATAGCCACGCTGCCCATAGTCCCTGACGTTTCAATCGCCAGGGAAAACACTTTTTTGTCGCTAGAATCTGCACCACCCATCGCTTGTTGGATCATAGCTTCTTCGAGTCGGGTTGGACATTGCCACGCTTCCGTGCAAGATAGACCCCTGCGAACCATGGGCGAAAGGAACCACGATGAACTACTGGTTGATGAAAAGTGATCCGGAGACATATTCCTTCAATGACTTAAAGCGAGATCGTCGGACCACGTGGGACGGCGTCCGAAATCCTCAAGCGCTGCAATCTCTTCGGACCATGAAAATGGGTGACAACGTGTTGATCTATCACTCCGGTGAGGACAAAGCCGTCGTCGGTCTGGCTGAAATCGTGAGCGATCCCTACGCGGACCCGAATCAGAGCGACCCGAAGTGGGCCGTCGTCGATGTAAAGATCAAACGCATCTTGGACAAACCGATCCCATTAGCAACCATCAAGGCCGACAAAGCATTCACCGGATTTGGCTTGGTGCGAAATTCACGTTTGTCCGTCATGCCCGTACCGCCAACCCTTTGGGAAAAACTATTGGCCATGAGTGATGCGTAGCGATTAACATCGATCGTCGTTACCTTGAGCCAAAGGCCGAGTTTCAAACATGTCTCAATCGCCCAATGATCATCATCTACCAAAGGGCGTTGAAGAAAACCCGACCTCGAATCCTACGCCACCCGCTCCGGAATTCGTCGAAATCGCGGCGGAGGTACCGGTCGCCCGACCTGTTTCTGTTCTTTCGACCTTTCGGTCGGACGATCCTCGTTTCCTTCTCCGACTGCCCACGCTTTCAAGACGGTCCGCGTGGTTCGACATCGTGTTTTTCATCGTTGCGATGATCGCATTGGAGATCGTTTCGTCATGGGCCATCCTTCAATTCACTGGAGTTGAACCATTAGATGGTGAGCCCATCAGTCCTGACATCAAGCGCCGTCTAATCATTCCAACGGTCACAACGCGCGCCTTCGCGACTCTGGTGCTCGTGTCCGTGATACTCCGAGCCCGACGCCAAAGTTTGTCCGCGATCGGTCTATCCCTTCGACGCCCGTTCACCGACGCGCTCGTCGGTTTCGTCGGGGTGGGAGCGATGGCCGCACTGATTTTTCCCACGATGTTTTTGCTGACGAGCCTCTTTCCGAAAATTCTCCGCCAAAACGAAGAGAACACGAAAGGCCTCTTGGAATGGTTACCACACTTGCACCCCTTGGGCTTCACGCTGTTGATGGGCGTTGTCGGGTTTTACGAAGAGGTTGCCTTTCGTGGGTTTCTGATGCTTCGACTTCGCCGAGGGTTCGGTAATTGGCCGCTTGCCGTCGTCATGAGCACGATCCTCTTCACGGTTCCTCATCTGGCCGAGCAAACCGTTGCAACCCAAATCCCCTTGTTCATGCTTTCCCTAGGTCTGTCGATCCTCACGATCTGGCGGGGATCGCTGATTCCCGCTATCGTGGCCCACATGGGGTGGAATCTGGGTACCGTATTGATTCTACATTTTAGCATGGGCGATAAATGGCGATGAAGAATACGGAACCAGGTTTGCTTCCACAAGTTCGACCGGCTAAACTCGACGACTATGATCAGATCGCCACCGTCTGGTCCACCGGCGGTACCCACTTCCGCGCCGAAGGTCGGGACAGTTACGAATCCTTTGCCAACCAGTTGCAGGCGTTTCCCAGCAGTTACCTGGTTGCAGTCGATGAGGATCGCGTCGTTGGCGTTGTACTTGGTACCCACGATTATCGAAAGGGTTGGATCAACCGCCTCGCCGTCGATCCGCGGGTTCGTCGTCGGGGGGTCGCGGAAGCCTTAGTCGCTGCCTGCGAGACTGCTCTGCACGATCAGGGTATGAAAATCATCACCGCCCACGTTGAACCGAATAACCAAGCCTCACTCGGTCTATTCAAAAAACTGGGCTATCTGTGCGACGTTCCCGTCGTTTACCTTCGGAAGTTGACCGACCCAAATGCCTGACGCGGTTCATGGGACAGCTTCGCCAATGAGGTCAGCCACTCCGCCCGCCGCCGAACAATCGGATTCGAGAATAGCGACGACTTTCTTCGCGGGAATGGACGAAGCCGGATATGGACCGACACTGGGCCCTCTCGTGGTCACCGGCATTGCTTTCCGAATTCCTGAACCCAGTTCAGATAAATGCTTCTGGCAACTCCTTCGGGCAAGCTGTACAAAGAAACCAATCTCCCGTGACCGCCGACTCATCATTGCCGACAGCAAACAACTTACTCGGCGGAAGACACTCCGATCAATGGATGGCTCGACCAAGGGTTCTTCGATGGACGGGGATGACACAAAAAAGCGACAAGATCTCTCGAAGTTGTCCCAGCTAGAGCGCGCCGCATTGGTGATGCTCGCCGTTCAGAATCAGAGTCCTCATAATTTCACCGAGCTTTTGCAAACCGTTGCTCCAGCCGCTCTGACCGACCGCAGTCAATATCCCTGGTATGCGAATTGGAATCCCGATTTACCGCTCGCGGTGCAAAACTCGGATCTCGCCACCTGCGCAAACGCGGTGCGTCTCGATTGCTCTGCGAATCAGATCGATCTCGCCGGTGTCTTCTGCGAAATCGTCCCCGAAGCACATTTCAATGCGCTTGTCAAACGAACTCGCAACAAAGCCACACTTCTCCAGGGAGTCGGTCTTCGAATTCTCGATCGAATCATCCGGCTCGCAAAAGATGAAAATGTCCGCATCGTCGCCGATCGCCTCGGTGGCCGCACCCATTACCGCGATGCTGTCAACATGCTCCTTCCCGGATACGAACTCCAAATCCTGGAAGAGTCCGATACGCGAAGTGCCTATCGATCGCGGTTCAAAAACCGAACGGTCGACATCGAATTTCTCGTGAAAGGGGAATCGAGCCACCTGCCGGTCGCGTTGGCCAGTATCTATAGCAAATACCTCCGCGAGCTTTTCATACAGGCGTTTAACGACTACTGGTCTCGTCACATCCAAGGCATCAAACCGACCGCGGGCTATTACGCGGATGCCCAACGCTGGCTCGCCGACGCCGGGCCGACCTTGACCCGCCACAGGATCGATCCCGATACACTCATTCGACTCTGCTAAACCACGCGTTTAGGCCTGTTTTTCGATCCCCTTTTCACGTCATTGACAGCTTTCCGCCTTATCGAGTACCTTCTCCCCCTAGAGAGGCGACCTGCCGCCACGCGGGTGTAGCTCAGTGGTAGAGCGTCACGTTGCCAACGTGAATGTCGAGGGTTCAAGTCCCTTCACCCGCTTTGAATGTAAGTCACGCTGAACGCTGAATTTAGCGTACCCGTCTGTGTTAGGCGGTGCGGCACCGAGAACCAGATAAAGCCGGTAGATTACCGGGTTCTGGGGGTCGCACCATGATCAAGCGTGAACCGAAAGTTCCGAGTTACCGACTGCATAAACCATCTGGACAAGGTGTCGTGACACTCAACGGCACCGATCACTATTTAGGAGAGCATGGCACGGCAGAAAGTCGCGAGCGTTACAACGAACTTGTTAGTCGCTGGCTGGCCAATGGTCGGCAGCTTTCCCATATCACAGCCCGACTGGCACTGTCCGTCAACGAGCTAATCCTGGCGTACTATCGGCAATGTGAGGAACGCTATGGGCATCGAAAGACAAAGAGTACCCGCCTTTCGCAAATTCGATCAGCCATGCAGCCGGTTAAACAAATGTATGGCTCGATGCCAGCGGTCGAGTTTGGCCCGAAGGCACTTCTTTTGGTACGCCAAGTTTACGTTGCCGGTGGATGGGAACGACGAACCCAGCGCAACGGAAAGCCTATCTTGGTGAGGGCCAAGCCCTGGGCAAGAAAGACAGTGAACGATCACATTCAACTGGTGAAACGGATGTTTCGGTGGGCCGTTCAGGAAGAATTACTTCCTGCGTCGGCTTGGCAAGCACTCAGCGCCGTTGAGGGGCTTCGATCAGGAGAGTCGTCGGCAGCAGACACTCGAAAGGTCTGGCCCGTTCCGGACGAATACGTAGATGCAATTCTAAAGCACGTTCTACCGCCGGTAAGAGCAATGATCGAACTTCAGCGGCTTACGGGGATGCGTCCGGGTGAAGTTACGATCATGCGAGGCCGCGACTTGGACACAAGCGGGGAACACTGGATTTATCGTCCAAGTCATCATAAATCGGAACATCGTGGGCATGATCGCGAGATCGCTATCGGCCACCGTGGCCAAGAGGTTGTTCGGGCATTTCTGCGAACGAACGTCGATCAGTATTTGTTTCGACCTGATGAAGCGGAAGCAGCCCGCGATGCCGAACGACGCCGAAAACGGCGTACGAAACTCTGGCCGGGGCATCTTCGCCGTCTCGATCGAATTCGGAGTCAGATGCCGAAACGGGCACCAGGAGACCATTACCAAGTTGGGAGCTACGCGCAGACTATCATGCGGGCATGCAAGCTGGCTGGTGTGCCCCATTGGCATCCGCACCAGCTTCGCCACAATTATGCGACGCGGATTCGCAAGGAGTTCGGCATCGAGGCGGCGAGGATTCTGCTCGGTCATCGGTCGACGGCGGTGACTGAATTGTACGCGGAAGTTGATCGAGGTCGGGTGCGAGAGATAGTTAGCAAGGTGGGTTAGAGCACCATGACTTCCGATTCCAATCGGCAAAATGGACCTGAAGACCTGGACGGGTACGAATACTTTCATCCGGTCCATGTCCTTGGGTTTTGGCTCCACGACTTCATCGAAACAGTCTGCCAGCGCCGGTTTCTTGATCCGCCTCCCAACGGGAGCGAACTAACGAGGGAAGCCGAGGAGGCCGAATATGGGCCAATTGTATCTACTCGTGACTGGCTCCCGTGGTCTGAGCGCCGACAAATCGCCCTGGATTCCTGCGACAAGGCTTGGGAGGCTGCCGTGGGCGTTAATCGATGGCTTAGGTACGGCCTTTGTGAACGCGCCGGCAAGCTTGAGACAGAATTCAGGTCGTTACTTCCCGAGTTGCTTGGAATCCTCCGTGTTGCCAAGGATCCCGAGCGATTCAAGAGTAATCGCAGATATTTCGAAACGCACCTCGGCACACTGTTGGAACTTGAACGTGAGCTGGGCCAGGTGGCGATCAATCCGGATGATGGAGCCTTGGAAGAGTGGTTCAAGTACGTCGAAGTGATGCGATCCTCACTCTCAAGTTTTCTCGACTGTCACAGACTTCTTCATCGGATCGTGTTTAGCAAGCCGCGTGGCCGAATCGGCGATTTGCTGTACAGATACTTGGTCTCCATTTCAAATTTTGAGGTTCTTCTCCCAATGGTCGAATCACAAATCCGCCGTGGCTTCCGTGGCGACCAGGAGTATGAACGCGCCGTTGAAGTGGTTCGGTTGTCCGCACAAGCCCGCTGGTCATTCGAGGAGATACTCGAAAACCACAAGCTGGCCCCTGGGTCGTACCCAATTGACATACACGAATTGGTGCGGAGCGAAGCGAACCGCGTGCAGCGGAAACTTGAATTGACGCTTTCGGGGCGCCCCAAGGCTGACCAACCCCTCGCAATGTGGACTTTCGGCATCGCATATTCGCCTGCTCAACTGCCTTTTTGGGACAAGCAGCGGCGAGAATTGAGATTCGGTGACAAAGTTTGCAAGCGATTCAGGACTCGCGCAACCAATCAAGAACTTGTGTTGCAATCCTTTCAAGAGTTAGGTTGGCCACCGCGAATTGACGATCCGCTCACGCCCGGCAAGCGTTATGAAACGATTCGCCAATTGAACGAGAAAAACGAAGTAATCAAGTTCTCGTCGGATGGAAGCGGGGAGAGCATTTGCTGGGCTTTGGCCTGTCCTCCCAAATAGCATCCCAAACTCCTCCCAGACTCCTCACATAGCCTTTCGTTGTCGTCCCTTACATGCTTAGGCATACCGTGGCGAATGAGCGCCACGAATAGTGAGGTGACGGATGATTGATATTCAGGCTGAAGATGTAGTTTCGCTGACGGAAGCAGCAAAGTCCAAGCACTTGCCCCGTCGGCGGAAGGGGAAGCGACCGCATGTGGCGACGCTATTCAGGTGGGCCACAGTTGGCGTACGTGGCATAGTTCTCGAAACGATTCAATGCGGTGGGACGCGATGCACAAGCGTCGAGGCATTGCAGAGATTCTTTGAACGATGCACCGATCCGTCGGCATTACCCCATCAGTCCACGACCAAGGCGCGTGAACGGGAAATCGCCAAGGCTGAACGCGAACTTGAGGCTGCGGGAATCTAACAAAAAACCCGCGCAATCGGCGACGTTAGAGCGCACCGAGCGGCGGGGGATTTCGAGAACGAAGATGAGCATATCAAGAGTGGGCTCATGCGAAAGGCCAAGTCTTGCGGAACATCACCGCGCCGAATTGCATGGCAGCGGAATCAACAACGAGACGATCGACGCTGCCGGAATCTACACCGCGAACAACGGTGAGGTTGCCGAAATTCTGGGCTGGCGGTCCCGAACGCATGACTTGGCTCCGGCGATTGTGTTCCCTTACCCCGGCACTGGAAAGTATTCACGCCTGAAACCCGACTCGCCGCGTATCGGCGAGAATGGTAAACCCATCAAATACGAATCCCCGGCAAAATTGGGCAACCGCGCCTATTTTCCGCCCGGTTTCGCTGACGCGATTGCACGAGGCGGTCCAATCCTCATAACCGAAGGTGAGAAAAAGGCGTTGGCCATAACACAGCTCGGCCTCGCGTGTATTGGCTTTGTGAGCGTTTGGGGCTTCCAGGTCAAACGTCCTCGAACTGACACAGGCAAAGCCTATGGTGAGCGACGGCTGATTGCGGACCTTGAAGCAATTCAATGGCAAGGCCGTGAGATTGCCATCGTTTTTGACAGTGACGCGGCGACGAATGAAATGATTCGGCTTGCGGAATGCAGAATCACAGACCTGTTGAGGTCAAAAAGCGCGAACGTCCGCGTGGCGAGGATTCCAGAAAGCGGCGACGCCAAAGTCGGCGCCGATGATTTCATCGTGGCCAAGGGCGAAGCTGCATTCAGGGCGTTGCTTGACAGCGCTCATAAGCCAGAGACCCCTCCAAGGCCCGGACCCCTTGAATGGGCGCGGATGATTTTGGACGATCAATTTACAGAGCCGGCGGGAGTAACTATTCGATGGCACCGCAACGAACTCTACGTCTGGAATGGTACACATTACAAGGCCGTCCCAGAGTCGGAAGTTCATTGCGAGGTTTTGCAGTGGTTGGACGGACGGGGTGCGGACGCAAAGCCGCGGCTGGCCGCAGAGGTGACCACTTGCCTGAGGTCTGAAGTCCGCGTTCCGTTCGACATGGACTCGCCGACGTTTCTGGATGACCGAAGACACCAAGTCAATTCTCGCAACATCATCGCCGCCCACAATGGACTTTTGGATATCACGACGATCGGCGGCGACCTGGTGATGCATGAACATTCCCCCAGCTGGTTTTCACAAGTGTGCCTGCCCTATCCGTTCGACCCCGATGCCGAGCATCCGCAATGGCACTCGTTTCTGGACGATGTGTTCGAAGGTGACGCCGAGCGAATAGACCTGCTGCAAAAGTGGTTCGGCCTAATGCTCACACCGGACACGTCATACCAGAAGCTGATGTTGCTTGTGGGACCCAAACGGAGTGGCAAGGGTACTATCCTCCGGGCGCTGCAACATGTTGTCGGCCCAGAGGCTTGCGTGTCGCCAACGTTGAGTAGCCTGGGGTCCGACTTTGGGTTGTGGCAATTGGTCGGAAAGACCGTCGCCTCCCTTCCCGATGCTCATCTGGGCTATCGCACTGATTCGATGCGCGTTTTAGAGATCATCAAATCGATCGTCGGCGAGGACAGTGTAAGCATCAATCGAAAGAATCTACCCTTCCTGCAGAACTGTAGGTTGCCGATTCGGTTTGTTCTCACGGTGAATGAATTACCGAGATTCTCGGATGCGTCCGATGCGTTGGGAGCCCGGCTCTTGGTACTGCCGTTTGAGAAATCGTACGCAGGCCGGGAAGACCGAACGCTTGAGCAACGGTTGAAATCTGAAGCATCGGGCATCCTGAATTGGGCCCTCCGTGGTTTGATGAGACTCCGGGATATGGGGTTCAACATGCCTAAGAAGTCTGAGGAAATACTCGCAAACTACCGTCGGCTAACCGCGCCAGTTACAGGCTTTCTGGACGATTGTTGCGCTATTGACCACAAGAACAAGATTCGTTGCAAAGACTTGTACCGCGCATGGTGCATTTGGGCGACTGCGAACGGGTATGAGGCTGGAGCAATCGAAACATTCGGCTCTCACCTCCAAGCCGCGGAATCAACTATTCGGCGACAAAGAAAGCGAGAGGACGGAGAGCGGGAATACTTTTATGTGGGGGTGGAGTTGAATCAAATGACAAACTGTCCCTAGCTGTCCCTAGGGACACCGTAATGCACGCGCGTAGAGAGTTATTCGTGATCAAAGAGCGCAAGAGAAGGGGAATAAGAGAATCCCTAGGGACACCTAGGGCCACCCACGGTGGCGCTAGCGCCAAGCGGGTTTTTCGCTTTGACTGGAAACTCAAGCTAGGGACAGTACAACTACCAAGCAATCTTCGGTCTGTTGATGAACCAGTTTCGTCAGCGATTGCGCCAGCCATTCCCGCTACTCCGTTAGCCGGGAGTCCTGCGCCAAATTCCGCAGACCACCAAGAAACAAAAATCGACCGGATCCCCATAGATCCGCTTTATTTTGGACGGCTGGACGGCAAAGTTCCTGCCGGCTGGACTCTTGATGGCTGGCTTATGTCGTTGCGCGATCGACTTAGGCGCGTGCATGAACGAGGTGACGAACGAGTAGTAGCGAGACGGCTAGAAGCGGAAATGGACGCGATTCGAAAATGCGAGAATCCAAAGCTGAACTGACAGATCGTTTGAGGCGGGAGGGGCGGTGGGAAGCGTTCAAGAAACGGCGGGAGGAGTTGAAGGCTGGGGGGATGGAAGCACAAGATGCTTGGCTGGTGGCTCGTGAAGAGTTTCCACCTGAACACGTGTCATTACCGTTTGCGCCGTCCATCGAATGGGAAGAAGGGCGGCAATCGCTCGAAGCGGCCACCGACGATTCAGAATGGATTTTTCTAGCGATGCCGATCAAAGTCCCTCAAGAGATCGCTGGTCCCGTTCGCTGGAGCATGTTGCAGCGATTGCGCGAAAGTCCTTTGCTGCGTCTTGGGTTCGAACGTCAGGTGCTCAACCGGATGATTGGGGAGGGAATCCGGTCGAAAGCCAAGCCGAAGCGGGACACTCGGACTTTCCAGCAAATCATGCGGGATGAACAATTGGGAAAGAGCGGCACGTGAGGTGGGCGTGAGATATGTTACCTGCCTTCACAACAAGTACGCGGTCTACGGGCGCGCAGGCGCGAGGAGACACTTGTCGAAACACTGTTATTTGCAGGGCTGCGTCGCGCCTGGAATATGTTGAGTTTTCGGGCGCGAACTGACGGGAACAATCGAGTGTCTCTGCGGGGGAGAAATCAATCTTGAAAGTGGAATCGGATGGGACTCGTAAAAAGGGGAGTGTGCATAGCCTCTCTCTGGTCTGGCGTTATTTTTGCCGGGCTTGCAGAAAGACTCACCCAACGAGGCCACAATCGGCTGTTTTTTGCATGTTTTCGAGGATTTCTTAGGGTAACATTGGACGCGAAACAACCCCTTTAACCTCTCGCGCGAGCACGATGAGATACGTTACGGACGCTCCAAGTGATAATTGTGAATATGGCGGAACTGAGTGAACTCGTCAGGCGCGAATGGGTTAGCCCTACCGTGATTATTATTCACGCCTGGCTTCGCGCGTGATGGGACATGATTGGATTACAAGAAAAGCCATTCGAGATGATTGCGATTGGGTGACTGTTTCTTCGCAAACTGAATTGCTGGCCTAACCTTGTGCGCGAGAGATACGCGGCAGTGTCCAAATAGAAACTTTCCGAATTGGGAATATTTTGTGGAGTCGTAGAGTTTCGGTTGGCGAAGTGAGAAGTCTTTGGCCGGTTTGGTGGGCCAAAACCAATTTTCGCCGCGCGCAACAAATGGGCCTTTTCCCGACCTATAATGTGGGCTATGTTGCAAACTTGAATTTGCATTTTCGAGCCGCACAATCGAGTATGTGAGAGTGAACGATGGGCATGAACCTACCATTGCAAATGACGACCGAACCGCAAGTTGAACCGGCTGTGACTTCGATTCCTGAACCGAGTCGCACGACCAAGCCGCGCTCAATTCTTGAGACGACCGACGAACTCGTCACCGCCGTTCCTTGGGGTCGCTGGCGCTCGGTGCTTGTCTATCGTCGCCAGCACGCCGGACGAACGTGGGTCAGACTTCGGACGTTCAACAAGCACAGGACCAAAGGATGCTGGTATCCGTCGCCTCGGTTTTTCGTGGTGCCGTTGGATTGCGCGGCTGGACTGGCAGAGGCGATTGAAACTGCCGTCTGCGGCAAGGAGTGTGAGCCGGAGCCGGAGTGGTACGCGGATTTCGGAAAACAATACTTGGCACGACAATCAGGAGAATGACATTTCATCACATTTGATGTGGCGAAGGCACCGACGACGTAATCAAGACTTGGTAGCTGGCCTTCGAGCAAAACCCAACGTGTTTGGGGTAATGGGGCAGGACGGAAATACCCGATCCGCTTATCGTTGTACAAGCCCCGTAAGTCCGGCCAACGACAATGTGCTCAATATCCACCCCGACGCGATATGACGCGGAAGATAAATCCGCAAGAACCGCCCATACGTTCGAATGAATTTTCCGCGCCAACCTGCGATCGCACGAACGTCGCGATTGAGATTCGGAATCCAAAAATCACCCTGACGCAGATTGACCAGTGGCGCGAATTCATCGATCGAATAGACCCACGCCCGAAACTTCGGATAATCAGCGGAGATTTCCCGTGGGGATTTCGTCAAAGCCTTTGCACCCAGGCGCATTCCAAGCAAGTGCCTTCTTCGAAGGCGCGACCAATCCGGATCCTTCGATTGCAGATAGGCCTTATCGTTCACCGGTGTCATCACGCCCAACCATTGCCCCACCTTGAACAACAGCAAACCTAAGACGCAAATTCCCAGGGCCCACCACAACGCTTTTAAAGGGCGGTATCCATAGTCAACCGTCGCCCCAAGTATTCCGTGCACGACACGTCGTAATCGTATTTTCCATTCCTGCCACTCCGTCTCGTTTCCGACGATCCGCAACTCATGCGCCGCCCAGTCCTGCTCCTTGCCGACCAGGATATTCTTCGCATCCTCCTCATGCCCTTGCCTCTTCAGCACGCTCGCCAACTGTTCATACGGTTGGGGATTGAATCTGTCCGAACGATCCAACCTTAACCACATTAGCCGCCCCTCCACATCCAACGGCGCATTCTCATCAACCCGATCATATGTAAACCCATCCAGTTTCAGCTTTCCCTCCCCAGGCCAACTCGCTTTTTCATCCCTCAATGTCCCCACGTGCGCCGATTGTAACCAGAGCTCGGTATTTTCGTGTCGCTCCAGGCCATGCCACCGAAAAAACCCATCAATCTTTGCGCTCACGAAGCTCGCCGTCCCATGTATTTCAGCTCGCTCGCGAAAGTACACGGAACCATTCACTTTCAACCCATCAGCGATCAGGCAATCGCTCCAGTTCTCGCACAGAAACTTCGCGCCATCGCAATACAGACTGCCCCCGATCTCGGTCGCCTGAAGGCTAACTTGCCCCTTCGCTTCAAAACCGTGACGGAAAAAAACGTCACCCTTGATCTTCGCACCATCAGCGACTAGTCCGGCCTGTTCTCCCCACCCCTCGTGCAGAAACTTCGCGCCTCCGCATTCCAACCGCGCCCCTATCTCCACCGATAAGAGCCGAACTTGCCCGGTGGCTGTGAAACCATTTCGGAAAAGCACGACATCTGCGACCTTTAGCCCGTCGGCCAATATCGAAGCCACATGCGAACCATCCCAGTAGAGGCCCTTTACCCTTGCGCAACTGAGTCTGACATCCTCAATGATCCTGCATTGAATAAAAACGAGTTGAAACGGCAGGTCGGCTTCTTCCAAATCCAGCTTGCCCTCGATGCGCGCACCCCAGATTTGAATGCCATTGTGTGGCATAAGCTCCTTGGCGTGTTTGTCTGTGCAAAGCCACGCAATGACATCCGCGCGAAGGACAGAGGAGTCGGGCCATTCGTCGGCACATGCCGGGTCATCTTTGTTCTCGCATTGAGGGCCAAGCTCATAATTGGGTGAATTGTGTTTCGGAGAATAATCCGCAAACCTGCCTGCCGCCGTATTGCAAATGAGTTTTTCCTCGGAAGGCGTCAGCGCTGGGTTCCAATTTTTTTCCGGGTCGCGGGCTAGGCGGTCGAAGTGTTTTCGGGCGAGTTTTAGGAGTTCAGGATCTTCATCGGGTTGGTCCTGGGCGAAGGCGGAGCCAATGAAAAGAAGAGCCAAACCCAGCGGCCAACGCATTGAATTCATCTCTATTCCTTTCCGAAATCAGAATGCCCGGAAAAAAGTTACAAGCGACCGGTTCAGTTTACGCTGCCGAGTGCGCTTGGCAAGGCGTTTAGATTTCCGCGTACCGGTAAGGTTTGAGCCGAATCGCGGGTGGGCAGGCGGACGAAGAGCGCATCCAAAAACCGTCATACCGAAGGCCCGCGCGGGCTACCCTTGACGCTTCAGGTCAAGGGCAGGCGGTCGCGGGTTTGAAAAACGGAAAACTCTACCAGTCTCCAGTTTTTCGTGGAGTGTGGACGCCAGTGTTGTCGTGCAGTAGCATCCCGTTGCATAGAATCGCAACTTTGAGCTTTCAGTCAATATTGCCCCGAATCCGAACCGGCAAATTGTCCAATGTGTGTCGGCTGGTTGCGGCCATTCGGAGCGTAAGAAAAATTGGGTGTCAAACATCGCATGTTGCCAACAACAACATATGCCCATACGCGACCAGATTCAACAGAGTCGGAATGGGAACCACTCGAGATTCACTTGCGGGATGTAGGCAGACGGGCGGCTGAATTCGCGGCTGCTTTTGCATCGCCGGAGTGGGGCCGGGTGGTGGGCATGTGGCACGATCTCGGCAAATACTCCGCCGAGTTCCAAGCTTACTTACGGTCGGCGAATGGATTTGAAACCCAATTAGAGTCCCTTTCTGGCCGAGTCGATCACTCTACCGCCGGTGCCCAGCACGCGGCGACACGGTTTCCTGGAACAATCGGACGGTTGTTGGCCTACTGCATCGCAGGTCACCACGGCGGCCTGCCGGACAATGTCGACGAACAGGGAGGCCGATCGGGACTGACCGACCGGCTCAAGAAGCCGATTGCCGATTTCTGCCACGCCGCACCGGCGATCCTGTTGAACCAACCGCGCCCGCCTGTTCCAGCGCTTAGATGGAGTCTGACCGATGGTGAGAAGGCGTTTCAGGCCGCCATCTATTGTCGGATGCTCTTTTCCTGTCTGGTCGATGCCGACTACCTTGCGACGGAGGCGTTCATGCGGCCCGACCGAGGGGACGAGCGCAACCGGCTCATGCCGACGCCGGTCGAGCTACTATCGCATCTCGACGTCTACCTCGAACGGTTCGCCGCGAACACTCCGGTCAACCGCGCCCGCGCAAACGTATTGGCCCAGTGCCGTGCGAAAGCGGAACTTCCGCCGGGGTTCTTTTCTTTGACGGTTCCGACCGGAGGTGGGAAGACGCTGTCGTCGCTGGCGTTCGCCCTCACTCACGCGGTAGAACACGGGCTACGTCGCGTGATCTACGCCATTCCTTTTACGAGCATCATCGAACAAAACGCCTCTGTCTTTGCCGAAGCGTTCATAGATGCGGGACCGCACATCGTCCTGGAGCATCACAGCAACTTCGACCCGCAGGACATTCGTGGTGAAGACCCAGGCTTCGAATCGCAGACGCCGTGGTATCGCCTCGCAGCCGAGAACTGGGATGCGCCGATCGTAGTAACAACGAACGTGCAACTATTCGAATCACTCTACGCAAGCAAACCGTCGCGATGTCGCAAGCTGCATCGCATCGCCCGAAGCGTGATTATTCTCGATGAGTGCCAGACCCTGCCAGTGACACTGCTTGCACCGACGTTGCGGATGTTGGAGGAATTGGTTCGAAATTATGGCTGCACCGTCGTGCTCTGCTCGGCGACACAGCCGGCGATCACCGAACGCCCGGATTTCCGCATCGGGATCAAGGGAGTGCGCGAGATTGTGGACGATCCCCCGCGACTCTTCGAATCGCTGAAGCGCGTCGAGGTTGAACGACTTGGCAAGCTTGACGACAACGCCGTTGTCGAACGACTTCGCCTGCACGAACAAGCCTTGTGCGTGGTCAACACCCGCGCCCATGCCGCCAAACTCTTCACCGCGCTGAGAGACGTTCAAAAGATCAGTGACTGCGTGTTTCACTTGAGCGCCAGCATGTGTGCCGCCCATCGCACGGATGTTCTCGACGAAATTCGCGGTCGACTGAATCCACACGATCCCAAACCGTGCATCGTCATCAGCACGCAATTGATCGAAGCTGGGGTCGATATCGATTTCCCGATCGTGTACCGGGCCATGACCGGACTGGACTCGATCGCTCAAGCGGCGGGACGCTGCAACCGCGAGGGGCGTCTGGACAGTGGGGTTTGCATCGTCTTCCGCCCGGCCGCGGGCCACGTGCCGCCAGGGAGCTACCGGTCAGGGACCATGGAGAGCGAACAGGTGCTAAGAGTCCCTGGCGTCGACTTGCA
>JBBTCX010000354.1:4164-17109 GCA_038043045.1 Planctomycetota bacterium | reverse complement strand
CCGGGCGATCCGCGCTATCGGCGGGACCATCGCGGGTCTGTCGTTCACCTTCGGTCTGAGCATCCTGATCGGCTGGATCCTCGGCATCCCATGGCCTCTCAACGAGCAGGTGCTTCAAACGATCACGACGGTCGCGCTATTGGTTGGAATTCTCACGCTGTTCAACCATCGGCAGGATCACCACCGCTGGTTCCCACAAACTCCAGCCACGGTTCCGTCCGTGCGAAACGACCTCGTTCGACTCTACCGTGACCGCCACCTGGCCGGCACGCTGGCAAAACAGTTGCACCGGACGCGGCGTGAGGCGGACTTTCTGGATGACCGCCCGGAGCTGGAGAACGACCTCATGCTCCAGTTCCGTCGCATCCTTCCCGCGGAGGGCTATCTGACCGAGCGCCTCGCGGCACTCCGCGAGAGGGCCTACCAAATGCGCAAGGGGCACGTGACCCGTATCGAGGAGATTCGCGGGGTCATCTCGAAGCTGCCCCCCAAGGAACAACATGAACTCGGCGAGGAACTGGCCGCCCGATTTAAGGAGCTCAAGCTCGATCTACGCCTCGAACGTTTGGACCGCGCTTGCGCCGAGGCCGAGCGCCGTATCCGTGAACTCACGAAAGACGCAGCAGAGGCCCTGCAGCGGCACGAGTATCCTAAAGTGACGAGACTGCTCGAATCGGCCTCGAAGCTTCAGGCGCACAACACAAGGCTCTTCAAGATCATAGATCGCACGGAGACGAAGCTCATCACTCTTGCTCAACGCGTTACTCAATCAACACCCGAGGTGACCCAACCATGAATGCAAAAACTTACGCATCGCTCGAAGGCCGAGTGGAGGCGGCCGAGCCCCCATACCAATCCGATGCCGAAGCGCGGATTGGCGATGTGCTGGACCGGTACGACATTCCCGCTTTCTATCGCCAGGCCCGTTTGATTTACGACCGCGGCCGCCACGACATTTGGCGTCCGACCTTCACCCTGCCGACCTATGACAGCTTGGTCATCGAGTATGCCGACGCGGCGCAAGGCCTCGACTATGATCATCAGAACGGTGTTTATCGTGCCAACTACATCCCGGCCGTGTTTGTACGCGAGAACGATGTGGCAGCGCCCCGCTTGGAAGAAAACCTGATTCGAGCCGTGCAGGCCGAATACAACCGGGCTCGCCAGCAGTACCGAGGCGCCATTCTCCACGGCTTTGGTCCAGTCGACGGTGGCTCCTCATGACCGGCGGCAAGATGGACGGCGGTTGGCGAGGACTCGTCACTTTTCTAACGCTCACGATCGCGCTCCTTTTGACCGCGACCGGGGCCTTTGCCTTCGGTCCAGGGAGTTTTGGGGCGACAAGCGGGCGAGGTTATGCGATCGGACCGTGCGCCGGCGCCATAGTACCTGGGCCCATCGTGCCTACTCCCACGGTTCCCGCCGTCAGCACTGTGCCGGGCGCGTATGGTCAGGGACTAACGATCCGTTTCTCCAGTGAGGTGTTCCGCTCCCATATGATAACGCCGGTCTTGCCGCACGTTTTTCCGATGGCCATGATTCGACCCGTATGGCTCGAATCGTTCCCGGCGCCCGCAACAGCAGCCTGTGTCAATAGTTTCGCGCATCCGTCATTCAGCAATCGCGTAGTCTGGCGTTGATTTCCTCGACGTCGAAGGCTTCGAGATCGAAGGGGCGGCCACCCTTTGAAGCATCGCCTCATGCTCGGGGTGCTTCGGATTCTTGATGGCCTTTAGAACTACCGCGTAGGCCGATGACTTTATTGCGAACGAGCGCTAAGAAGGTCGCGCGCCACCTGGCGGAGGATCGCACTGTTCTCGACACCGTCGCTCCATCGTCTCGGAATGGCGTGCATGCCGTTGTAGGCGCCGCTGATAGCACCGGCGATGCAGC
Organism: Planctomycetota bacterium; assembly: GCA_038043045.1. Lineage (GTDB taxonomy): Bacteria > Planctomycetota > Phycisphaerae > UBA1845 > UBA1845 > JBBTCX01. The sequence goes on along the minus strand of JBBTCX010000354.1, from coordinate 15,216 downwards.
CAATGCTGTCCGAATCGCCAACCGTATTGGCCGCGGTGAGCACGGTGCACTGAAAATCGTCAGGGCTGCGGCAGAAGCAGTACAAGCCGCTTGCCACGGCCTCGTCGGCGACCCACGCCTCTCCAAGCACAGGGGAGCAGAGCACTTCATCCGGCGGTTCGCTCAGGTATCGCCGCACCCTTGCAACAAGCCGGGCAACTTCCCCGCCGCCTTCCAGCGCATCCATGGCCGCGGCCAGCCGTTGCGGGTAAACTGTCGGATCGTCACGTCGCAGTGCCCACGCAACCAGGAGAGCCGTCGCTACTGCTGCGGCAACGGCTGTGGAATGCCGGTGTGTGGGAAGCGAACTGGCTTGGGCCATAGCCATAAGTCGTGCCTCGTCGTCAAAGTAGAACAAACCGATGGGTGCCGTGCGCATGGCGCTTCCGCACCCTTTCGACGCGACAAGGCCAGCCTCACGCCACGCCACACCCTTCCCCAGGTTCCGACATCCGGCCAGACACGTCGCGCCGGGAGCGCGGTCGTTCTCCGCCGATTGGCTCCAGCGGAGGAACTCATCCGCCATAACCAGCATGAGCTCATCCAACGGCTTGCGACCGGCCTGAATGAGGGTTCGCGCGATGCAGAGGCTCAATTGCGTGTCGTCGGTATAGGTTCCGGCAGGATGACGGTCGGCTTGCAAATCCGTAAGGCCCTCAAGGCCGAAGCGAGCGCGGATGCCTTCGAGAGTTCGCAGAAATTCTGTTGGGCGGCCGAGTGCGTCACCGACCGCAAGGCCGACGATCGAACCTTCGAACTGGTTCAACAGGTCCGTTGATTGTCCGGGAACCACATGACCAGAACTGTCCCCACACATGCGGCCAATTTTAACCACGCGCCTTTGCTAGCGTAAATGCATGGTGAGAACTACGACACATCCAGCCATGTCATGAGCTCAACCTCGCGTTTCCCGGCCGCGTCCAGCGCCCGATGACAAGCAGCCACGGCGGAGGGCGAAGTGGCCACAAGAATAACGCGGTCGAAGCCGAGGCCGCGGAGTTTCTCGACGTTCATCTTGATGTCCGATTTTCCGGTTTCGATCTCGATCGCTACGCGTTCGCCGGGGCGCTGAGCGACCACATCGATGAAGCCATCACCCTTGATCGGATGCTCGAGCACGACCTCGAAACCTTGCTGCTCAAACTGATGCGCAACGCGCCGTGCCCAAAACGTGTGCTCCAAACTGGCGCGGGGAAGGGGACCGGGATCGATGCCGAGAGAGGTACAAACCGTGCGTCCGTGATGGGTCAACTGGAACAACATCACCTGCCCGGTGCGGGTGGCAAGAGGGACGGATTCAATAATGCCTGCGGTAAGAATATCTTGACGGATGGCGTTTCCGCGGCGGCGGGAAAGATGCAATCGTTGATATCTTGAGACAGTTGTGGAAAGGGGTCTTGCAGCAACATCAATCAAAAACCGTATCGCATCTCGCGATATGGTTTCAGGTGGTGGGGGCTTTCCGTCTATCAGTTCATCCGGTTGAAAACCGACGGTGAATGATGTTTTGGGGGATGGTGGGTGGGGTTCCAGAGATTCTCGATTCAGTTCATTATACTTAATCTGCGGCCGGAACCGCCGGAATCGCCGGCGGTTCGGGGAGTAGGGATTGATTGGGGGCGGACTCGGCGTAATAAGCTCGCATCTGCTCTCGGATCGTCGAATCCGACACGGAGCCTTCACGAATCGGGCAACGGGGGATCCGAACCATGAACGGCTCGGGATGCTCATCCGCCAGGCGCACGACGGTCGTGCCCACGGGCAGCGTGCTTAACGCATCGCGCTGCTCGTCGGTCAGATTCATCGCCCCGGCCATGGCCTGGATGTCGGAGCGGAGCTTCTGGCTCAACGCCAATGTGGCGTACGAATTAGCGAAGGCCACCTTGCTTAACAAGGAAGCTGATTGATCGACAAAGACGTATCCCAGTCCGTATTGGCGGATCATACGAATTGATGTTTCCAATACGGATTCCTTCGTCCCCGTCTGCTTGGCAGAGAGGAGGTTGTGCGCCTCCTCTAGGATGATGACGTTGGTCAGTTCCTCGCGCGGGCCGAGCGCGAGACGATAACGGTAGAGGTACATGGTGATGGCCTCGGAGAACATCGCCCGGTCGGACGAACTGGACAGTCCGTCCATCTCGAAGATCACGTTGTGGTTCAGAAGGTCCTCGAGGTGAGTGTTGCTTTGGGTGTTCAAGACGGCACCGAACTCTCCGTAGGTCATGGCCAGCAGGATTCGTTCCGCGGACGCCTGCCAGAGGGCGGCACGTCCCCTGAGCTTGGCGCTTCGCAGCCAGAACAGGAGATCGACGACCGTCGGCCAGCGGTTCTTTGCCGCTGCCTCCGGGTAGAGTCGATCCAGTCCGGCAATGAGCAGACTGATGACGCCTTCCCCGCCGAGATAGGCTGCGGCGATGACGTCCACGATCAGCTTGATCCAGACGTGCACCTCGCAGCCCGGCGGGGGGATCAGGGGGTTGAATCGAAAGGGCGAGACGTTTCGCCCGATAGTGAAGACTCGAAGATCAGGATGCAACTGTAGCAGATCGCGGTAGGCGCGTTTCCAGTCCAGGGCCAGGACTTTGATGCCCCGTCGCATGATGCCGTCCATGAGCACAAAGGCGAGATTGGTCTTACCGGAACCGCTTCTGCCGGCGATTAGGATGTGCTCCTTGAGGCGGATGCTCTTGAGCGAAAAGGGGTACAGTTCCCTCGCACCATACGAGACCTGTCCAATCGAAATGTCGCCCGCCCCGGCGAACACTCGTGAGGGCGGCGGGAACGGCGACCGGTCGGGTTCGTAGCTCTGCCCCAGATGCTTCGCGGCCAGCAATTCGAGCGTCTGCTCGATGTCAGCCTTGCCGTCGGCGTCTGTGTCGGCGAGATAGGCGTGCCACAGGCCGTCGACTTTCCTGCCGAGAACCGGCTTGAGCTTCCGGCACAGTTCCTGAACGCGGGTCATCATGGTTCATCACCCGCGGTTGTCTCAAGAGCCTGAACCTTACGGTGGGCAGAGACATAGTTCTGCGCCGATTCGGGAAGTTCCAGTCGAAGTCGCGAGACGTCCTTCCAGAGGTTGACGCGTTCTTCGCGCTGCTCCTGATAGAGTTCCTGAATGCGCTTGTGACGAGAATAAAACTGCTTGGAGTCGGGTAGGCCGTGATACGCCCAGTGGGCGTACAGGGAGTTGGTCGCCGCCGACTTGGCCAGCTCCAACTCGTACATGTTCTGGTGGTACACCTCGTAGCGGTGACGGACCTGAGAGATGATATCGTCGAGGCCGAGCCATGAGGTTGCCTTCTTGTCGGAGAGGATGGCCGTCACCGGATCGCCGGGGGGCATAGCGAAGTAGCCGTTGGCGATGACTTGTTCAACGGTTTGAAAGCGGTCGAGGTCGGGTGTCAAAGAAGGATTAGAAGTGAATCGGCGCGGAGTTGCGGGCTCGTTGGGTGCGGTCGGCCTCGTCAACGTTGGGGCCAAGCCGTAGCGATCAAAGAGGCCTGCCTGATAAAAATACGGTACATATCCGCCGGCGCCGGCGGGTCCATTGGGGGATTGGGTTGGGTACATTTTTCCACCTCGAAAGTGTCTACTGGGAGGTAGTAAATGGGATGGAGTTCTTAAACTTTTCGGTTTTCTCTACCCGCCAGTAGCGAACGCCGTCGGTACGTTGGACGGAACCCAAAGCTTTTTATTCAGGATCGTTTTGATGCCCTTCGAGGTGCAAACATGCAAAACGAAACGTCCCAACGGATGCTCGAAATCGAGGGCCGATCGGCCCGCAATTTGCAGCGACTTTCGGGAGAATGGGCTCGCGCTGAAGGGGCTCGTCGAGAAGAACTTTTCGCGGCGATGGAGATCGAGCGCTGGGTTGTCGAGTCGTGTCGAGATGCTCGATCCTGAGTCGCATTTGTTAAACTGGGGCAATAGTGGGCCTCGGACTCCGGCTCGCATACTATTCAAATATCCATAGTCCCATCCTTGTCTTCGTCCGTAAGTTCTTGTCTCCTTGCCACTTGTCGTATTTCAACCCCTAATAGTCTCATGATGCCTAATCCCCCGTGCCAGCGGCGCGGTCTAATTCCGTTTTGATCTCGTTTCTTTAATCGTCGTCTCGGGGGTCAACCCCCAAAGGTTGACCCCCATACGCGGGCCAAAAGCCCGCGTTCACGTCCCCACCAGGAACCCGTTTTCCCGTCGGATCACCACCTTCCGACACTCCACTCCGGCCATTTCACCCCTGCTGAATGGTCGCAACATCTCTGGAATTCCACCGCCCGAAAGACCATGCTCCCGACCATCTAATGACGCTGGCTTCGCCCCAATCGCGCCGACCACACCCCGAACCCTCCACCGGCCCAAACACAGTTTATGGCTCCCGCCGCGACTCCAATGCCGACGTCGCCAGTTCCGTCCCCAATAGTCACTCCGATCCGTCGTCGTCCCGCCGACTTTCAAGGAGGCGGGCGGGGGACCGAGGCGAAGCCGAGTGTCCACCAACGCGCCGCAGCGCGTTTACCTTCGTCCCCAAAAAAAGAAGGCGGAGGTCACCCCAACCGCGCCAGCAGGTCCGCGGCCTCACGCTGCTTCCGCCTCCAGCGAGCCTCCTCCAGTTGATCAATCTCCTGCCGGATTCGGCGTGCCCTCATGAACAAGTTGGCGAGTGCTCGCAGCTCCTCATTCAGAATATCATCCACGTCGATGATGCCCCTCAGGGCGTACTTCAGCACCATGTTCTTCTGCGGACCCTTCACGTGGTACCGCACCGTGTCGATCATGATCATGAGGTTGCGAAGCTCCTCCTTGAGCTTGTCGGCCTTGTACCGGGCCTTGTCGAACTTGGGCGAGATTCGCTCAAAATCGACCGTGCCGAAGGCGCCCCATTCGACACCGCCATTCTCATCGATGTCCGCCCTGATCCTCGGGGCACGACGCACCGGCAAGGCCAGAATCGGTCCCCATTCCTGGAAGAACACCTGCCGCTCCAACTCCTCGGGATCGGCCAGTTCCTCATCCGGCAAATCCGCGATGCTGCCGTACCTCCTTGGCCACCTTTCCAATGCAGCTGGCGCTGGTACAACCACACCATCACACGTTTCGACATGTTGGTCCATGTTCGACACCTCCGTCTTTCGACAGGCACTGCGTAAAGACGGAGCGTCGCTAAGGTCGCGAGATCCTTGCCTCTAGCGGGCTCGCCTTTTATGGCTTTGGGTCGCACAATTGAAAACCCATCCTTCGGCGACCGAGAGCCTTAAATTGGCGAGACTGCGTGGCGAGGATTCGCCGCCGGCAGGGCGGCCCAGCCGATCGCAATCGGCTCACGCTAGGCGAGAACCCACTGCCCGCAATGCCGGCACTTGATGCCCATCGCGTGCCTCGGCTCCACCTTTTCGACCTCCCATGGCGCGCACTTCGCGATCAGGCATTGATCCCACAAGGTATGTCCTTCGGCCGAATCAAAACGGACGAAGTTCGTCGCCTCGGAATGATCACCGGCACTCCGAGACTTCCGGAGTTCCTGATCCACGAAATAGTCCCGGCCGTTCAGATTCACCATCGGGACGCCCCTGATTCGTTTCTTTGTCGCAAGTTTCCGACCTCCGTCGAACAGCTCAGATGGCGGTTCGCCTGAAAAACGCGAACCGCCAGTGATGCCGGTTCCGGTACCGCAGAGAAAGGTAGTCGTTCCTTGTCTATCGCCCCTCCTGTTCAACGCCGCTTTCCGTCAGACGCCGCAGAACGATACATCGGTACCACGCACGCCACGCCGGATCACCGAGATTGTGTCCTCGTATCTCGTCCACGGCGGCTTCGATTTCCCGCAAGGCCAGCGAACGCCGTCGTTCTTCCCGAAACCTATCCATCCATCCGTTCATTTCCATCACCTCGTGCCGCGAAAAAAACGGCTCAAGAATGAGCCGCTGCGGTTTGACGGCCTACTCCGTCGTCACCTCCTCCTCGTCCGTCGATTTTTCCATCATCGCGGCGTATGCGCGTACTAGGCAAAGAACTGCCTGACCAACCTCGTTGCGAGACAGACTCGACGAGCTTTTCCATTCGCCGGTTGCGTTGTCTTTGTACCTCTTATCGAGTGACGCCTTGAGCACGGTTATTGTTCGCCCGTTGGCCGTAATCTCTGTCGGCCAGAGTGCCACCGATACGCCACCTGCCTTGAACTTAGCGCTGGGTTTGTTGTTTGCCATTTTTGTTCTCCGCGAGAGCTGTCATCTTTGTGACCGCCTCTTCGCAACCTGTCGAAGGGGCGGGCAGTTACGAGAATCGCATCGTTTCGGCGGGATGGATTGGGGTATCAGAGCGGCAGCCCCTGCCTCTGCGCCGCGAGCGATTCGTCGGCGACTTGTGAACCACGGACATGCCTTGCTACGCTGCTGGACGAAGCTCTTCGGCTCACTTGCGGAGGCCGAATACGATGGCCACCATTGGACCTTCAAACGAGGGGGGTTCCTGCGGCCGCACGTCACCGTCCGTGCGCAGGCGTCAGACGAGGACCTGGCGGTTCTCGACCTGTCTTGGGGCGGGAGCGGACTGTTGAGGATGCGCAGTGGAGCTCGATTCCGCTGGGACCGCATCGGCTTTTGGGGGCGCCGGTTCGCCTTTACTGATGAAAAGGGCGTTGAACTCATCGGCATTGAACCGAAGTTTGGTTTCGTCCGCCGGACCGCCACGATCGACATCAGTGCCGCGGCCGCAAGGATGCCGGAGTTGGGCCTTCTGGTGGCGCTGGGCTGGTACGTCATAATGCTGATCATCGATGACGAAGCCGCCGGCGGTGCCGTGATTTGCTGTAGCTGAAGCGTTCCCCATCGAGTTCGGATTACACGAGCACCCAGGGCCAGTGGTGGCGGACGGTAACCGCCCTAACTCTGCACGCCGACCTCGTACGCCGGCTTGCCATCATCGTGATCGGTGATTGGGCGGGGTTGTCTGCGACATCGCGGACAGAGGCCCTCGCCTATGTTCTGCAAGACCCCATGGGGATATTCTGGCAGCGGTCCTTGGGGGCAGCGACATTGGGGCAGAGGGTGAGCGAGCGAACCGAGCGGAAGATGCAGACCATGCCGGACATGAAGTCAGAGTACACGCCGAGACAAGGGCAGTTCTTGGCGTTTATCTACTACTACACGAAACTCAACCGGTGCCCGCCGGCCGAAGATGACATGGCACGCTACTTCGCGATCACGCCCCCCTCGGCACACCAAATGGTGATCACCTTGGAAGAGCGTGGGTTGATCGAACGTGTTCCTGGCCAAGCTCGCTCGATCCGACTTCTACTGGACCGCGAAGATTTGCCCGATCTTGAGTAAACGATAATTGAGACCTGTTGCTCCAAAGCTGTCTTGTTGGCCACGCATACCAGGGGGCCGTGCAGTGAGTGATGAGGCGAATGAAGAACTCCAGCGCTTGCTGACCTGCGACATCGACGAGCTGGTCGCGTCCATTTCGGTGATATCGGCGCCGGAGGGCGAGCGACATGCCCGTGCGATACTCAATCGCATTGGGGGTCCGACCTTCGAGAAATACCTCATGCGGATTACAGAGACGATGATCCCCAAGGGCGGTGGTGGCCCTCCGAGGAATGTCGACGCCTACTACTTTGCTGTGCGGGACTTCTTCCCACACATCCCCGAAGAAGACGATGTCCTGGGTCGGCTTGGTTGCTTCGTGACGCAGATGTGCCGCCTCCGGCTGGAAGCGCACATGCGCACGTTGGAGTAGGAGCGCTCCTTTGGATCAGATCAACCGTCGACAGGTCCGCCGCGTTCTTCAGCAGTCGGTCAAGGCCGGGAAGAACGAGGACCTGCTGCTGACTGCCGAGCGCCACCGGAAACAAGGCTTCGCCTGGCGATATGACGGGCTGACCGAATGGTCGACCGACGCCATCTTCGCCAAGCTCCACGAGCTCGGCGTGAACACCGACCCACAGCGCTTCCGCGAGCAGGCCCAGGCGGCGAGGCGCCCCATGTCCCTCGAGGAGCAGTGGTGGAAGGGCGTCAAGCGAGCGCGTACTTTCTGGGACGACTTTCCATTGCTAGCCGCGGAGGAACTCTGGCGCCGACTGACACCTGAGCTGTACTGCCCGGAGTTGCTCGCCGATCGGCTGGACGAGGTCATTCATCGTTCAAGCGAGCATCGCGGCGCCACTCCCGAGGACGACCAGCGCGACGTCGAGGCGGCCCTTTTGCTCATCGCCTTTCTTGAAGGCTTCCCGCCCGAAGAACGGGCGGCACGGTTGCATGAGGTCGAAGAATGCAGTGTATGCGATCATGGCTCATGGCTGCTCTGTTTCGTTCTGAACCACGGTAAGCGCTACTCGGACGAAGTGACGCGGGTCGCTGATGTGATGTCCAGCTTCGACGAGGCCGCGAACTACCAGGGAGACCTCGCCGTTGCCTTGGCGTGGGCCGGACGGAACGAGCAGGCCCTGGATCGGGTTCGCGCCAATCTCAAGCGGTTTCCGGAGGACGTCTGGGTCCGAATCAAAGCCGGCGACGTGTTCACAGAACTTGATGATGACCCGGAAGCGCTGACGCTCTACTCGCGGGCGCTCGCCATCGCTCGCGAGCCGTTCGACTGGGACGGCGCCGCCGAGCGCATCATCGACCTTCTCCGGAGGATGGGGCGGTCCGATGACTGGAAGGAAGTCGAGCGAAAACACCCGCGGCCCGACAGGAACGTCAACATGCTGCCTCGGCACGCGTCGCCGTCGCCGAGGAAGGCGAGTTCAGACCAGCCCGTGTTTCCCCCGCAGGCGCAAAAGGCCGGCCGCAACGACCCGTGTCCGTGCGGCAGCGGCCGGAAATACAAGAAGTGCTGCCTCGGGCGCGCATAATCCAGGGCAGCGCGTCCGGTACCTGATGGAGAGGATGTACAGGACCCGCATCATGAGCTCGACGCCACATGAAAACAAAAAATAAGCTACCTGTTCGAAGAGGTGCAATGGTGATCGTCGGATGAGGAAGCCCGCCGCTGAAGACGCGTGCAGAATTCTCGTGACGGGTTCCGAACTCGTCGAACTCAAGCGCCACGCCCACGAAATTCCGGAGTGTCCGGGACTGGACCGCCGAATTCAGCGATACAACGGCCGTGGATCACTCAAGATGTCGTGCGATGAGCTCGACTGGCTGGTCGCCGTCCTTGACGCCGTGCTTCACGACCCCAAGGGCTATCCCTGCGTCGAGTACGAGCCTTGGAAGCTGGAATATGTTCAGGCGGCCGACGAACGTTGCGTTACCTGTCGGCAGCTCTTTGATCGGCTCAGACAAGAAAGCGACCGGATGTTCGAAGCCGCCCGCAAAAAGCGAACCAATGGGAAAAGGCCGAGGAAGCTTGGGGAGGGCAAAAGGCGGTGAAGAGCAGCGGGAAAAAAGCCAGCGACAGAATCGGCCACGAATCTTCGAGACACGCCGGCCGCTCAAGTTCATGAGGAACAGCCAGTTCGTCATCGGACGGTCTGGAGTCCACGCATATCGGCCGGTACCGCGATGACTACGATCCCTTCGTGATGGCTTCAAGGATGGGCGAAGCTGTCCTCTGGATGCGGTCGAGCGATTCGGCGATGGTGTTTTTGTCGCCGCAATATATCTGAATGTAATCGGAAGCGGCCGCCGCAGTGTCCAGCCCGATGGCCTGCCCCACAACGAAGGCGACCGCCTCGGCCTCGGTCTCACGGACGGTCTTTGACAACCGCACGCCGTTTTCGCCCCGGTGAAGTGTCGCGTGAGCGAACTCGTAAACCATTACGGAGAACTCCTCGGCTGGTGACAGCCCCTCGCGAAGCGTGATCTTCCCGCCGCATGAAACGCCGTCGGCGGTCCCGAGAGCGTTCGAGTACTCGAGCGTGATGCCGCTGGCCGCAACGAACGCCTTGAGTTTTTCGGTGTGGCCGTTGGGGTTTCCGCCGACACGCGCCGGTTCAGGAAGCGGCTTCCCTTCGGTTTGTGACACGTCGAAGACGTACACAAGCTTGAAGCCACGAAGCGATCGCTCTGTTTCATCCGAAGGAGGTGCGCGAGGCTGCGCGTCGCCGCACCTTTTGCGAAAAACAATCGGCGCGACGATGACGATACCTTTTTCGCCCTTCTTGACGTAACGGCCGAGTTCTTGCCAAGTGCGATAGCCTGCAATGCGCGCGGCCTCGGGCCGTTGCGCCAAAATGAGAAGCAGGTTGCCGGCACTGTAGGACGAAAACCGAGCCATCGCGGAAAGATAGGCAGTGAGCGCCTCGCTTCGGCCCTGCGCAAGCGCTACAGTCAGCCGCTCGAGGGCCTGATCGATGAGTCCTTTGGCATAGTTCCCTTTCATGTTTTCTCCTCAGAAGAAACGAGTTTTGGTTCCCTTCACCCAGAGGATGGGGAACCAAGAATTGATTGCCGCACCATGCTCACGACGATTCGCCGCTGTTGAACCGCATCGCCTCCTTGGCGCAATCGAAGAGGATATCCCAGTCGATGTGCCCATTCAGCAGACCTTTCTCGCACAGGTAAGCCCACTCCTCGAATTTCCCCCATCGCGTGGCGCCCGGCCCATCGACATTTCAAAATCGCCTTCGCTCAGGGTCAGCGTGATGGTGTGTTCCCGAAGTGCCATTTTGATCACCTCGGAACGGTATCCGTGCGGTGCTTTTCGGCAAGCAACCACGATGCCTCGCGTCCGCACGGTTTGACAGACGTGACTTGGGCCAATCCTTCCGGCGTCCCGGCCATCCGTCGCTTCATCACCGCGACCGCTTCCCGCGTTTCATCGCCGATCGCCCTGCCCGACGGCCCGCCGCTCCGCTCACAAGTTCCTCAACCAAAATTCCCACGACCGCGTCCTCGAGCGCGTAATACTCCGGCCCATAGAAACACGCTTCTTCAGCATCGCCCGTTCGGTCCTTCGATGGTATCACAATGTTTTTCTCCGCCAGCAGATCCACAAACTTATCGCAGATTCGGATGGCCAGTTGCCGCACTGGATGGCTCGCGTCCCACACGTTCCCGCGTATGGGCT
>JBBTCX010000354.1:0-4154 GCA_038043045.1 Planctomycetota bacterium | reverse complement strand
CTTCACCGTCCTGTGCTCCATCAGAATCGCCGTGATCGCCTCTTCAAAGCGAGAGTTCTCTTCGCCGAACAAGCATGCCTCATCCGGTTGTCCTTCTCGATCCGCGGACGGGACCAGGATTCCCTTCTCGTGAAGCAAGTCCTCGAACTCGTCACGGATTTGTATGGCGGTTTCTCGTGCTAATTCTTCGTTCATCGAGATCACCTTACCTCCCGCATGCCGATGCCGGCGGGTGTTTTCGGGGTTGCACGTTCTTTCACGTCACTGTCCCACGCCTCCTTCAAGAGAGCGACGATCGTTTCCTTCAGCTGCTGGTACTCTCGGTCCCTGAAATGCGCCCTAACCGGAGGCTGTTCCTGGGGGTCATTCGAAAGTAGCTCCACGCCATCCCAGCTCATCGTTTCCTCAATCTCGCCGAGAATGGTCCAGGACATGCACCGCGCTTGTTCTTCATCCATGCTCTCACCTCACAACTCCACGACCAGATTCGGGCACTGACAGGCGCAATCCCAGATCGCCTGCCGCACGGCTGGGTCTTTTTGAATCAACTTCGCGACGACCTTCGCGATCTCCTCGACTTCGATTTGTGTCATGTTCATCCTCCGGCGAACCTTCTCAGTGGGCGGTTCGCTTGAAAAACCGCGAACCGCCATGTGTTTCATGCACTCGCGACCGATCAACCTTGCCTGGACGTCTGTGGCCCCGTACGCTTTAGTACGACAGCGCTACTTCGCAGCCGGACCCGCGAATTCCTCGGGAGAAACCGGGCGCGCGATTTCGGGCGCAGGCGAAAAACCTCGGCTTTTTGACCCATCTAGCGCTGTCGTATTAGCAAGTGAGTCAGAGGTGAGTCGGTGGTCGGCGTTTCTCATGAATAGCCTTGTATTATCAACCGCCGCATCGATGGCCGTCCTGGTTACGTGCTCCGGCTGCCTCCCACCCTGCGTCCCGTTGCATCTCGACGAGGATCTTCAGACCGGCATTCGTGGAACTGTCACACTCAGCCCAACGTGCCCGATTCAAACCGAGGAGGACCCGTGCGTCGAGCCTTTCCAGGCCAACTTGCGGGTCGAATGTCCTGAAGGCTTTGAGATTATGACGATCCGGTCCGACACGAACGGTGAGTTCGAAGTGCGGTTGCCGCCTGGGGAGTACCGCGTCGTTCCGCTCCAGCCGGATCCGCAATCGCCATATCCCTTCGCGTCGCCAATGAACGTGGTTGTGCCGGCTGACGGGTTCGCCGAAGTACAAGTGAACTACGACACAGGCATCCGGTGACGCACGTCCAGGCTGCAAATCGGCTGTCCGAATGTGACGAATCCACCCACGACAGCGAACATGGTCGGTTGCGATGTAGCGGAATCAGTATCCGGGAGGACGCGGCTGCTCGACCCGCCGCCTCCGTGGCGGGCTCAGAAGTTTGGGCGGGCCGCGTCTTTCAGGATCGCGTTGTCGAGCGTCATATCGGCTACCACCCGCTTGAGCCGCGCGTTCTCCTTCTCCAAGTTCCTTCAGTTTTTTGGCCTGGTCCGTCCGCAGGCCGCCGTACTCCTTGCGCCAGCGATAATAGGTCTGATCGGTCACCCGGATCTTCTTGAAGGCTTCGGGAATCGTCTTGCCCGGAGCCAACTCCACCTCCGCCTCGCGCAACTTGTGGATGATCTGTTCCGCCGTGAACCGCCTGCGAATCATAAACCTTGTCCTCCCTTCGAAGTCCTGACGACGGCCGAGAGCATTTTACCACTCTCAACCTGGTCTCGTTTTAGGGGGCAAGGTCACTCTTGCGCATGACGAGAAAGTGAGTCCACGTTTCTAAACTTCGTAAGTGCCTGATGTGCATCCAACTCTTCCCAGAGGCACATCATGGATCCGGGAGGGCGTAACCAAGCCAGCGTTGAGCCGATGCAGCGAGGTCTCGATCCGGGTGGTCCGTGATACGTCGAAGTACTTGCCGCGCTTCGGGGGTTCCTAGACTTCCCAAAGCATCGACAGCCGCAGCATGTGCCATTCGAGAGCCGCTTTCCAGGACATCCAATAGCGCGTCGGTGGCTCTCGATCCACCAACTGAACCCAACATCCTAATCGCCTCTAATTGGAACTCAGAACCGTTGTCCCGAACCCGCACAAGCAACATGTCAACGGGATACCTTGCCGTCAACGCTTCAACGCCGAACGCCGCCATCGCGGCTACGTCCTCATCGCGGTCGTTTGCGGCACGTTCCAAAGCGACTCGAGTTTCCGAATCGTTCAAACACAGAATTGCCCTACACGAGGCGAGGCGTACGTCTCGCGAGGTGTCATCCAAGCAATCCACTAATGTGGGCAGCGACGGACGGCCTTGAATGCTGCCCAGAGCAATTGCGGCTGCGGCTCGCATCATCGTCGACTTGGCGGTCAGCGCCCGTTGGATGTGTGCCACCGCGCTATTGGCTCGGAGGGCTCCGAGAGTCTTAACCGCTTGAATTCTGACATCAACATCCTTCTCCCGTTGGAGAACTTGGATCAGCCATCCAATTGCTAGAGGTCGCGGAGCAACTCTCGCGATCAGGATTACTGCGACACGCCGGGCGGAAACCAGCTTGCTCTTCAAGAGCCGCTTTGCGCCTTTCAGAAACTCGGTGATGTTCAGAATACGCATGCGCCTTGGTTCTCGACCCTCCAGTGTAACAACGTAGAAGTAACCGTCCGGCAGGGATTGATCCACGAACACCCAACGCGGTTGTGTCGGGTGGCGGCATAGCTGAATGGCACGGCCGTGCGTTGGAAAGACGGCTATCGGCTTCTTATCGTTCGCCTGGAAGATGGAAACATCTGTTGACCCACTGGACAGCCAATATCCGCAGCCAAATCCACCATGAAGGAGACGGTCGATCTCTTCGAGCGAATCGGTCATGATGGTTGGCTCGCCATCCAACAGGTTCCAACTCACGCCGATGGCGTCTGGGCCGCCGTCTTTTTCATCCCATACGACCAGAGACTTTTCGTTTTTCGTCAGTTTCGCATCGGTGAACCGATAAAATGGAAGGCTGAAGTACGCGCAACGTTCCGCCTTATCGGTGTCCCAAATGCAGACAACGTCGTCCTTGCAGATTGTCACCATACGCCGACAGCGATCGGACAGCATGATCGATACGATGGGAGCGTGCGAAGGATGATCGTGCCTTTTCTCTGTCGATGTTGCAACATCTATGACATGCACATCGCCTTTCGTGCAACCAGCAAAAACCGTAGCATTCGAAGGGGCCAGGGCGAGACACGTAACGCAATCACAATTCACGCGCACACAACCTTGTAGCTCACCTGTACGCGCCGACACGATACATACGGTGCTTGTCCCATCCAGTTCGGATGTGCAGTTGTAAGCAATGCCGTCGGAGTTCAAGTCAACCGCCATCGCAGTCAGTGTTCCGCTTTTCGGGCTAATCGTGTGGCGCAGCATACAATTGCGCGCATTCCAAATGGTGAGTGAATTGTCCGTGGAACGAGCGACAATGATGCGTCCTCGGTCGGCAAACGTTACGTCTTCAATCGATTCTCTTGGACCTTTTAGCGCGCCTCGTTCGGCGTGCGCCCGAAGGGTCATGCAGATCACATTACCACCTGAGGCCGCGATGACAAGCCTATCGGTTTCCGCCAGAAATGCCGCGGCCCTCGGCGGGATCGCACAGCCATATGTCGAAACTTGCCTGGCTTGAGGTTGCTGTATCTGCCATATGAGAATGGCATTGCTAGACCCAACAAGAGCAACGCGTGTTGCATCACTGCTTATCGCAATATCCTTTATGACCTGATCGTATCCATCCATCGATCCAAGCAAATCACCGGTATCCGCGTCCCACGCATGCGCAAGGGCGCCGTCGATTCCACAGGCCGAAAACATTCGCTTACCATCGCGCGAGACAACGACTTTGGTAGCCATTCCGCGGACTGGAATGCGTCGAATCGCGGTACGTTTAACAGCGTCCCACACAATCAAAGTCTCGCCACAGGCAAGCGCGACTCGGCGCTTGTCAGGGAAGACGGAGGCATGGAACACTCCTTCGGGTGCAGGGGCCGCGAAAAGGGAACTCCCCGTGGCCACGTCTAGTAGACTAAGTTGCTCGTAACTCTTCAGCCGTCTGCGGTTCGGCCGGCGCGAAAATGTTAAAATAGGG
>JBBTCX010000353.1:0-4494 GCA_038043045.1 Planctomycetota bacterium | reverse complement strand
CCCTATTTTAACATTTTCGCGCCGGCCGAACCGCAGACGGCTGAAGAGTTACGAGAAATCAAGGAGCAGGCGGCACGACGATGGGTCGATGCTGTCAACCATGATGGAACTGTAATCGCCGTTTGAAAAACGTAGCGCCCGATGTACACAAGTTACCGTTTGAATCCCTCCATTGTCCAGTGGTCATCGTATCACGGTTCGTCGCCGCTGTTTGGCTTCCTTGAGGCGATAGCTGTCCCCGTTGCACTTGTAAACACCGCAAAAAGCGGAAGCACGATCCCCACGATCATTCTGACCTTCTTCACCCGCATGACCGGCTCCTCAAAAGATGTTGATCGATGGACCTTCGAAACGAACGGCGGAACCATTCGTTCCGACCCTCGCCCGTAAGAATATCACACAATCCGTAATCCCGGAACCCTTTCTTCATCAAAGGAAGGCGGCGGTTGACGCTGCATCAACACCGGCGGCGTTGCGCCCATCATCCCAAACACACGTCATTCCGATCACTCGATGACCAAATGACCAATTTGCAAAATCCCCTCCATTCGCCCTTCCCGATTCGACATTCGACATTCTACGCCGCGGCGGCGGCGTCTGTACCTCAGCCCACGGCGGAAGCCGCGGGTAAACAGAACCCTAAATTCCCCCTCCGAGCCCCAGCCCGCGCGACCGAACTCCCACAACCCCCTCCGAAACCGCCCTGCCCCCGATCCTTCGTCCCGCATTCCTCTCCCTTGACTTTTCCCGAACATTAGTTAGAATAATGTATGGTTTGACCAGTACCGCGAGTGAGAAAGTGGGAGCGGCAAGGACGAAAGGTTGGCGTCTTGTGTTGGATCAACCCATGGCCCGTAAAGCAACACTTACAAATGGCCTCGACGCCGAAATGCGCACTATTGCGCGCAATGTCACCATGTGGCACCTAGCGCCCGATATCACACAAACCCCTTATTTCCTAGCGTTTTCTCGGAAAAAGTGCCAAGCAAATGACACTTCGAAAACAAAAAAATAACCAAACGAACCCATCTTTCAATGACACTTTATCCGCCCGCCCAGCCCGAATTGCCCAAATTAACGTTTGCCGAACCTCCCCAACCGCAACCCGAAATGACCCTCGATCGCTAGAATGCCAAGGTTTGGCACTCCATACTCAAATCGACGACTCCAAAGTCGCCGGGTTCACACCGGAGTTCACGAACGTGTCCACCACGAAGTCGCTCTTGAGGTTGCGCGGCGGCTTTCATCGATCACTCTTCTTTTCACGGGGAATTGGTATGGCAAGAATGGCCTCCACCCTGGCGAGGCGTTCCTTCAGTTCGGCGATTTCCGACTCCTTGCCGGCGATCTGGGCATCCTTCTCCGCGCGAAGGTCTCGCAGCGCTTCTACAAACCAGGCGGTCGTGCCGTACTCGGACAGAAATTTGTATCCGCTCGGTGAATGGCTGACCCATTCGGGAAATACTGCTTCGACCTCCTGCGCAATCAGTCCGGTGTGTCGGCCGGGCAACGCCAAGCCGGTGCGCAAGCCTTCTTCGGTGAACTCGAAGGTTACTCCCCGAAGCGACAGCATGCGATCTAAAGCGCCATGAAGGGGCTCAACGCCGCGTTTGAGGCGGGCATCGGACAAGGCAGACCACTGGCCGCCATTGGGCTTGGCGACGGCGCCATTCACGGCCAGCTTGAAGAACCCATTGGAGAAGGCCGTCGTTCCGATTCCCACGCTACCCTGCGAGGTTACAACGAGAGCGGGAGAGGAAAGGTCGGGCGTGGCGGCGATTCGGAAGTCGGTATCGTCCTGAGAAAGACCGAGAGACCAATCCACCGGCGTGCTGGTTGTCGGTGCGTTGAAGAAATGGACAATAATCGTGACCGCGTCGATGAATGCCGTGCCCGAGCCGGTGCAGTCGCAGGCTATGTGTGAGCAGGGAAACCCCGGGAAACAAATAAAGGTGTTCAACAGGTCGAGCCTGGCCGAGAGCCGCACGCCGAACGATGCCGCGTTCACTTGCGCGGGGGTCCAGTTGAGGTTCCACATGTCGAAGGTGCTCCCGGCCGATTTTGTCGATTCCGTGTCCGAAAAAATCAATTCCGATCGGCGAGAGGGGCCCTCGCCGCCGAGCAACTCCAGGGCAACGGGTATTTGGCAAAGGTCGCAATCGGCGCAGCTACAATTGGTCTGGCTTTCGACTTGCACCACAATGCCGGCGATGGTGGCTTGTGCAGGGAGCGCGAATCCAAAGTTGGATAGCTGGAGGAGCTGCGATTGATCGTCATCAGGCGTCCCGGCAGCGGCGGCAAAGTTGGCCACGGCCCTCACGTCGTCGCTGATGAGAGCGGAGGCTGGTGCGCTCCAAATTCGTCCGGCCCCGAAGATTGCTACGGACTTGGGCGCGCGGAGCGTGGCACCGGGCGCACCCTGATCGAACCTCAACGATTGAAAACGGATGCCCGTATCGGAATAGGGACGTCGGAAGTGGAGCATCGAGGTCGGCGAATCGCTGCCGATGCCGACATTGCCCGTTAGGTAGGAGATGTTCGCACCGCTCGTTGCCCAGGGTTTGGCGGCGAATTGGGCATGCGGCGTGGCCGTCAGTGGTTGACGCGGAACCAGGATGTCAAACCCGGCTAGGTTGGCGCAGTCCAGGCCCGTGTCGGCCCGCACCTCGATCTCCAGGAAACGCTCCTGGCCGGCGAACTGCGCGCCGAAGTCCAGCGGGACGATGAAGAAGCCGTCAGCCACGGGCACGTCGTTGACACAGAGCGTGGCGCCGACTTGCACGCCGCCAACGCGTGCGTCGTACAGGCGGAAGCGCAGGTCGTGAAGCCCAGCGGCCGGGCGCCCGGCGTCTTTGAGCTGCCCCTGATATGTAAACTCGCTTCCGACCGGTGCGG
This sequence comes from Planctomycetota bacterium, assembly GCA_038043045.1. Taxonomy (GTDB): domain Bacteria; phylum Planctomycetota; class Phycisphaerae; order UBA1845; family UBA1845; genus JBBTCX01. Next base: position 1,599 of record JBBTCX010000353.1, on the reverse strand, counting down.
CGCGAACGCTCATCGCTCCCCCGACAACCCCAAGAGCAATCACCAAGCCTCCCAACCCATTCGATTTCATAGGACCTTCTTTCCAAATCGCCGCGGGCCGATGCATCCGCGCCGGATCGAGGAATCTCCCATGGCCGATCCTAGCCAGCACGATAAGACGCTGTTCTTTTCACACGGCCGCCCGGTCCGGGGCCAACAGATTCCCCCGGACATTGGAACCGCGTACCATCAGCGTACGCTTTACTATCCGTTGAACATTCTCTGGACGATGGCGAAGTCTCTTAGCGTAATTACGCCATCAGCGTCGAGGTCGTCGCAGTTGCACCCCGTGGGCAGCGGTCCTCCACCCGGACCCGTCAGACACTGCTCGAAAGTGTCATAGTCGATGAGGTTTACCACGCCGTCCTGGTTGCAGTCGCTGGATACGACCTCGAACCAGAACCCACCGGTCAACGTGAAGTTACCGCCGCCTGACCGGCCGGCGTCGGGCTGCCCAATCGTGCCGGACAACTCGAAGCTGCCGCCCATGCTGCGTATGACGCCGCCGCCGTCGATGGTGTGCCAAGAAAGATCAGACGGGGGATCCCCGCCACTGCCCGCGTGAACAACTACCAGCATCGACGCCCCTAGACCTAGCGTTAACACCCCTCCTCTAATCCACGAGACTTGCTTCCCAACCATTCGGTCACCATCCTCCGCAGGCAGCCAGAACTTTACCACTTTTCCGCCGTCCATTGCAAGGAATTCCGCGTTTCCCAAAGGGTCTTTCAATTGTCCCCACCTTTGATCGTCGGGCCAGTTTGGACCCTCGTTTTCGACCAGCAAGCCGAGGTCATCCGACTCGTTTCCCGAGAATTGAAAGACCCTGGTACGGCACGTACCACCCGCAAAGCCCTCCGGCACGCACGACGCGCTCCCGAATAAAGGGCCCCGTAGCGTGATTGAGTAGGTTCGCCCATCAAATGAACCTGACCAAAAAACACCGACAAGCGATGCTAAGCGCAGCTTGACGTCGGCAGGGACCAGTCGTCAGATGCCGTTTCGTCCACCCGATTCGCTGCCCTTAACTGGCTTTCAATTACCCACAAGTTCTGCTCCGAGGGTGAAACCTAAACATATGTCTGTCAGTCGCGAAAAGCCACGCCAAAGCAACATATTGCCAGGAGGGGAATCGTTCGCCCGTGTCAAGTACCCACCCCTGTAAACGCCGTTTCATTGAGAATCCATCTACGGTCTTCAAAGACGGCCAAAGAAAGTCGCATTGACTCCGAATGCCCGGTACGATTCTTGGTTGGCCTCCCGGCGTCGCACACGCAGGGACCAAATGGGAAATGTCGGATGAATCAAGGACATCATTCGGATTTGAGCAGGCATGCATTCTTTCTCGTCTTTTCGATTACTGTGGCTTGTGCGTTCGGCACGCTCTCCTTTTGGGCCTGTGCACCTCCCGGATCTATCAGTCCGCTGCAAAAAGCCGTTTGGGGCTGATTTTAGGCCGCGCATAGGGTCACTCCGGTGGGCGGCGTTGACCACGCCGGAAACTCAAGAACGGCCAGAATGCGCCGCAACGATCGCCATGACGCCTCAGCAGCCTCGATC
>JBBTCX010000352.1:0-2922 GCA_038043045.1 Planctomycetota bacterium | reverse complement strand
CGGATGTTGAACGCATCGCGTCGCCCACTTTGTCGATGCACATTGCATCGAACTATGTACAACATATACCATAATCTACACAGTGTCAATAGATGACGCAAAAAATTCTACAACGGTTCCGTTGTAGCAAGAATGAGTGCCAGCATATGACACGAGCATCGATGGATATTCTTCGCGGCGTGGTTGCGGGACGCTTGTGGTCTGTTTTCAGGCGGTTTTCGAGTAGTTTGCGCGTGACGTTCGGTGCATCGCATTCGCTGTCAATACGTGACACTTGTTAAGTTGGGACTCCCAATGTGGGAATGAAACTCAATACGACCCCAAGCGTTCGCCGCGAAATGACATATACTTAGCCCCGTTCTCAATACATGGGACCCATTCTCACCACGTTTTTTAACCCAAAACCGTCGAATATGCGCGGGTACCGGTTAAGGTAACCCCCTCCCAAGCAAAGCGCAGTTTTGCGTGTTCACGACCAAGCATGGGACTCATTTCGAGGGCGCTTTTGCCCAAGCCCACCCCCGAAATCGCTCGCACGCATAATGCTATTTCCCTTCGGGGTTTCGGGCGTTTTGCAGGGTGTTCGCGACTTCTGACGGAGAATTCCAAGCAAGAGGTTGCCAGAAGGCATGATATGTGTTGGGTGGGCTGTTCCATCACGTAGGGTTCATCGCTACCAACGTGGTGGCGTGGCTCGGTTTGGTGATGAAGAATTGCCACGGCGACGGACGCGCGAACAACGGATTGACGGGAGGCAAATATGCAATGAATTGAAGACGCTTTTCGTGCGGCACCCTCATGGACAATCAGGCATTCTCGTCTGAGTTGCTACTTGATTTCGAACATGGACAGTTTCCATTAGAATAACGGTTGGCATCGGCCAATGGGAAACATCGGATGACCACACCCTCCGAACAAGCGGTGTCATGCGGGCCAAAGGTCATTTGCGCTCACCGATCGTCCAGCGCGATGCGTACACGATTATGGATGCCATAGGAGTCGCCAAACACTATCACGAAACCACGAAACACCATTACGATCGGTATGCGCGCAGCCTGGGATATTTGGACTGGGCGACCCAGCCTGACCCATTCCGTCGCTTTCGCGGTGCGCAGTGTGTCCCTCTGTTCCTGACGGAGGCAAGCGGCTTGCCTTCATACGACGCTCTGTATGAGTCAGGATCAATCGCGTCGCAACCCGTGTGCCTGGAAAGCATCTCTGAGTTTCTACAGTATTCACTAGCTCTGTCTGCTTGGAAGGAGTATCGGGATTCTCGGTGGGCACTTCGAATCAATCCTTCGAGCGGAAACCTACATCCGACTGAGGGGTATCTCGCAATCTGCGCTGTCCGAGGGCTGGCCGATATCCCAGGCGTGTTTCACTACGCGCCAATGGAACATGCTCTTGAGCGACGGTGCGAAATTCATGTTGACGTATGGGATGAGCTGATAAACGCGCTGCCCCGCGGGACCTTTCTCGCGGGATTGTCGTCCATACATTGGCGCGAAGCTTGGAAGTACGGAGAAAGAGCCTTCCGGTACTGTCAGCACGATGTCGGTCACACGCTGGCGGCTTTGTGCCTTTCCGCTGCATTGCAGGGCTGGCAGGTTCGAACGCTTATCGGTGTGAGTGATGCGGAGATCGGGATGCTTCTCGGTTTGAACCGCGACGAAGACTTTGAACAAGCCGAGCGAGAGTGCCCTGACGTCCTCATAGCGATCATTCCCTCGACTGACTCACGAACCACCGACGCGACCTCAAGACTTTCGACTAAGGCGATTGAATCGATTCGACAAGGCAAATGGTACGGAAAAGCCAACCTCCTCAGCTCCGACCATGTTGAATGGGATTTGATCGACACAGTTACCGACGCGTGTGTAAAATCGTCAACATCTGGGTTTCCAAGATTACAGACAACTATGGAGTTCTCCGATCCATTTCCCTCAGAACGACCTTCCACTCCGGCTCGCAGAATCATCCAACAACGACGGAGCGCCGTTGCGATGGATGGGCACACGAGCATAACCGCTGATCAATTCTATCTGATGATGGATCGCGTCCTACCGCGCTTCGAATGTCCCCCTTGGAGTGCACTCGGACCGCCCGCCTACGTCCACCTCGGAATCTTTGTTCATCGCGTAACGGGTTTGGTGCCTGGGCTGTACTTCCTTGTTCGCGCGCCAAGCGAACTGGTGATGCCGCGTGAGTCCATGTCTCCAACGTTCGACTGGGAGAAGCCAATCGGATGCCCGCAGTCTTTACCCCTATATCACCTCTTGTCGGGCGACGCTTGCGAAATTGCCGGACAAGTCAGTTGTGGCCAATCCATTGCCGCCGACGGTGCGTTCAGCCTTGGGATGATCGCCGAATTTGAGAACCCGCTTCGAATCCATGGCCCTTGGATTTACCGCAAGTTATTCTGGGAAACGGGCATGATCGGCCAAGTGCTCTACCTTGAAGCCGAGGCCATCGGCATTCGAAGCACGGGAATCGGCTGCTTTTTCGACGACTCGGTGCATGACATCTTTGGATTCAAGGGCCGGAAATACCAGTCACTCTACCATTTCACAGTGGGTGGCCCCGTGGAGGACACTCGCCTCACAACGTTGCCGCCATATCCTCCTGAGGTCACCGCCCGCGCGACCGGGTCGGCGTCGACTTAAAGGCGTGAACGTTCGCGACAATGCGTGGGAATCCCCCGACCGCCAAATGTCCATGCTTGCATTCCGAAACCTGCCTTTGACGACTATTGGCCAAGTAATGACTCCAACGCATCGCGCGTTTCCGATCGAGTCAAAGCGTCCTTACCGAACCCGCGCTTAACAGTCCGTTGCAAAAGTCTCTTGACACGTGTGGTATGATGATGTCGTTGGAGTGACGCGAGTTGGTCAGGGAGGATGTGGGATGGCGATGGGACGGGTT
>JBBTCX010000351.1:0-10968 GCA_038043045.1 Planctomycetota bacterium | reverse complement strand
CACCGTCCGTGGCCCAAACTCTGTTGTTGCGATCGTAATACGTGTTGGAGACCAGGGCGTCGGCGGGGGTGACATCGCTGGGATCGTCGTACGATTCGGTCTTGTAGACCCGGCCGGCTTCGTCGTAGTACGTCTTGGAAAGATCGAGTCGATTGCCGTTTTCCGTGGTGGCGGGATCGTCGCCGGGATCGAGGTTGGTGGTGGCGCTGTATCTTCCCGTGGCCGTGGCGCGACCGAGGTTGTCGTACTTGACCAGCGTGTAGGGACCAGAAGGCGGAATGGTCAACCCCAATCGATTGCGATCGTCGTAACGGTAATTGGTATCGTTGTAGTCGCTGCCTCCGGTGCCGAACCAGCGGCGGGTCCAGGAGAGATTGCCATCTCCCGCGCCATTTTCCGGTGTGGCATCACTGTCGGGATCGTCGTAGAACGATTCGCTGAGCGTATACAGTGTCGGCTTGCCGACGGTGATGTCATGCGCGTTGTCGCTGACACCTTCGGATGTTTTGGTTACGCGCCCAAGGAAGTCGTAGTACGTTCGAGTCACCTGTTCTCGATCGTACGTGGATTCATCGGCAACATCTTGGATCGCAAATTCCCGCCGCCCCATGTTGTCGTATTCGTGGGAGGTGCGATAGTAGTTCGTGTATCGCGTTCCGGTGCCACTGGCCGGCATGGTGTGATAACGATCCGAAGAAGTGAGCGAACCCGATGAACTGTAGGTGTTGATCGTTCGAGAGGCCATGTCGGAGTTGGCGTAGGTCTCCGCACCGGTCGGTTCGTTGCTTCCATCCTTGGTCGGCGTCACGCTGGTCTTGAGTTCGATCTCCTCCTCCGGCCTCCCGTCTTTATCCGTGAGCGTGACGCTGAACGGCAGCAACGTCACAAATGTGCTCGTGTTCCAGGCCGGATAGGTGCGGACTTCATCGTCCTTGTAAACTGTATAGGTGATCATTCCACCGGCGTCGATGGTCTTGCGGACCCGTCCCAGCCAATCGACCACCAATGAGGAATCAATGTCCAGGGCTGTTCCCAATCCCGTGCGTGAGAACGGTACCGTATCATCCGTGGCCAATCCGCCGTCGTTGACGCCGTCCCAGGCGGTATCAAGGGCCGCCAAGAGTGTGGATGTATTCGCGTCGATAACGGTGAGATTTTCGACACCAGTCTCGGTGTCGTAGCCGTGGAAGTTGACGTACCCTTCCCCATCCAGCGTCCATCGCAAGGCTCCGGTACGCTTGTCGAAGAAGGACTTGGCCACCGCACTGGCGTTGGGTCCATTCTTACCCGTGGAGACCGACGGGAACGTCGTGTCGATTTGTTTGATCTGGAGCTTGGCCCCGTCGTAGAAGGTGTAGGCAAACGTCGTCGAACGGCCGTCGGCTTCACTTGCCGACTCGTATTGAGTGACGGTCGTGGCCAGATCCGGTCGCTCGGTGATCGTGCGTGCGTATTGAACGAGCGTATCCGCAGTTCCCAAAGAGCCTTTCTTGACGCGGAGTTTCTTGGGGAAGCGAGCATAGGCACCCGTGTCATATTCGATCGGGTATATGACTCCTGCACTGTCTCGCGGGGTAACGGAATAGGGAGCACTTTCATCGTAATCGGAACAAGCGGATGGATTGTACGCGGCGGTCAGACGATTTTCGGTGTCGCCGCTCGTGCCGTAGTCGAAGTGCCAGATTAACTCTGTATTGGGAGTTCCGTCGTCCTGATCCTGTACGACCCAGGTGAGGATTTGATAGACCCGGTTCACGTCGAAGATCACGCGGGTGTCGTCGGCCCGGTCGGCCACGCAATGGATTTTCCAGGTGTCTACGTCCGAGGCCGATCCGTTGACCGACCACGTGTAGGTCGTAACGCCGGCGGTGCCGCCTCCTCCACCACATCCACAGCCGCTTCCCGGCAGACGTTCATCGGTTCTTCTCGCCCGGCCGGTGGAGTCATACTCATAGATGATGTTGGCGTAAGCGGAGAAGTTTGTGTTGTTCTGCGATTCGGGAGTTCCCAGACGATCGGCATTCTCCGGGTACAAAACGTACTTGAGTTGGTGGTCCGTGCCGGGATTGGTCGAGGAATTGTAGGTTCCTTTGTAGTAGCGGTAATAGTAGGTCTCCCCCATCGAAAGCGTGCCATCGCCGTCGGTGGTGGCCTTGTGGCTGATGATGACCTTCATGAGGTCATCCTCCAGGCCGTAGTCGTCGCTGGCGCTGCCGTGGTAAACGTATTCCACTTTTCCAATGAGATTGGCATCCGTGGTCGTTGTGGTCTTGTACACTTTGACATATTGCAACTGCCCGGAGTTATCGCCGGAGGTGAAGTAGGTGTAGGTGATCTTGTGGTCACCACCCACCATCACGTCCACCACAATGTCGGTCAGTTGGCCGGAACTGTAGGTGAAGGCCCAGTCGTTGCCGTAGGAGTCCTCGATCCGTTTGAGCTTGCCGGCGTTGGTGGCCTGGCTGTCGTGAAAGATATATCGGTAGCCGTCTATTCTGGTCACGAGATATTGATCGTTGCCGGAATCGAACGTAAGCGTGTAAAGATACTTGTCATCGCACGTCCAGGAACCGGCGCTGTAGGTGAAGTTCAACGTGTAATGCGGATCCATCTGCACGGAGACGTTGCTGGCCCCTTCGCTGCCGGACACCGTGAGATTCATCATCTCATTGCACCACCATCCGTGGCCCTGCCACGTCTGTGAAGGCACACTCATGGAGGAAAAGACTCGCTCGTGGAACCAATCGATACCATTGAGAGGAAGGAAAAAGTCACTCAGGCGAGTGTACGAGCCACCTGTACCTAAGAAGACGGAGCTTCCCTTGGTGGATCCATTTACTGATGTGGATACAAACGGGCCGGCAAGACCGATCTGGTTAATCCCGGCATTACTCCATGAAATTTGTGGAGAGCCATTCATACCAGAAAGTTTATGGAGTGACACTTCTCCAGTTCCAAGACTTGCGCCCAAACGTGGCTGCGAGCCAGGAAATTTCAAAAACGGATCCGGGGCTTCGGGGCCCGTTGATTCAAGAGGAACCTGGGGACCACCGCCACAGCCTTTTGAAGAAGGTGGAGGCTGACTGTTGCCAGTATAGGAAGAGGAAAGCGCGACATCCGTAACAATTACTAACAACAAAAAAACTGTAATTTGAAATCGAGTCTCTTGGTGATACATGGCTGCGCCCTTCATGATTCAAGACCATTTCGAAAAGAAGAGTCCACCTACTCCGTAGCGGGTTGGACAACACCTTGTATTTTCAGTTGCGAATGAGCCCATCGCGACCATTCGCTATCTTTATGGTCAGTGAGCTTGCGTAACAGCGCGTCAATATCCGCCGGCGACTTGCCGGCACGCAAACTGGCCGAGGCCAATCGCCCGACGGCCTCAGGGTCGTTCCCGTCAAACTCGACGGCCTTGCGGTATTCCGCAACGGCTTCGTTGTACCAACCGATCGCCTCATAAAGTCGACCGAGACTCATGCGCGGCTCGATGGCGCGAGGCGCCAGTCTTGACGCGAACGAAAACTCCGTCGCCGCTTCGTAATAACGGCCTCGTTCCAGTAGAACCAACCCCAGGTTGTTGTGCGCCGAAGCGAAAGACACGTCGCAATGGAGCGCTTCGCGGAACGAACGCTCTGCAAGATCGAGTTGTTCTTGTTTTACGAAATTCAGGCCGCGCTCATTGGCTTCTCGCGCGGACTCGCCATTTCGAACCGGAATTCTCGGAGTTGTTCGATAGGATCGGGTGGGCTGGTTCTGGGTGCAACCCTGACTTGCACCAGCCAGGAGGCCGAAGCCCGCCAGGAGAATCGCACGATAGAAAGACACCGACCGCATGGCCGCATCCTTTCCTTCCTTCGAACTGACAGGAGGAGTCGTCGAGACTGTATTCAAGCATCAAACTCCTGTCAAGAAAAAAATCACACTGTGTCAAAATGGTACAACGTGTCGTTTCGAGGCGCATCGGATGCACTACACAATTCATCTTGCGGCCATTCAATGATAATGACTGCTGTATTCGCGCAAGTTACGATGGGGCAATGCGTTGGGAGCGGAGTTCAGCCGAGTTTACGCCGAGAATAGAGGATTTACATTGTCCTGTTTACAGTGCGGCTTCATCAGCATGGCGCGCTCCATTTGCAAACACATTGTGAAGGAAAGGTACAAACCACTGGGTGACAAACGCTCTCCCGCCGCGTAGCCATACGTCAAAGTGCAAACCGCACTTGGAATTTTGCAAGGCGGCGATATAATCTATTTCAAGTAGCACGCCCATTGTTAACGATGGGCGAATGTCCGGTCACACAAGGAAAGGAGAATCATTCCATGAGAACCCTTCGAAAACATTGGGGCAAAATGGTGGGAGCATTTCTGTTGTTGGTGTTGGGCGGCACGGTCTTGTGGGTGGAGACACGGCCTGGCACCGGCGGCTCCGTTGCGTTTGCCGATCCACCTTATACGCCTTTGACACGGGTCGATCGCGACGCCATCGTGCGGCTGATGGAAGATATCTCGCTCGATCGGGATGCGCTGATTGCCCTGAATCCCAACAGTACCCAGGCCGAATCCATCGTGAGCACGATTCGTACCTGGCGCACGAACAATGCGGCCTCGATCGCCTCGTATCAAAGTACCGTCGTGCAAAAAGCAGCCGCAGTAGATGATCTTAAACGCCAGATCGCCGTGGGACCGGCGCAGGCGGGTCAGGACGCGGCACTGGCTCAAGCCGTGAGCGACTTGGTCAGCGCCAAGGCGTCGTATCGAATCGCGCTTGCCTCCCTGGAAAGCAGCGTCAACGACCTGCTATCGGTTTCGCAGCGGACGGGTTGGACGGCCCTGCGAAGCGGCTTCAGTCAGTCCATGCCCTTGCGACTGGTGAGTCTCTCGGACGCGCAGCGAATGGACCTCGGTCGTGCTTATCGTCGATATCAGCTTCGTCATGCGGCGGCATCAACGGACGAGGATCGTTCGGCGGCGATCACCGCCTGGGACACGGAGCGCAATCAGATTCTGACTGCGGATCAACAGACGATCTGGAGTACCTACAACACATACTACGCCTCGGCTTCTTCCGCCGTAGCGGGGGCCATCAGCACCGTGCTGCGCGTGGGCTAAAGGAAGCCGGTCCATGTGTGGGTAAGGCGTAACGGTCCGTTCCAAAAGTCAATCGGCGGAGAAAAAACCCGCGTATTCGAATGCGCAAACGTGGACAACACGAGTCGCGTGGACTGGCAAGCCCATGTGCTCACTCGGTCCTTGTGATCCCAACCCCGTAATCGTGCGGATGGCATCATGAATCGCTCGCCTCCCATTCGAACACATGCGCCTATGGCCTTGATGCTCGCGGCATCGTGGCTCATAACCGTGGTTACGTGGGCCCAAGAGCCACTCTCTGTCACCGGCGAAATGGTCACTCTCCATTGCCCGGAGGCGGTTGATCTCCAAATCATGGTGGACTACGTGGGCAAGGCCTTGGATGTCCGTTTCGTCTACGGAGAGGAACTCAAGAACCAGCGGGTCGAGCTTCGACCGTCGCCCATCGAACTGTCCAAGGCCCACCTGCTCAAACTGCTCTCCAGTCTCCTTCGCGTTCGGGACCTGGCGATGGTCGAGGAGTCGCCCGGTTTCTATCGTATCGTTCGCACCGAACAGACCACGCAGAACGTGTCGGCCATCTTGGAACGCGAATCTCCGCCCGATCCGCAATCGCTTCGTCTGGTCACTCAGGTTCTCTCCCTGCCTTCCGGCAAGATGGAGGGAGTCACCGAAAAGCTTTCGCGGTATCTTTCGTCACCCAAGGCCGGAATGGTTCCCATTCCTGAAAAGGGCGTGGTCATCGTCACCGACTATGAATCGCGGATCGCGCTGCTTCGAGAGTTGCTTCGGGTGATCGACCTGGGCGGCGCTGAAATGGAAGTGCAATCCGTGCCGGTTGTGGGCATTGACCCCACGGTCTTCGCGGCCCAGGTCTCGGCGATTCTCTCGGAGACACATCGCCTTCGAGGAAGCACGGCCGCTCCCCCGTCTCTTCGCGGCGATCTCGTCTCCGGCAACATCGTGGTCATCGGACAGCCCGCACAGATCACCGAGGCCAAAACCCTCATTGAGCGATTGATGCCTTCAGCCAAGAATTTGGTGACCAAGACCTATGCGCCGCGATACCTCAGCGTGGACCGCGCCCAAAAACTCATCGACAAAGTGGCCCTGGCGCCGGGCAGTGGCTTGATCGCCCCGGCCAGCGTTTTCTCCGATTCAGCGGGCGGACGGTTGTTCGTCACCGCCGAGTCCGCGACGCAAAGCGCGATCGAGGAATTGCTGAAGCGTGAAGACCATCCCGTACCCGAGACGCAGCGGCCGCTGCGCATCTATCGCCCCAAGAATCGATCGTCTTCGGAACTGTTGATTACGCTCACGCAACTGTTAGGACAGGGAGCCACGCTGCTGCCGCCCACGGAATCCGCGAATACAGAGTCGTCAAACTCAACTTCAAGTCTCGGCAAGGATCAGCGTTCGCCGCCTTCCACACCGACCGTTCAAGTTCCACCCGTTCCGCCCTCACCCGAATCGAAGAACCAAAACGCCGCTCGTACGCCGCTGCGAGTCGAGGGTGTGGACTTCGTGCTCACCGAGGATGCCCACACCAACGCGATTCTAGCCATCGGCACGCGGGAGTTTCATGCCCAGTTGGAGACGCTGATCGACGATCTCGACCAGCGTCGTCCGCAGGTGCTGATTGAAATGACCCTGGTGGCGGTGACCCTGAGTGACACAATGGACCTGGGCGTGGAACTGGAGGCCCTGGATTTGGGCGACGCCTGGGATTATCTGGTCTTCAGCAACTTCGGTCTTTCCACGATTGATGTATCCACCGGCCAGCGCGTGCTCACGCCGGGCGTGGGTTCCAACGGCGTGCTCCTGGGGCCCGATGAAGTGCCGATTCTGTTTCGGGCCCTGGCCACCAAGGGCGTCGCCCGGGTGATCAGCACGCCCAGAATCTTGGTGAGTGACAACGCCCGTGGCACTCTTCGAAACGTCGACGAAGCCCCCTTCACCAGCGTCAACGCCTCGGACACGGTGGCCACCACGTCCTTCGGCGGGTTTGAATCGGCGGGAACGACACTCTCTGTCACTCCGCACATCGCCGAGGGCGATCACCTCACCCTGGAATATGAACTATCCTTCAGCAACTTCACTGGCGGCTCCTCCAGCACCGCCGTTCCGCCGCCGAGAACGACGAACTCTTTCACCAGCCGCGTGGAGGTGCCGGACGGGTACACCGTGATCACCGGCGGCCTGGCCGTGGACAACAAGAGCGACTCCAAGAGCGAAGTGCCCTACCTGGGCAGGATTCCACTGCTGGGAAAACTCTTCCAAAACAGCACCCGCAAGAAAAACCAGACCAAGATCTTCGCCTTCATCCGCCCGGTCATCCTGCGCGACGATGAGTTCGCGGATTTGAAATTCCTGAGCCTCAAGGATACCGAAGCCGCGGAGGTCAACAGCCCCCGCACCATCCCCGGCGAACCGCAATGGATGAAGTAGAAATCATGAATGCAGAATCAAGAATGACGAAGTCAGAATGAACGTTCTCAAACTGGATACAAGCATCGAACCACCCTTGCGATCAGTCACGGTGGTGGAATCCCCGCGCGGTATACCGATCGGGGATGTCTCGTCGGATTTCGTGCGGCGAGTTCCCATCGCGTTTGCCCGGCGCTTTGGGGTGCTGGGGTTGAAGGCCGAGAACGGATGTCAACCCGTGGCGGTGTCAACGAATGGCACTGTTTCCGCCCTCGACAAGGCGGCATCGAGAAGCGCGCTGGCGGCGTTGGACAAGGTGGCCGTGCTTTTGGGGATGCCGACTCGGCCGGTGTGGGTGGAGGAAAACGACTTGCGGCGGGTGATCAGCGAGGCTTACGGTCAGCAGGCCAGCGGCGTGGAGCAAGTCATCGAGGCATTGCCAGGCGCCGATCCGGTGATGTGGGTCGACGAGCTTTCCCGAAGTGGAGACTTGCTGGACACTGCCGGCTCGTCGCCGGTCACCAAGCTGGTCAACCTCGTGCTCTTCGAAGCGGTCAAACGCCGGGCCAGCGACGTGCACGTGCAGCCATTTGAAGATCATTTGCAGATTCGCCTGCGCATTGACGGCGTGCTTTACGACTATGTTCGTCCGCCCGTACACCTCCTTGATGAAATCGTCAGCCGCATCAAGGTGATGGGCAAGATGAACATCGCCGAAAAGCGACTGGCCCAGGACGGCCGCACCACGGTCAAGGTCGGCGACAAGACCATCGACCTGCGCATCAGCACGCTGCCCACAAGCTTCGGGGAACGCGTGGTGCTTCGCCTGCTGGATAAATCGGCGCGGCTCTATCGCCTGCCGGAACTGGGTATGAGCGAGCATGACCTCGAAGGGTTTCGAGAGTTGATCACCCAAACCAGCGGCATTCTCCTGGTCACCGGTCCCACCGGTTCGGGCAAGAGCACCACGCTCTACGCCGCCCTGCAGGAACTCAACTGCAAGGAACTCAACGTCCTCACCCTGGAAGACCCCATCGAATACCAACTACCGGGGATCAGCCAGACCCAGGTCTCCGACAAAAAGGGCATGACCTTCGCCACCGGACTTCGCCACGTGCTTCGCCAGGACCCGGACGTGATCATGGTCGGCGAAATCCGCGACCAGGAGACGGCGCGCATGGCTATACAGAGTTCACTCACCGGACATCTGGTGTTCAGCACGTTGCACACCAACGACGCCGCCGGAGCGGTGGCGCGGCTGCTGGATTTGGGCGTGGAACCCTACCTGGTATCGGGAAGTCTCCTGGGAGTGCTGGCCCAGCGTCTGGTTCGCCGGGTGTGCGAACATTGCAAGAGGCCACGATCCCTCACGCACAACGACGTGGACCTTTGGCAACTTCCCTCCCATGTCGTTGGAAGTACAGTGTATGAAGCGAACGGTTGCGAGCGATGTCACCAGACCGGCTACCATGAACGCATGGGGATCTTCGAACTCCTGCGCATCAGCGATGAAGTCCGCGAGCTCTTGCACCATTCACCGCAAACGCGATTGCTCAAGGAAGCGGCGCGAACAGCGGGCATGACCAGCCTGCACGAGGACGGCGTGCGCAAATGGCTCTCCGGAACGACGACGCTGGACGAGGTGTGCCGAGTCACCACCTCCGAGACCGTGTTGTAAACAGTTTACTAGGGAATCGATTCCGTGCCTGTTTTTGTATACACAGTTCACGATCTCGGTGGTAAAGAATCCTTTGGCACGATCACCGCCGACACCCCCGCCCAGGGTCGAGAGCGACTTCGAGAGCGCGGCCTGCGCATCCAGGCGTTTGCTTCGTCACGGCCCTCGTCGGCGAAGAGCGCATGGAGGATCGGCATCTCCCGGCGCCGCAACGAGCAGGTCGCGGAAGTGGCCCGCTATCTGGCCTTGCTGCTCCGTGCCGGGGTAGCACTCACCGATGGTTTGGAAGTCATCACCCGTCGGCGAACCGGGCGGTTGACGTTGGTGCTCAAAAACGTTCGGGAATCCGTGGCCAACGGGGAGACTCTGGCCGACGCCCTGGCCCGGCATCCATTATGGTTTGGGCCGCTTTTTGTCAGCGCCGTGCGCATGGGGCAACTCTCCGGCAATCTCGACGAGGCCCTCACCGAACTGGCCGAGCACCTTCGCGCCCGGCAGACCCTGCGGAATCAGATCACCGCGGCGCTGACCTACCCGCTGATCGTCTCGGTGGTGGGTCTCGGCGTGGTGCTTTTCCTGATGACCTTTGTGATTCCACAGTTGCTTGGCGTTCTACAGGCCTCCGGCCGCCCGCTGCCGGCTTCTACACAGTTATTGAAAGGCCTGTCGGACCTGATCCTGAACCACTGGATGCTCGGCCTCTTGATTGTCCTTCCTCTCACGAGCGCTTGTGTGGCGTTGGTTCGTCGACCCACCATTCGCAGAATGATTGAAGGAGTTGTCTTTCGCATTCCCACGCTGGGACCCCTGTTGCAAAAGAGTCTCGTCGCTCAGTTTGCCCAGCACATGTCGCTGCTTTTAAAGACGGGGATTTCGTTCGTGGAGGCCGTGCGTTCGGTGCTGCCGCTGACGAGAAGCGTGTTGCTATCCGACGAGTTGACCGAGCTTTCGAAGGCGGTGGAGTCGGGTTCGGACATCGCTCCGGCCCTGGAAAACTCCCGCGTCTTTCCCCCGGTGGTGATGCATCTCATGGCCGTGGGTCAGGACAGCGGAGAACTTCCAGCCATGTTCGCCGAGCTTCGCGTGCGCTACGAGGCCGAGGTCCGCCTGGCCATCACCCAGTTCACCACGATGTTGGAACCGATTTTGATCGTCGTCCTGGCCTCGGCGGTGGGGTTTGTGGTCTTTGCGTGCCTGATGCCGATTTTGGAAGCCACGCGAGCGATTGCCTAGGAAATCAAGAATGTCGAATCAAGGATGCGGAAGAAGAGATACGAGTTTCGGTCAAGACCGTCGCGCGTTTGGAATACAGTCTTTCATTCGCCATTCTCGATTCGACACTCGACCTTCGTTCACCCTCGTCGAACTCATGGTCGTCGTGGTGATCCTGGGGATCTTGGCCACCGTGGTGACCCTCTCCGTCACCGACTATCTGGTGAAAGGCAAGCAGAGTGCCGCCCAGGCGGAGATCGCCCAGATCGGAAACGCCCTGACCCTCTTCTACACCGAGTTCGATCGCTATCCGGACAACGACGAAGGCTTGGCGCTCTTGAAAAAAACCAGCCCCACTCATCCCCACGGCATTTTGCAGGGCGATCTGAACGACCCCTGGGGCCGCCAGTACATCTATGTTTACCCCGGCCTGCACGGAGCGTTTGATCTGTGCAGCTACGGGGCCAACGGCCTGGAAGGCGGCGCCGGAGCCGACGCTGATCTGTGCAACTGGAGTTCTTCCGATCGGAAATGAAGGATCGCTCATGCGTCGT
>JBBTCX010000350.1:17452-30833 GCA_038043045.1 Planctomycetota bacterium | reverse complement strand
ATCAAGGGAGTACAGATTGATCTTCCCTGCCAGCTATCCGTTCCACTGGGGTCCGCCGGGCCAATCGCGGTCAGCACCATTACGGCCAATCAAGCCGGCAGTCGCGGCGGGATTCCATTTATTTCCAATAGTGGTGCGATTGTACCGGCCAACTTGATTCAGTGTTTTATCGCCGTTACTCCATTGCCGTTGGCCCCGCCATTCCAATTGCCGGCCAATTCCCCCCGGTACGTGGCCACATTTGTGTACGACGTTGGCGATTGCGCCGTGGGGACTTTTCCCATCGGTCCAGAGGACGTGAGCAATCCGCCGCAAGCCGACGATACCACGCGCATTCGTGACGACGGGCTCGGCTTGGGAAGCCTAATACAGATTTCGCCAGTCCCGACACAACTTGATGTTGAACCCGGTCGTTGCTGCTTGGGGGCAACCTGTTTGGGCGAAATCAATTCGTATTGCTGCCTTACAGTCAATGGAGGGTCAGCTTGGAACAGGGACGCCACTTGTGCGAACGGCTGCCTCTGTGTTACCGATGCCGATTGTGATGATGGAAACGTCTGCACGACGGATACGTGCAACGTCAACGGCCAGTGTGATCACGCCGACAATACTACAGAGTGTGACGACGGATTGTTTTGTACAGGCATAGAAACGTGCGATCCTGCCACCGGTTGCCAGTCACAAGGCGATCCATGCGGAGGGGACATCTGCGACGAGGACGCGGAAGTCTGTAGACCCCATCGGTTTGTCTGGATGTCGTTCAAGTCGGCCACCAATATTCCGGGAATCGGTACCATTCAGAACGAAGATATCGTTGCATACGATCTTGACTTCGGAACCTGGTCGATAATTTTTGACGGCAGCGATGTCGGATTGTCCGGATTCACGACGGATGCGATGGCCGTGCTTCCAGATGATTCAATTGTGCTTTCTTTTGCTGAAGCAGGCAATATTTCGGGCATGATTGGCGGACCCTCGGGCAGCGTGATGTTGGACGATTCCGACCTCGTGCGGTTTGTTCCAACGTCACTTGGTGGCACAACGGCGGGAACGTTTGAATTCTATTTTGATGGAAGTGACGTGGGTTTGACGAACGCCGGAGAGGATATTGATGCGGTCGATGTTTTGCCAGACGGTCGAATTCTGATCTCACCGTCGGCGTTCGCTTTGGTTCCCGGTGCGTTCGCGGTGGACGAGGACCTTCTGCTTTTCACGCCGACAAGCTTAGGCGCAACGACGGCCGGAGCATATCAACTGTATATAGACGGGAGTGATGTGGGAATGTCCAACAGTGGCACGGCGGAAAACATCGACGGCGCGGCGATGAGCCTCGCTGGCAATTTTCTTTTTTCAACAGTTGGCAACTTTTCCGTCGCCGGTGTAAGCGGCTCCAACGAGGATGTTGTGGAGTTCCTTCCGACCTCAACAGGGGCCACGACGGCGGGTGCATTCATGATGCTCTTGGATTTGAGCACTCTCGGAATCAACGTGGCCGCGGATATTGGCTCATTGGAAATCGTGGAGTAATGCCCAGGGCGACGGCGTGCGGTTGCAATTGGGTTGCCGAAATCAACGACAGCGTCCATCGAGTTGAAGCGCGGAGGGAGTCTGGATCAACAAATCCTGGCAGCAAGCGATCGCGCCAGTGTCACTATCCGTCAGTTGCTGTTGACACGCGGCGCCGGCTTCGTTGTTGTGAAAATCCATCGGGTCTCCGTCTCCTTGCGACAGCTCAAGCAGGCTGCCCAACAAAAGCGCGCATGGCTGTCCACACTCGGACGCCGTTGCCGATGCCCCCACGCAATGTTGCATCGCGTCGATCCGACAAGGATCGGTTTCTCCCTCGCGGTCGGCCCACTCGTTGATTGCGACCGTGGCTTCTTCGGGAATGTTCAACACGCCGCATCCAGACGTAGTGATGGAGCAGGCCGCGCAGACGAGAATAATGCCTCTTTGAAGCGTCCGATTTTTCAGATCAACCTCACGGATTCGACGAACGTCTTGCATTAACTGTCAACCGCCTTGTGGAGGGATTGTATCCACGAGAGGCGGATGGGGATAGAAGACGTTGGCCGTGCGCGCGAATAGATGCAGGGAAGCGTCGTTCGTTTCCACACAGTCGAGTTCTTGATACCGCGTCTTGAGGAGTAAGAGCCAAGCATCGCGTTCGCCATGCCAATCGTGGGCTGAAATAAACCACACGCGGTCGTGTTGGCTGATCCATTCGTCAAATCGGGCGACGAAGAGTTCTGGGTTGGCTCGGTCCGTAGAGAGCTCAAGGTACACCGGGATCTCGCGCGGAGTTTCATAGAATTTGTACGCTTCCACGGCAAAGTAATAAACAAACATTGCATCGCCGGCCTGTCGGTGCGAAGCGACGTAATCAAATAGCGGGCGCGTATGCTCATACGCTCTGGGAGCGATCATGGTCGCTTTCACCGCCCGCGCGCTGGGGATGATTGCGCACATCACGGCTAGACAGACTGATGCAAACGACCAGCCCAATTGTTGCCATAATCGCCAGAAACCCCATCCGGTGATAATAGTCACAAAGGGAATCAGAAACGTGGAGTGCCTGAGGCTTCCCAGTGGCCAAAGACGTACCGCGCCGCACATAATCGCACCCAGTACGATCAACGAGACCCCAACGAAACCGATCCGACATCGCTTCCACGCTATCCCCAAGGCCGCACAAATCGCCAACACTTCGAAACTCGCCACGAACCAATTCAACGGAGGCCAAGTGTCCGTGATGCCCAAAGTGAACTGGAGAACTCCATAGACGGCGCCAACCAGCCATCGTGTCAACGCTTCTGCTGTGTACGCCGCCGGCCAAACCACTTCCATACTGTCATAATAGATCAGCATCAAATCCCGATTCGGCGCCCCCGAAAGCCAGCCATACCACCCGGCCGTGCTGACGATGAGAGCCGAGGCGGCAACCAGATATGCGCGACGCGCCGATCGATGCGCTTGGCTCGCGCGAAAAACCGCCCAACCAAGAATCGCAAGCCACGCTGCGATTGCAATAGCCGACGTAAACGTGAGACCAAGTCCCAGAATTGCGACAATTACAAACATCGCAAACGCTCGCGGGGTCAACGATCGATACGTTGCAACCCCGACCCACAAGAGTGCCACACTCATGCACGCCTCAAAACTGTATTCCAGTTGCTTTCTAGAGTAATAAACAAGCGTGGGATGAACGGCAGTCAGCAGAGCGGAGATGCAAGCCGCCCTTCTGCCCACGACTCGCGCTGAAAAACCATAGACCAAGATTACGCACACCACGCCCGCCACCGCGGAGGGGAAGCGCAGAACGGCCTCCGAGCGAACGCCGAAGGGTTGCACCGCTTGATGAATTAGAAAGAACAACGGCGTAAACCGTCTGGCTTGGGAGACATCACCCTCGCGGATCCAATTCGCCCGCCATGCTTCGGTGTGACAGAAACTGGCATGCTCCAAGTTTGCGAATCGTAAGAGAATGGCGAAAAGAATGATCCCCCCGACAAGGCCTACTTGGGCGATCCGTCGTTGCCTGTTCTTGCTCGGTTCCATGCGTGAGGTGTAGGTAATGGCCAGCGCATTGTCCGACGGCAGACAAGACGGTGTCCCCAAAGTAATTACACTTTCCGGCCGAGCTTCCGACTCTACCGTAGCTCTAGCCTTCATACCCTTCTCGACCGTTTCAAGAGCGTTCACGTGCACATTATCGGTCATGGGTCGCGTCCCCTCGACCCTACCCTTTCCGATCTTTATCAGCCTCGCGGTAGTTCCGATAGTTACGTTATTCGCGGTGTTGGAATGGGTCCGCCGACGCACGTTGCCGTTCGGCTGGCCCGCGCCAACCCCGGTTCAACGGAATAATTGCTTATGTCATGCGAAGGAAATCGATTGCGGATTGGGATTATCGGGTGCGGCCACTGGGGACCGAATCACCTGCGTGTTTTCTCGGAATTGAGTCGATCCCTGGTGGTAGCCGTGGCCGACCTCAACCCACAGCGGCTCAACTGGGTCCGAAAGCGTTACGCCCACGTCGCCATAACCTCAGACTATCACGAACTCTTAAATAATCCCAGTGTCGACGCCGTGGTCATATCGACCCCCACAGTCACTCATGCGTCCATCACAAGAGAGGCCTTGCACGCCGGCAAACATGTCCTGGTGGAAAAACCACTCTGTAAAACGGTTGAAGAAGGCAGGGACCTTCCTCGACTAGCCCACGAGCGCGGCCTTCGGGTCATGGTCGGACACGTGTTCGTATACAACAATGGAATTATTCGTCTGCGGGATGCGATACTTGCCGGGGAACTAGGCCGCGTGCAGTACCTGGACGCCGTTCGCACCAACCTGGGTCCGGTTCGCGGGGATGTAAACGCCCTGTATGACCTCGGCACACATGACATCAGTATATTCAACTATTTACTGGGTGCGTGTCCAGTGGAAGTCGCAGCTTTGGGTCGCTGTATTTTTCAAAGGGACATTGAGGATGTGTGTTTTGCGACGCTCCGCTATGCCGACGGCACGCTCGGTCACATCCATGTGAGCTGGATGAATCCACGAAAAGTTCGTACGGTCACAGTGATCGGGCAACGCAAGATGGCCGACTGGGACGACGTCGATCCGGTCAACACCCTCCGTGTTTATGACAAAGGAGTCGACGAACCGCCCCACTATAATTCCTTTGGAGAATTCCAGTGTTTATTACGCAGTGCGGACGTCTACCTGCCGAGAGTGGACCGCGTCGAACCGCTGATCAACCAGGGCAACGCGTTTCTCAATTCCGTGCTCGATGCCGCGCCCTCTCGTTCCGGTCCGATGGAGGCGTTGCAGGTCGTGGCGGTTCTTGAGGCCACGACGAAGTCCATGCGCGACGGCGGAAAGCTCTATCCGGTCGATCTGCCGCTGATCGACGACCCCCCCGAGTCCGTCGTGGATTCGGAGAAAACAAGACCGGTAAAGCCCCCGACAAAACCATTGGAATTGGTCACAGTGTAGGAGATTTCCAACTGCCGAAAGGAATAAGAATCTCCGGTGATCTCGGGTCGCGACCGATGGGAACGGGATGCGGGCACCCACGATTACGGTTTCGTTGGAGTTTCTCTGGGTCAAGGGGTCATCGATCCCAACCACTCGGATGGAAGGATAATAGACAATGGTCGCAACTGCGTCGCCGTATTTTGTTCATCCCACAGCCCTCTGCGAATCCGACTCCGTCGGTGATGGCACACGCATTTGGGCGTTCGCCCACGTACTACAAGGCGCCGTCGTCGGCAAGAACTGTAATATCGGAGACCACGCTTTTGTGGAAGGCGGAGCCACTCTGGGCAACGGAGTTATCTTGAAAAACGGCGTGATGGTTTGGGACGGCGTATCGATTGAAGACTATGTATTCGTCGGACCCGGCGTGGTGTTCACCAACGATCGCTATCCACGAAGTCGACACCTACCCGAAGCCGCCGAGCGCATGCGGAACGCGGAATCCTGGTTGATCCGCACCACCGTTCAAACCGGCGCCAGCATTGGTGCGGGCGCCGTCATCCTTTGCGGCATCACCATTGGCCGATACGCCATGATTGCCGCCGGAGCGCTCGTCACTCGCGACGTACCCGACCATACATTGGTAAAGGGCCACCCGGCGTCACTTGCTGGATATGTCTGCCGTTGCGGCTTTTCACAGTATCCATTGAACAGTTGTCAATCGTGTGGTTGGACCCCAAGGGCGGACAATCATCAACCTCGAGGGGTCGAAGCCGTACTTTCTTGAGCGCGCGTCGCAGGATGGATGCATGTACAAAGGCATGAAAGTCATCGTTCTCGCCCCGGCCCGAAACGAAGAAATGAAAATCGGGCGCGTGGTGGATCGCGTGGATCGCTCGATTGTCGACACCGTGGTAGTGATCGACGATGCCTCAACGGACCGCTCTGCCGACATTGCCCGCGAGAAAGGCGCAACCGTTCTTGAAACCGGCCGACCCAGCGGCGTGGGAGCGGCGTTGCGACTTGGATTACGCTTTGCCCGTCAAACCCAACACGACATCGTCGTGATTCTCGCCGGAAACAACAAGGACAATCCCGATGAAATCCCGCGCCTGATTGATCCTCTGTGTGACGAGGGCTTTGATTTTGTCATCGGTTCCCGATATCTCCCCCGCGGCCTGTGCGGCGGCGACATGCCCCAATACCGCCGCGTCGCCACCCGAGTTCATCCGTGGCTGCTCAGTTTCTTTTCCGGGAAGCGGCTCACGGAAAGCACCAACGGTTTTCGGGCCTTTCGATTGAGCCTTCTCGACGACATGCGAATCAATTTAAACCAACCTTGGCTCGACTCCTACGGTCTCGAAGTGTACCTGCTCTGGAAAGTCCTTACCCTGAACTACAAACACACCGAAGTTCCCTGCACAAAGATTTACCCCACCCGCTCACTCGGTTACACCAAGATGAAACCGGTTACCGGTTGGTGGAGCATTCTCCGGCCGATTTTTCTTTTAGGCCTCGGATTGCGCGAGTAACCATCGCGATGGAACTTAAGTCCAGGATCAATTTCAATCGGGCAATCGGTGGTCCGAAGACCAGAACTCATTATTGGACTCCCATGTTTTGCCAACCGGCCCGCCGATCATCTCTGTGATTTTTGGAACTTAAACCAGTTTCCTCGGCAGATGTGCGTTTCTGCGACATGTATCGTAGATTTGCTCATGTGGTTCCGCGTGCTAGCGCCGATGCGTGGTCGCTAACGCGCAACGCCTTGCCCTAGGAGCAGTGGCGCATCGACCGGCGGTTTGTTGGTCGACACCAGGTTTGTCGAGAATTGGGAGAGAAGCATGACATTCAGCACGTTTTTCAGGCGGTTCGGTTGGACACAGCGTACGCTCTTGCTCGGAGCACTCGTCATCTCGACGTTGGCTTCGCCACCGGCGCGGGCTTTTGACGAAGGCACCGAATGCACATCAAGCGAGGATTGCGAAGACGGATTGTACTGCAACGGATCGGAAAACTGCGTCAACGGCTATTGTGAAGACGCCGTGGACCCGTGCGTTACAGGCCAGACTTGCAATGAAGAGTCCGACCTTTGCGTGGGTGGCGCTCCCAATCCGGGAGTGACGCTTCACACCCACTTCGGTGGTGAATCGCCATGCGGATTTACCGAAGCCACGCTTCTTTATGACAACGGTTGACACCGTTTGACTTATGGCCATAGGACTCTATTGATGCCCGTATACCCCCCTTCGGGGGGCCGGGATTGGGAAAAAAAATACTCTAGAAACGACGATTGCACCGGCTTCTGTAGTAATTTTCTTGTGCGTTGTGGACAGGGGTTGAATTAACGATAGCGCCATGAGCCCATCGGGAACTGACACTGCGACGAGAACGACTCCGTACGTGGCCCATTCGCCCTATAATCAAAGCGCACCCCTCTTTCTGACATTTAGGTCCAGCATTCCTACTGATCGGACGATGCTAAACCCAGCACCGAGTTACGTATTTCCACGTTCTCGGACCGGGCCTGGATTTCGGACGGAGCAATCCCTTGGACATCCTCCTCATCAATCCCCCTTGGGTCACCAGGGACGGAAACATCTGGCATGGTGTCAAGAGCACGTCACCGCCACTGGGGCTATTGTACGTGGCCGCCTACGCGGAGTCCGTCGGCAAAATCGTCGGCGTGATGGATGTCAATGCCGAACGTCTGACACTCGATGACATCGGACACTTCGTCGAGAAACACCACCCGGCTTTTGTCGGGTTCACCGCGGTTACCGCGCAAATCGGCAGCACGCACCAGATCGCCACGCGAATCAAACAAGTCTCGCCCGAAACCAAGATCGTCGTCGGTGGCGTTCATGCGACAGCGATGCCTGATGATGTTCTGAAGGATGACAACATTGACTATGTCATTCGCGGGGAAGGGGAGAAGCCGTTTGCGGCGTTGATTCAAGGCGCAGTGCTCGAATCCGTCGGAGGACTGTGTTATCGATCTGGGAATCCGCTCCAACCGATTCGCCAGAATAGGCCTGATGAGCCGATTCAAGACCTCGATTCGCTTCCGACGCCGGCGTATCACCTCATTCGGTTCGATTTGTACAAACCGGCGATCGGGGCGTATCGCAGACTCCCATCGGTGAATATGACCATGACTCGTGGATGTCCTGGGAAATGCACGTTTTGCAATTCGGCGGAGACGGCTTTGCGCACGCGGACGCCAGAGCACATAGTGGACGAGATTCAGCGACTTCAAACCAAGTACGGCGTCCGTGAAGTCAGTTTCTACGACGACACGTTTACGATTTACAAGCAACAGGTTGCCCGGTTTTGCGATCTGATCGTGGAGCGCGGAATCGACCTCACCTGGTCATGCTTCGCGCGGACCGATTGCGTCAGTCCGCAACTGTTGGAAAAAATGAAGTCCGCGGGTTGTCATCAAATTCTTTTTGGCCTCGAATCCGCCGACGAGGAAATTCTGAAGAGCATTCGCAAGCCGATCAATATTGAACTCACGCGCAAGGCCGTGAACATGGTGCAAGAAGCGGGCATCGCGGTCCGCGCCGCGTTTATGTTCGGCAATCCCGGCGAAACCATTGAAAGCATGCGCTGCACGATCGATTTCGCCAAGAGTCTTGATCCCGACATCGCCTTGTTCAACATCACAACGCCATACCCCGGCACTCAGATGTTTGAGTGGGCCAAGCAGCTAGGCCACCTCCGCACGCTCGATTGGGGTGAGTATGACCTTGGCAACGCGGTGATGGATCTTCCCAGTGTGACGAGCGAAGGGATCAATCGCATGTATCGGACGGCCTACCGCGAGTTCTATTTCCGTCCGCGCTACATCGTTCGACGCCTCAAAACTGTGAAGACCTGGGAGGATGTGCGGGTGAATTGGCAGGCCATGCGATCGATTTTTTTTGTTCGTTCGACGGGCCGAACCGGACCCAACAGCAAAGATCCTTCCGGCGCCGATCGGGATTGGATACCCGAACCGGTCGCCGAGGCCTGTGTGTAGTTTACGAAGGAGAGGATTCATGGAACGTATTCCATTGGTCAATTTGACGAGAGCGCACGACGCCATGCGCGATGAAATCCACTCGGGCTTGGACCGCGTCATTCGCCAAAGCGACTTTGTTCTCGGCAAGGAAGTTGAAGCCTTCGAAAAAGAATTCGCGGAGTATTGCGGCTCGGCGCATTGTATCACGGTGGGCAACGGGCTCGATGCGTTGACTCTGATTCTTCGCGGGCTTCGGATCGGCCAAGGCGATGAAGTCATCACCGTTGCCAATACCTTCGCCGCCACCGCGTTGGCCATCCGAAATGCAGACGCAACACCCGTGTTGATCGATCACGATCCTCGTACCTACAACCTCGATGCCACCAAGTTGTCCGCCGCGATCACCTCTCGCACAAGGGCCATTTTGCCTGTTCACCTGTACGGCCAACCCGCCGACATGGATGCCATTCGCGGGGTGGCTGAGGAGCATGACGTATATGTGATTGAGGATGCCTGCCAAGCCCACGGCGCCAAGTACAAAAACCGCCGTTGTGGAAGTTTAGGTCACGCGGCCGCGTTTAGTTTTTATCCGTCAAAAAACCTCGGCGCTCTTGGAGACGGCGGCGCCGTAACCACCGATGACGAAGGGCTGGCACATTGGATTCGCTCGTCGCGGAACTATGGCTCTTCGCGGAAATATCACCACGAGCAACTGGGAATCAACAGCCGCTTGGACGGAATCCAGGCCGCCGTTCTTCGAGCAAAGCTTCGCCATCTGGATCAATGGAATCAAGTGCGAACCGCGTTGGCCGATCAATATCGAGAAGCCCTGGCCGATTCGGATGTCATTCTTCCCACCGCGCTGGACCCTATTGAGCACGCGAATCATTTGTTCGTGGTTCGAACGCTTCGGCGCGAAAAATTGATGGAGCATCTTCGCTCCAAAGGAATCGGCGCGGGAATTCACTATCCCGTTTCCATCAACAACCAACCGGCGTTTCGTGGCGCGTGCATGGTTCCGAATCCGCTGACCAACACCGTCCGCTTCTCCGGCGAACTCCTATCGCTGCCCCTATGCCCTTTTACAACTTCGGAGGAAGTTGACGACGTGTGTCGTGAGGTGACCGCCTTCGCGAACCAATCTCGCAAGACCGTGGGGTCCGCGTCGACGATCCAACCTGCGTCGTCTCGAACGCGGCATTCATCGAATCGCGCCTAGAAAAACCCCCGACCGGCCACTCCATCTGAGTCGCCGATCGGGGGAACTATTCTCTTGAACTCACACCCAGTGCCTGGTCACGTCACCTACGGACACGTGACTGGAATACACACGGCCGTCGGATCGCAACAAGTACCGGCACCTTGGAAATCGCCGCTGGTGTCCAGGCAGGTAAACGGCGATTCCATTGTGCAGACTCCGCCCGCGTAACAGCACGCGGCCGTGCAAGGCCCGCAGAAGCACGGACTGGGTTCGCCCGCGATCGCACCGAGCACCAGGATCAAGTCATCCACATCGATGATCCCGTCCGGCGTGCACTCCGGATTCGCCAAGTCCGAATTCGGGCAATCTGCGTAGTTGGCAAAACCCAGCAAAATGCAAATCAAGTCTTCAAGGTCCGGACCGATGCAGTCGCAGCTGGTGTCACCGAATGTCACCGGAAAGTGAATGCAGGTGCCCATGTCGCACTTGTCGCACGTGCAGCTCACCCCGTCGTCGCATTCCAGGTTGGTCGTGCACGGACAACTCGGCTGTGGGTCCTCGCATGAATCGAGGATCCCGTCGTTGTCGCAATCCAATCCCATGCCGCAACCGGGGATATCGCACGGTCCGCCCGGAGGCCCGCAAGCGATGTCGCAGTCGTCCGGTCTGCCGTTGCTGTCACAATCGCACGGCGATGGATAGCACGAAGTTCCGTCGCCGCCGTACGTACCGCCGACCGCTGCGCAGTTTGGACCGGACATTTCAAAGCAGACTCCGAATCCCGGAACGTTGGTACAAGTTCCCGTCGGCCCAGTGCAGCAGCCTGGCCCAGGGTTGAACATGCACGCGACGATGGCTCCGATATCCGTAAGTGAACTCACCCCGTCGCAATTCACATCGCAATTGGGAATGAGGATCTGATCGCAATGGCACTGCAACGCGAGCAGGAGGTCATCGATATCCGTGATTCCGTTCTTGTTCACATCGGTCTTGCAGACGCAACCACAGGCGTCGTCACTGCCGTCGCCATTCCCATCGCCGAGGCACATGCTCCCCGGGCCTTGGAACGTGCCCAGGACGTCGTCGCAACAATTCTCGGGCATGTTCTCACACGCACCGCCGGTGATGCCATAGCAACAGGCGCCAACCTGTCCGCACGCGGTGCCCGCGCCTTGAAAAGTGCCACCAAGCGTCACGCAGCAATCTTGTGCCATGACCTGACACGCATCGGGCACGCCGTTCGCATTGGTATCCAAACAACATGCTCCGCTGTTGTCGCAATCGGAACCCGGTCCGCCCGGAATCCCGCCTTCATCATCGCAACAGATCGGATCGAGCATCTGACAAGTGCCATTCGGGAAACAGCAGGATTGGTTTGCTGGGGAACAGACCGACCCAATCCCTTGCGGCGTTCCTAGAATGTTCAAACAGCACAGCGGATCGAGCATCAGGCACGTTCCATTCCCCAAGCAGCACGCCTGGATGAAGGAACAGGACGTGCCCGCTCCCATGGCCGTTCCGCCGAATGCTTGTTCACAACATTCCGGATCAGCCATCACGCAAGTGAGGTCGCCTTGGCAACACGCTTCGGGAGCTACGCATGCCCCCGCAACCGGCGTTCCAAAACGGTTGGTGCAGCATAACGGGTCGTCGTCGACGCAATCTTGTTGATTGCCGCCGTAGATTCCTCCGCAGCATCGCCGGTCAGGATTGCACATGCGAACTCCGTCGGCGAATCCGTTGGAAATTACCAAACAGCAGTCCGGTTCTTCCTGCGTGCAACCGCCCGTCGGTCCGCAACAGGCCTCAAACGGTTCGCAGAGATCAACCGTCGGCGTTCCGCCGGCCAATTGGCAACATTGGGCATCGGTATCGATGCAGTTTCCATTCGGGAAACAACAGCCCACCGGCGGAACATCGCAAAGATCACCGGGAAACGGGGTTCCCATGAGAACGTTAAAACAACAATCGGGTTCGGCGTTCAAGCACGTTCCGTCTCCCATACAGCACTTTGCCGGCGGATCGCAAATGCTCCCGGCTACGCCTGGAGTTCCACCATAAACAATCAAACAGCACTCCGGATCGGCCAGGATGCAGGCGCCACCGGGCAAACAGCATTCTCTCGGTGGATCACAAGGACCCGGCAATGACATACCGCCGATGATCTGGCAACAAAATGGATCGGTCTCCAAACATGCCCCCCCAGGCAAACAGCAGGATTGGGGTGGATCGCACATGCCCGGACCGGGAATTCCGCCGAGCAACGTACAGCACTCGGGATCGATCATCTGACAATCCGTACCGAAACAGCACTCTTGAGGCGGATCGCAATTGCCGCCTTCAAAGACCCCACCGAGGTTTGTGCAGCACGCACGATTCATTGCCTGGCATGTTCCGTCTCCAAAACAACACGCACCAAAGGGGCCACAATCTAAAACCCCCGGCTGAAATCTACCGCCGATGGCGTCACATTCGCACTCCTCGACCACGATGGTGCAGAACCCCAGGGGATCACAGCAGGCTCCTGGTTGCGCGGTACAGTTGCACGGGTCTCCAGCCGGACACGCGGGCAACGGGGGCGGAACCATGCACGCCACCACGCCGTACCCTATGCAACAGTCCGGTCCGCATTTGGCGTCAAATTCCGCACAAGTGTCCACGCATGGCACTCCAATACACTGATCCCCGCAATCTACCGGGCAGCTTTGATAGCACGCGCCCTTGAACGCCGAGTTCTCGCATGTTACGACGTGTACGCAAAACCGCTGTTGCGTGGGACAGATGGTGTGGGTAACTGTGTTCCCTCCATCGATCGTGAGCTCATCAAAAGTCTGCACCACCTGCGACGTGATGTTTCCTGGCAACATCTCAACCACTCCGGGTACAAAGACACATCCCGGTTCCGTGATGATGTTCAGCGCGGGATTGACGTTATGAACAAACGGATCCCCTGTTGATTGAAGTTGCAACGGCGGGAATCCCAAGAGTCCCGTGTCCAATATTCTCACAGCCATGTCCGAAACCCGAGTGAAAATAAACACCGGTCGAACAGGAAGAAACGAATCAAACGTACCCCCGTTCGGGTGGGTCTTGGTGGCCGTCATGTTGCCGGGAATTGTGGGAACGGAAGGCGAAACATGAACCCGCACTTCCCACGGCTCCGGATTCATCCCCCCGGTATAGGTAACCGTGTT